>BDTT01000128.1 GCA_002897995.1 bacterium BMS3Bbin10 | reverse complement strand
CATTTCCGGCCATTCCGCCAGAATGAGCATGGAGCGGCGCGGCGGACCCGTTTCTCCCAGCCGCGTCCACAATTCTTCGGTGATGAAGGGCATGAAGGGATGCAGAAGACTTAGCGAGCGATCCAGCACCCAGGCCGCCGTGGCGCGCGTTTCAGCTTTCGACGCTTCATCGTCGCCCTGCAAAGACGGCTTGATGAGCTCCAGATACCAGTCGCAGAAAATGTTCCAGACGAAGCGGTAAAGCGCAGACGCCGCCTCGTTGAAGCGATAGGCCTCGATACCCCCGGTGACCGCATGGGCGGCTTTTTCAACCTCGCCCACGATCCATTTGTTGACGCCTAAGGTGAGCGCGCCCGGGTCAAAACCCTCAACGCGAACGCATTTATTCATTTCCAGAAACCGCGACGCGTTCCAGATCTTGGTGCCGAAATTCCTGTAGCCCTCGACGCGGGCCTTCGCCAGCTTGATGTCGCGCCCCTGGGCCGCCATGGCGGCGAGGGTGAAACGCAGGGCGTCGGCGCCGAACTCATCGGCCATCTCCAGCGGGTCCATGACATTGCCCTTGGACTTCGACATCTTCGCGCCGGACTCGTCGCGAACGAGAGCGTGGATATAGACGGTGTGGAAGGGCACTTCGGGCCGGCCCTTCTCATCGCGCATAAAGTGCAGCCCCATCATCATCATCCGCGCAACCCAGAAAAAGATGATGTCGAAGCCGGTGACCAGCACGTCGGTCTTGTAATAGCGCGCTAGCTCCGGCGTCTCTTCGGGCCAACCCAGCGTCGAGAACGGCCATAGCGCGGAGGAAAACCAGGTGTCGAGGACGTCCTCGTCTTGCATCAGCGGAATGACACGTCCTTTGAACTCTGATTTGCCATCTCCGTCCGGCCAGGTCGTTTCAAGAAAAACTCTGCGCCGAAACTCTGCTTTGTCGACAATCTCGACTGGTCTTCCGTAATGAGATTTTGCTGCTGATATTGCCTCCTCCTTAGACAGCTCACAAAAAATCTTATGCTTGAAAACATCGTCCCCAGGTCCATACCAAGCTGGAATCTGATGGCCCCACCAGAGCTGGCGCGAAATACACCAGGGCTGGATATTGCGCATCCACTCAAAGTAAGTCTTCTCCCAATTTTTCGGGACAAAGACCGTGTCGCCTTTCTCCACCGCCGCAATGGCCGGCTTGGCCAGCGTTGCTGCATCCACATACCACTGCTCGGTCAGCCACGGTTCGATCACGACGTTGGAGCGGTCCCCATAGGGCACAACATGTGCGTGCTCCTCGGTCTTCTCGACCAAACCACGCGCCTCCATCATCTCAACGATGCGCTCTCGAGCGACAAATCGATCTAAATCGCCCAAGCACCGCAATTCATCCAATTGATCTTTCAAATCAATCAATTTTGGGTGGTCGATTTTGTAGCGAACGTACTTACTTACATCTTCTTTTGGACGGCCGCCGATCTCACGTACGACCTCTTCTGCCCCTCCGAGACGTTCTGCAAACAGAGTGTTCTCCCAAAACAGGCGGTTTTCTTCGATTGAGATGCAGGCGTGCTCATCGAAAATATTGATCATTTCCAGATTCTGCCGCCGCCCGACCTCGAAGTCGTTGAAGTCATGGGCCGGGGTTATCTTGACGGCGCCGGACCCCTGTTCAGGGTCGGCATACTCATCCGCGACAATCGGGATTTCACGCCCCACCAGCGGCAGGAGAACCGTTTTGCCGACCAGGTCCTTGTAGCGCTCATCATCGGGATGAACCGCGACGCCGGTGTCCCCCAGCATGGTCTCGGGCCGCGTCGTGGCGACCACCACGAAGCGCCCCTCCTCGCCTTTTATGGGATATTTGAAATGCCAGAGGTGGCCATTGGTTTCAACCTGCTGCACCTCAAGATCGGAGATCGCCGTCAGCAGTTTCGGGTCCCAGTTGACGAGGCGCTTGTCCTTGTAGATCAGCCCTTCGCGGTAGAGATCGACGAACACCTTGAGCACGGCTTCGCTCATGCCGTCATCCATGGTGAAGCGCTGGCGGGACCAGTCGCAGGATTCGCCGAGGCGGCGCTGCTGCTCGGTGATCAGGCCGCCCGATTCAGCCTTCCAGTCCCAGACCCGCTTAACAAATTTTTCCCGGCCCATTGCACGGCGGTCGGGCTCGCCGTTCTCCATGAGCTGGCGCTCGACCACCATCTGCGTGGCGATGCCGGCATGATCCGTGCCTGGCTGCCACAGCACGTCGCGCCCGCGCATGCGCTCAAAGCGGATCAGGATATCCTGCAATGTGTGATTGAGCGCGTGGCCCATATGCAGCGTGCCCGTGACATTGGGCGGCGGCAGCATGATGCAATAGGGCTTTGCTCCGGCCGCAACCCTGCCCGGCCGGCCGCAGGCAAACGCTCCCGCCTGTTCCCAGGCGGTGTAGATTCGCTGTTCCAGTTCGGAGGGCTGATAAGTCTTGTCGAGCATATGCTTGAGAGTACCGGTGAGGATCGCGGCCAGTAACGGACCCAGGGTCAGAACCCCAGTAGAGTGGTGGTTAGCCACGTCGCGCCCGGCCTGTCAACATCCCTCCCGCCGCGGACAGGAGGGCGGGTCCCGCAAGGCGCTTATGCAAAGAAAAACCGGGGCCAATAGGCCCCGGTTCCTGCCTCGCGTCTTGTAGAGGGGTCCGCGCCGCAGACCCGAAACCTTTAACCGCCGCCGCTCTTGAGATTTTCCGCGGAAACCTCGTCCTGAACAATGCGCTCCATATTTTCATCCAGCCACTCACGCAGCATGGGCCGAAGCATGTCCTTGACGCTGTCTTCCAGTGTTCTGCCTTCGCCGGAACCTGAAACCGGTGCAGCGGCCTCCACCGTGTCCTGCTCGTCCGCCGGCGCGGTCTCTTCCACCGGCGCGGTCTCTTCCACAGGCGCAGCTTCTGCCACAAGCACAGCTTCTTCCACAAGCGCGGCTTCTTCCACAAGCGCGGCTTCTTCCACCGGAACAGCCTCTTCCACCGGAGCTGCTTCTTCCACGGGCGCGGTGTCCTGCAACGGCGCGGCGACGGCGGCTGCCGGTTCAGGCGGCGCCTCCGCCAGCACGTCACTTGGCTCCGCGGCGGGTTCAGCCATCAGATCACCGGCGGAAATCCCGGCGTCCGCATCAGCCGGCGCGGCTTCCGCTACATTGGCGGCCGCTTCCTCCGCTTCCGGGTTGTAAACACCCTTATCGATGCTTGCTTCGGCAAGCACATCAGGGGCTGGCTGATCGGCGGGAGCGGCCGGAGTTTCGGCCATTTCCGCATCGGCCGCGACTGCCGGAACGGGATCTGTGGCCAGCGGATCGATTGCCGAAAGAACTTCCGTGATCGAGGCTGGCTCGGCCGGAGCAGGCTCGGGCTGAAGCGCATCGCCCTGCCCGATTGCCACACCCAGATCCTCTCCGGGAGCCGGCGCGGCGGGCGCCGGATCGGCCTGCACGGCGCTGACTGTCTCCTCAATGCCAGCTTCGGCCAGCACCGCTGAAATATCTATTTCACCGCTGGACTGGTCGTCAGGCATTGCTTCCTGCAAAACCGGAGCCGGCGGGACTTGTGGCGCCGCAACTGCCTCCGGGGCCTCCGGTATCTGAGAGGCCGGCGCTTCAACTGCACCGCCGAGCGCGGCTTGCAGCGCATCGGCCTGGGGAGCTTCGCTTTGAGGCGCCTCATTCGGCGCCTGTTCCGAAACAACCCTGGTCAAATCCAGAATATCGTCAGCCGCCTCGGCCTGCGTATCGTTGAAAGCGTTTGCCAGATCGTCGGCAAACGCGCCTTCCGCCGGCGCCGCCGCCTCGGGAGCCGCGCCTTCGGTTTGTGGAGAGTCACCTGGTTCGTCGTCGGAAATAATCTTCCGGATGGATGCCAGTATCTCGTCCATTGTCGGCTCGGGAGCCTGTTCTGAACTACTCATGCTTGAATTCCTTTGCCGCCTCTCTTAGCCATCATGCCCACAGATGGTCTATTTGGTGAATACATTAACACATTGGTCGTCTGCAAGTCTCGCCGCCCGATACGCCCTTCGCAACTTCGTTATGGTTAACGGCGAAACAGTCCGCGCCGATCGGGATTGGTTCCAAAAAGCCGGTATTTCACCCGATTATAGTGCTCGGCGGCGTCATATTGCTCTACCGGAAGGCGCAAAAATTGTGCATTCAGCCGCCCTACCGCAGAGAGCAGGCTATACGCCGCCACGACCATATCGCGCTTGGTACCGACAAGAGTCACCTGTGAGTCCAAAAATTCCTGCTCCGCATCCAGAACGTCGAGGATGGTGCGTTGCCCGACTTTTTCTTCTTCCTTCACGCCGTTAAGCGCGATCTTGTTGGCGCGCACCTGCGCCTGATCGGATTCAATCTGCGCGCGCGCGGCCGTCAGCCGCCCCCATGCGGCGATCACATCCGCGTTCACCTGGGCGCGGGCCTCGTCAATTTGGCGCCGGCGCTGCCGGTTGGTCTCTCTGGCCTGACGCGCGCGGGACGACGGCAAACCCTTCGAATATAACGGCACGGTAATACGGCCGGTGAGCCGCTTCTCGCTTTGTCTGTCGAGGGAGACCGAGGGCTCGAACGAATCCGAAATGGTCGCCTCGACGCTCACCTCGGGCAACATCTCGCCGATGATTTCCCTGATCGCATGGCGGGAGGCCTCTTCGGAGAAGACGGCGGCGACGATGTTGGGGTTTTCCGCTTCCGCCAGGCTCAGTGCGCCGGACAGCAAGCCGGGCAACAGGGAATCGATGGGGTTGGATTCGACAAGACTGTTCGGCGGATGGCCAACGACGCGCTGATATGACGCGTGGCTGGTCTTGAGATTGGACTGGGCCAGAGAGAGTTGCGAAATGGCGCCGCTACGCCGCGCCTCCGCCTGCGCCACATCGGTTCTCGTCACCTCGCCAACCTCGAAGCGATCCTTGGTGGCCTTGAGTTGTTCCGCCAGAACCCGGACATTGCCCTCCCGCAAACGGACAATGGCCTGATCGCGGACCACATCCATATAGGCCGTCACCACATCGAGCAGCACCGCCTGCTCGACCGCGCGCAAACTTGCCCGGCCCGACTGAATTTCGGCCTCGGCCCTGCGAATTGCATTGACCGTCCTCAGGCCCCGGAACAGGCTCTTGCTGATCGTGAGCGAATAGCTTTTCGGGTGGTGGGGACCACCGGCGCTGAAACCTCCCAGCGCACCTCCCCCCTTGGGTTTCGGGTTCGTGGTGCGATAACCCGATTGCAGGTCTCCTGAAACAGAGGGGAGAAAGTTTGAGCGGGCCTGGGAGATTTCCTCGTCAATGGCCCTGAGCTTGGCCCGCTCCGCATTCAGCGTCGGATTGGTCAAATACGCCGCGACGAGGGCGCGGGGCAGAGTTTCCGCCTGCGCCGCGCCCGCCAGCATTGCCGGAAGCGCGTATACCGCGAGCCATGCCGCAAGCATACGCAGCACAACCCGCGCCGCACCGCGCGTGGCGATTGAATAATTTCTTAAACGCATCCCGGACCTACGCATTCGGAGCTGGCTGCCCGTCGCACTGTCTGCCATTCGACACCCCAGCCGACCTGCTCCGTTGACGTTACATGGCGCAAGAATAGTAGGTCGGACCTGAAGGTTAAAGACAATTCACCAAAACCGGGGACAAGTGCTTGTCCGGTGTGGAGTCCAAGCAACACTTTTCGCGGAAAGTGTATGAGAATGGATATATTCGGTTCGGAACGCTAAAAAACGAACTCTTTTTCCAGCTCAAAGCCCGGCAAGGCAGGGCCGGCCGCGTCGAATGCAGGACGGTGATTCACATGTCCCCCGCTATTGCGAAAGAGCGTGGCCTGCCCAAAATTATGCGCCGCGATGATGGCCGCCAGACGGCCGCCATCCTTCAACTGGTCCATCAGGCGACCAGGCACCTCGGGGACGGCGCCATTGAGCAATATCACATCATAGGGCCCCTCGCCGGGATAGCCATCGGGCAGGAAACCTGAAACAACCGCCGCATTGTCCGCTCCCAGTTCCATGAGCGTCCGGCTTGCCTGTTCGGCGAGACCCTCGTCGCATTCAAGGCCAACGACGGACTCCGCCAGCCGGGCGAGAATGGCCGTTGAGTACCCGGTCGCACATCCCACATCCAGGACCAGGTCGTCAGGCTCCACTTCGGCAAGCTGTATCATTCGAGCCAGCGGCATGGGCGAAACAAGGCAGCGTTGCGCCATGCCGCGGCGCGGCGGCGCAACAGGAATTTCCTCTTCCATATAGGCGAGCGGGCGCAAGGATGCCGGGACGAAGTCTTCCCGGGGAATATCCATCATCGCGCGCAACAACCGCGCGTCGCTAACCTGATTGGGCCGAATCTGGGATTCGACCATATTGTGCCGTGCCGCCGCGTAATCGTTCATTCGTGGACTCCCCGCGCCAGGTCGTAATTTCATAACCTGACCTTTCAGTTGAAAATTTAAGACAATTTGTCAAGCTGCACCGCATTGTGATGGCGATGCGTGTTTGATATAAGCGGCGCGTTGATCGTTTCGTTGATTGTGTATGCGTCCGCGGCATCATCCTGAAAATACGAAGCGAATAAGGTTCTTGGCCGAACAACTTCAAGTCAGGAATTATATGCGATGGGGCCACGTGGCGGAGTGGTTACGCAGCGGACTGCAAATCCGTTTACCCCGGTTCGATTCCGGGCGTGGCCTCCATAGCCGAACCAGAGCGGCTAATTTCCCTTAGGCTCCACGGACGCAAAATAAATCGCCAGCGCCTTGATCTGTTCCTCATCGAGCGACTTTGCGACCGAGACCATTGCCTGATTGTCGCGCTCGCCATTTCTGTATGTATCCATGAGGGAGACAAAGGCCCAGACTTCGTAACCGACAATTGGCGGAATAGTCTCGTTGGCGCCATCGCGGTGGCAGGATGTACATTCGCCCGCCAGATATTCGCCATACTCGCGCTCTTCGTTCGCAAAGGCCGCGAGGGATGTCAGCGCGGCCATGCTTGTCGCGATCACGAAGGCAAGATTCTTCAGCATTAGCATTACCCGGATGAAACCGGACCCCGGCATGAAAATGCGAACCGGAAGAAGGAGCGCCCGGAACAAAGCGGACCGGACGCTCCCAAATCTTCACCGGAACCTGACAGCACTCAGCCCTTGGCGAACATTTCGTTCGTCATGGCTGTATACCAGTCCAGCGACTCCTCGAAAGTCTGCTTGCGCAACTCTGCGGTTTCTCCTGTTTTGGAGATGAATTTCGAGTTCACTTCGACCATGTCCGCGCCGGCCTTGTAGGATGCGCCCACCTTGACCCCGTTATTGGCCGAAATAAGCGACCAGCAGGTGTTGCGGTAACGCGCGGGAAACTTCTTCTTGCCTGCAAGCGCGGCCAGTACGGAGTTGGCGACGACCTTCGCCTGACTGTTTGCCGAAAAGCCCGATTTGGGCATCTTCTTGGCAATCGAAGCATCCCCGATCACGTAGATGTCCTTGACCTTGGTGGAGGAGAAGTCCGCCGGATTGATCGGACACCAGTCCCCGTCGGAGCAGCCGGCAACATGCACGATCTTCCCGGCCATCTGCGCCGGAATGATATTCGCGACATCGGCCTTGACCGTTTCTCCGTCGCCGGTCGTGACGGTCATCGCCTTGGCGTCCACCTTCTTGACGCCGCCGCCCGTCAGGTCCGGCGGGACCCATTCGATGATGTCCTGATAGTGCGCCGCCCAGCCCTCCTGGAACAATGCCTGTTTGGAGAATTTCGGCTTGGGATCCATGATGATGAGTTTCGAGCCCGGCTTGTTTGCTTTCAGATAGGAGGCGATCATCGATGCGCGCTCATAGGGTCCAGGCGGGCAACGGAACGGATTCGGCGGCGGCGACATGATGACGGTGCCACCGGCCTTCATCGCCTCAAGCTGCTTCTTGAGGACTTGCGTCTGCGCGCCGGCTTTCCAGGCATGCGGCATCATCTGGGCCGCGTCATCGGAGTAGCCCTCGATCCCGCCCCATTTGAAATCGATGCCCGGCGACAGAACCAGCTTGTCATAGGCCAGTGTCGCGCCGCCGCGAAGAGTGACGGTTTTCTTGGCGCTGTCGACCCCTGTCGCATAGTCGGTCACAACATTGACGCCGAGCTTTTTCAGTCCGTCATAGCTGTGGGTTATGGACTCGAAGCTGCGAAAACCGCCAAGGTATAAATTGGAGAAAAAGCAGGATGTATACTGGGCATTGGCCTCGACGAGCGTGACGTCAAGGCCGGGCGCGCCCTTCTTGACCAGATGCGCGACGGTTCCACCGCCCGCGCCGCCGCCGATAATGACCACCCTGCCCTTGCCCTGGGCGTAAGCGAAGGTGCCTATTGCCGTTGAAGCGAGGGTGGCTGCACCGGTCGCTCCCAACATGATATTGAAATTACGACGGGATAATTGTGACATTTGTCCTCCCTATGTCATCCGGAAACAAATTCCTGTTCTCTTCCGCCTTGATTGGCGGTTCATCATGAAACTGCTTTTCAGGCAGAGCCCCAAAGCAGAAACAAGGCGGAAACAAGCCTGTTAGTCTGCGATTTTAACGCCTGCCAGCCTATAGTGCATCAAAAAATTCATATGCGCAAATAACCGAATGTATTGTGCCAGACTGAATTCCCTTCCCCCCGGAATCAGAGAGCATCCTGAAGAACAAAAAATGGAACAAACACAATGAGCAAGCTCAAGACAAAGACCCTGCATGACAAGATGGCGGAGCGCGGATTGGCGCGGATTATGGCGGCCCACAGCCCGCTTTCGGCAAGGCTCGCGGAGGAAGCGGGGTTCGACGGGCTGTGGGCGAGCGGGTTCGAGTTATCCGCTCTGTACGGACTGCCCGACGTCAGCGTGATTACGATGAGCGAGCATCTTCAGATGATGCGGGCGATCGCGGAACGAACATCGCTCCCGATTGTGGCGGATATCGATACTGGCTTCGGCAATGCCGTCAACGTGCATTATGCGATCGGCCAATACGAGGCTGCCGGGGCGTCGGCTGTCGTCATCGAGGACAAGACTTTTCCGAAGGTTACGAGCCTTGTGGCCGGGGGGCGTCAGGAATTGCTGCGTATCGAGGAATTCCAGGGAAAGCTGGAAGCGGCGGCGAATGCGCGAAAGGACCCGGATTTTCTGATCATTGCGCGAAACGAGGCTCTTATTGCCGGGCTTGGCGAGGAAGAGGCCCTGCGCCGTGCGGCCGCCTATGAAGAGGCCGGCGCGGACATGATCCTCATCCACTCAAAGCGGAAAACCCCTGACGAGGTGGAGAGCTTTGTCCGCAACTGGAACGGCACGGCGCCAATCGTCATCGTACCCACGGCCTATCCGCAAATGACTGAAAGCCGCGCGAAGTCTCTCAAAAAAATCAGGATGCTGATCTACGGAAACCACGGCATCCGCGCGGCGGTCACGGCGATGCAAAAGCTGTTCGCGCAAATCATTGCCGAGGGGGGAATCGAGAAGGCCGACCGCGAGATTGTTTCCGTTGAGGAAATCTTCCGGCTCCAGAACATGGGCGGCGTGAAGGAGAAGGAAGGAAAATACCTGCGCTAATGCGTATCACCGGTAACCGGTTTCCACTTACCGGTGATACGCATTAGCGGCGGCCATCCGCGGCGGGCTTGTCGCGATCCCCGTTTTCACCGTCCTTCCGGTGCGCCCACCATTTCGTGAGACGCCGGCGCCACCGCCGAACAGCAGGCAGATCAACCGAAAGGATGAAAAACCCGAGCGGGATCATCCAAAACCCCAGCACGGGCAAAAATCCGAGCATGCCCCCCAGGATCAACATTATGCCAATCGCCAGCCGAACGATGCGCGAACGCGGCAGATGAAATCGGCTGCTGCCGAGTTTTATTTCTGGCGGCTTCAAATGAGGCTCCGGTTCGGATTGCGGCAGATGGAGGACACGGTTCTAGCGAGTGTTTGTATAGCCGTAAACACTTGCTCCCGGCGGTGCGAAAATACGCCGGGATGCCATTTCTGAAATTCTTGCATTTCTTTGTCTGGAATGATCCCCGCGCATTTGCTATAGCGTGTGCGGTCTGCAGGCTTTGGTTGGCTTGCCAAGTTCCCCGGTAGCTCAGTTGGTAGAGCAAGCGGCTGTTAACCGCTGGGTCGCTGGTTCGAGTCCGGCCCGGGGAGCCATACCCTTTTTTTTTTGATCTTTCCTGTTGCATAGACATGACTTTTTCCGCAAGCCTGCTATGTCAGCGAACCATTACGGCGGACAAACTAAAGAGTTTCCGGGCCCCGCGGGTGCAAAATCCACCGATCACAATGAACGCCATTCATGAGTTCTGACCCTAAATCCTCGCGTGGATTTTTCCTGATTGTTGTGCTTGTGAATGCGGGCCTTGTGGCCTGGTGGTGGCTGAGTCAGCAACAGATTTCGCACGAAAATGGTCCAATCGAGAATCTTCAGGCCATAACGTTGTTAGTTACCTTTGCGCTGTTCTGCATGACCGCCGCAAAGGATTCCGGCGTTGTGCGAACGGCCGCCATAGCGCTCGCGGCTTCGAGTTTTCTCTTGCTCGTCCGGGAGATCGATTTGCGCGCCTATATTGCTCCGGAGTGGCGTGTCACCGCCTCCGCTGGAGCCAAACAACTCATGTGGCTGGTGGCTGCCTCGACGCTGGTTTATGTCTTAACCCGCTACAGGCACTTATTAAAAGTCATCAGATCAAGCCTGACACCGGAAGCCTGGAAAGCCTGGGCATTTTACCTTTGGCTCCCCCTGCTCATTGTAAGCCAGCTAATTGAGGAATGGACTGACGTAACGCGTTTGGATGACCGGTATGCCTATTGGGCGAGCGGGCAGTTCTGGGAAGAGATATTTGAACTCAACGCCTATCTGGTATTCCTGTATACCGCCTATTTATTGAAGATTGCAGGCCGCCGTTCCCGCGCCGCCCGAGCAAGCGCAGACGCCATGCGGCACGCACCACGTTCAAACTAGAACATGATCCATTCATATTGCTAGTTGAACAACCAGTCGAACAAACCGCCACTTGGCGGGCGCCGTCTTGGCTTGGGGCGGCGGGGGCGCGGTGCAGGCCTCCCTCCCTGCGCCCACCACCCATCGTCGGACCAGAACTGATTGCCCCGGCCGTAGGTATCGCGCGGCGCGGTGCGCAGGGTCACTTCGTTTGCAATTCCATCCGGGTCAGTGACGGTGACTGACGCCATCTTCCAGTCCCAGCGCGCCTTTTTGTCTCCCCAGCTATGCGGTTCGACGGCGACGACCTTGGCCTTCCACAGATCAACGATCGCCGTATAGTCGTAGCTCGCGGCGCCGTCATCGCCGAGCGCGCCGGCCCGGTAGCGCAGCAGCGCAATGCCCCGGAGGCTGTTTTTCATCCGCGTCCAGTCAACGATCCGCGGCTCGCCCGGCCCGTACATTTCAAGCCGCACCTGAATCTTCGGGTATCTGCGGTTGGTGGCAAGATAGTGCCCGGCAGGCAACTTGCTGATCACCCAGCCCTTGACCGGTTTGCCGAGGGTTTCGCGCTTTGGCGGCGGCGGCGGCGCAACGCCCATTTTCTGCAGGCGGATGCGCGCGCTCGACAGAAGCGGATCAGCCGCCAGAGCCGCCTTGTAATCCGTTACCGCATCTTCGGCCCGGCCAAGAGACTCATAAATCTGCCCCCGCGCCGCAAGGGCTTCCGCATTATTGGGCTCGCTCGAAAGGGCCTTGTCCGCATGTATCAGGCCCTCCTCCGCGATGCCCAGCCGCAAATAGGCGTTGGCGCTCTTCGTCAGCGCACTGACATTGCCGGGGTCCAGCGACAGGGACATCGCCAGATCCGCGCGCGCCTTCTTGAACCGCTTGGTCCTGAGAAAAGCCGCACCTCGCTCGCGGTAGGCCGCGGCGTGATCCGGATCGAGGCTGATGGCCTTGGAAAAATCCTTCACCGCCGAATTGTAACGGCGGGTGCGCGCATAGGCGCTGCCGCGGGCGAAATAGAACTCCGCCGACTCCGGATTCTGGGCAATCAATTCCGTATAGTCCAGCACGGCATCGCTGTCGCGCCGCAGTTCCAGATATGCCGCGCCCCTGTTGCGGCGCGCGCCGGAGTATTTTGCATTGAGGTTCAGGGCGCGCGAAAAGTCGCGCACACCGGCAAAGGGCCGCCCCAGCGCCGCATGCACCTTGCCGCGCCCGTTGAAGGGCACCGCATTGGTGGGCATCAGCTGAATGGCCTTGCGGAAATCCTTTCGCGCCTCCTCCTTGCGGTCCAGCGTCAGCAGGGCGTTGCCGCGGTTGTTGAAGGCCGCGCCATAATTGGGCGCCAGCGCAATTGCGCGCGTAAAATCGAGCAGGGCCTGTTCCGCTTCGCCCATATCCAAGAGGGCATTGCCGCGATTGTTGTAGACAAGGGCGTAGTCCGGAAACAGTTCGACGGAATTGTTGAAATCCGCAATCGCCTCTTTGGGCCGCTTAAGCCGCCATTTGGCGACACCGCGGTCATTCAGGATATTCGCCCGGCGCGCATCGGCCAGATCGCGGGCTTTCAGGGCACTGTCAAAGGACGCGATCGCATCGCGATACTTGCCGCGCAGCAAATTGGCCGCGCCTTCTCGCGCGCGCAGCACCGCATCCTCCGTCGCGATGGCGGCCGCCGGCGAGGGCTGGCTTACCAGCACCGCCAGTGCGAGATAGAGAGCGCGTCTCATCGTTATCCCTTATGCCATATCGCCACAAATCCGGCTGTATAAACTGGCTTTAGTGCAATTCTTTGTCATTTGCTGGCTCTGGCGTCAACGTTCAGTCATAGTCGTCAGCGTGAATGGCAAATACGGCCAATGCTAGGATCAGGACTCATGCTTGAAAGGCACCGCTCTTTTGAAATCGAACCTCTTGCGCACCCTCACAATCCCGGTTCTGGTCCTGGCTGCTTTTACCGCACTTTCGGCGCCGGCACACGCAGGCACGCACACGCGCAACCTCGATGCCATGATCGGGCAGATGCTGCTGGTCGGGTTTCAGGGCTCGGCCCCTGAAGGCAAGGCCGTGCGCCGGATAACGCGGCAGATCGCAACCGGACAGATCGGCGGTGTGATCCTGATGGACCGCAATATCCGCTCCCCCGCCCAGGTGCGCGCGATGAACGCAAAATTTCTCAACACGGGCCATCCCCTGCCGCCGATTATTTCCGTGGACCAGGAAGGCGGCCGCGTGCAGCGCCTGTCCCGCCGAAAGGGCTTCCGGGGGTTTCCGACCGCACAAACCATCGCCCGGCTTTACACCCCGGACAAAGCGCGCCGAATATACAAAAGCCTGGCGCAGGAGCTTGCGGGCGCCGGTTTCAACCTCAATTACGGCCCCGTTGTCGATCTCAATCTCAACCGGCGCAATCCGGTCATCGGCCGGCTCGGGCGCAGCTATGGCGCCGACCCGAAGCGTGTGACGGCTTTTGCCCAGGCCTTTATTTCCGCGCACCGGGAGGCAAATGTTCTCACCTCGGTCAAACATTTTCCCGGTCATGGCAGCAGCTTTGCCGATAGCCACAAACGCTTTGTGGACCTGACCAAAACCTGGAAGGAGGTCGAGCTGGAGCCTTACCGCATGCTGGCCCGCAAGGGCGCGATCGACACCATTATGGTGGGACATCTCTACCACCCGGCGCTTTCCGGCGACCGGCGCCTGCCGGCCACGCTCACACCCACCGCGATAGAGGGCTGGATACGCAGGAAAATCGGCTTTCAGGGCGTCGTCATCACAGACGATCTGGAAATGGGCGCCATCCGCAAATATTACAATCTGCGAACGACGCTGATCAAAGCGGTGCAGAGCGGCAATGATATTTTGATGTTCTCGTCATCGGGCTCCGACCCGAAATTCGTGCCGAAGGTAACCCGGATCCTGCGCGAAGCGGTTCTCGAGGGAACGATCGCGCGCGGACGGATCGAAGAGGCCTATGCCCGCATCAGGACGTTGAAGCAGCGCTTGCGGCCCAACGCCGTCTGGCGGGCGGGCGCGGCGAGCAGCGCTACCCGATAGGCTGTCGGCCCTCGCCAAGCGCGCGCAGGACTTCCGGCAGGATTTCGCTCAGATCCTCCGCGATCAGACCCGGACCGAACCGGGCCGCCGCCGCCCCGTGCAGCCACACGGCGGCGCATGCGGCTTCAAAGGCGGGCATGGCCTGAGCCAGCAGCCCGGCCGCAAACCCGGCCAGCACATCGCCGGACCCCGCCGTCGCCGTCCAGGGCGGCGCATTGCCGTTGATGGCGGAACGGCCATCCGGGCTGGAGATCACCGTATCGGCCCCCTTGAGAATGACGATTGCGCCGCTCAACCGGGCCGCCGCGCGCGCGCGCTCCAGTTTCGAGCCGCCGGAAACCATTTTTCCGAACAGGCGGGAAAATTCGCCCTCATGGGGTGTAAGCATGACGCCCGCGCCGCGCCGCGATATGGCGGCAAACAGTGCCGCCGGGCTCTCCTCGAAAGACGTCAGCGCATCCGCATCAAGAACACAGGCCGCGGCGCTTTCCAGCGCGGCCGCGACAAGATCGCGCGTCCCCTTCCCCATGCCGGCTCCCGGACCGATGAGGAGGGCATTCTTGCGTGTGTCTTTCAGGATATCCGAAAGCCCCCCGGCGCCGCTGAATGACGCGACCATTACGGCGGTGGAATGAGCGGCGTTAACTGCCGTGGCGGCCTTCGAACCGGCCAGCGTAACCAGCCCCGCACCGGCGCGCAGGGCCGCGCGGGCCCCGAGCCGCGCCGCCCCCGTGGCCTCCGGACCGCCCGAAACGACAATGGCATGGCCGCGGTCATATTTGTGGCCAGCCGGCCCGGCCCGCGGGAAGGTCTCGCTCCAGAGTTCGGGAGCATTGGCGAATGTGGCCGGTTTTATGGCCTCCAGCACACCGGCCCCGATGCCGATCTGCGCCACGCGCAGCTCGCCGCAATGAATCCGGCCCGGCAGCAGCAGATGGCCGGGCTTGCGGCGAAAAAACGTGACCGTTGAATTCGCTTTGACGGCGACGCCCCTCAAAGCGCCGCTGGTCCCGTCTATTCCGCTCGGCACATCGACCGCGACGACAGTTGCGCCGCTTGCGTTCATGGCCTCAATGGTTTCGCCCGCGACCCCCTCCACGGGGCGGGTGAGACCGGCGCCGAAAATTGCATCCACTATGACCTCGGCGCCCGCGACGATACCCGGTCCCAAAGGCTCCGCGCCTCCCCCCCAGCGCGCCGCCATTTCGCCCGCGTCGCCTTTCAGCGCATCCCGCTTGCCCAGCAATCCCAGACGCACATGATAGCCTTGGCCGCGCAGTAGACGCGCCGCCACAAAACCGTCGCCCCCATTGTTGCCCGGTCCGCACAGCACCACCGCTTCGCCCGCGCGCGGCGCCAGCCGCGCGACCTCATCCGCAACCGCGCGCCCCGCGGCTTCCATAAGCTCAAGCCCCGGCGTTCCGGCCTCGATCGTCAGCCGGTCCGCCCGCCCCATCTCCTCGGTGGTGAGCAGTTCCAGAGCCGCGCCGGCGATGTCATGGGCGGCGGTCATTTGTATTGCGACAGTTCGATGAGATTGCCGTCCGGATCGCGGCAATAGATGGACAGGATCGGACCATTGGCGCCGGTGCGCGGCACCGGCCCCTCGATCACCTCCACCGCCTCTGCCTCCAGCCTGGCCTGGGCGGCGGCGACATCGTCGACAATGAAACACAGATCGGCCGAGCCCGGTACGGCATGGCGCGCCCTGGGATCGAATTCCTTTCCGGCCTCATGCAGATTGATTTTCTGCCTGCCGAATGTGAGTGCGCTGCGCCCGCCGGCAAATATCTCGCGCTCCATCCCCAGGACCCGCTCGTAGAACGCGCAGGTCCGCTCGATGGACGCGACCGTCAGCACCAGATGATCGAGACCGGTGATCCTCATGGCGACCCTCCGGGTAACGGTCCTGACGTCTCGACTGAACAAAACTTGGGCAATATGCCCAAAAAACAGGCAAAGTCCCGCGGCCACACCGCGATTTCTGAACAGGAGCCACGATAAGTCTTTGATTTTGGGGTTTTATTTTTCATCTGCATATTTGGCACGGTGCATGCTATGGCAAGTTACGACGGTCAGAAGAAACGCTAGAGTTGCGCCGCACTCGCAGGAGGCCCAGGACGTCGATGAAAAAGATCGAGGCGATTATCAAGCCATTCAAGCTGGACGAGGTCAAGGAAGCGCTGCAGGAGATCGGATTGCAGGGTATTACGGTGACCGAGGCCAAGGGGTTCGGCCGCCAGAAGGGGCAGACGGAACTCTACCGGGGGGCGGAATATGTCGTCGATTTCCTGCCCAAGGTGAAAATCGAAATTGTGCTGGGCGACGATATGGTCGAAAAGGCGGTTGAGGCGATAATGAACTCCGCCAAGACGGGACGGATTGGCGACGGAAAGATTTTTGTCTCCGCGATGGAAGAAGCGGTGCGCATTCGTACCGGGGAAACGGGGCAGGACGCTATCTAGGGTCGCCCGACCGGGGCGGCCATTTCATTGAGTGAAACCTAAGGTCAGATCAAATGGGCCGGGATGAGCATCCACGGCAACACAGGGGAAGAAAATGGCAGACGTAAGCAAGATTCTGAAACAGATCAAGGATGAGGACGTCAAGTTCGTCGATCTGAGATTTACCGATCCCAGAGGCAAAATGCAGCATCTCACCATGGACGTATCGACCATGGATGAGGCCGCATTCGCCGACGGAATCATGTTCGACGGCTCATCCATCGCCGGCTGGAAGGACATCTCGCAGTCGGATATGGCGCTCATGCCCGATCCCGGCAGCGGGACGCTCGATCCCTTTTTCGCCCAGACGACGCTGGCGGTCTTTTGCGACATCATCGAACCCACGACGGGCGAGCTTTACGAGCGCGACCCGCGCTCCGTCGCGCGCAAGGCGGAAGCCTATATGCAGCAGACCGGCATCGGCGACACGGTCTATTTCGGTCCCGAGGCGGAATTCTTCATCTTCGACGATGTGCGCTTCGCCGCCGATCCCTATAACTGCGGGTTCAGGCTCGACTCGACCGACCTGCCAATCAACACGGACACCGAATACGAGATGGGCAATCTCGGCCACCGGCCGCGTAACAAGGGCGGCTATTTCCCGGTCCCGCCGGTCGATTCGTGCCAGGACATTCGCTCCGAAATGCTCTCGGTCATGTCCGAAATGGGCGTGACGGTGGAGAAGCACCATCATGAAGTGGGCGCCGCCCAGCATGAACTGGGCATGAAATACGCGGCCCTGACCACGGTCGCCGACCAGCTTCAGATTTATAAATATGTCGTCCAGCAGGTCGCTCAGGCCTATGGCAAGACGGCAACCTTCATGCCCAAGCCCGTCTTTGGCGACAACGGAACCGGCATGCATGTTCACCAGTCGATCTTCAAGAAAGGCGAGCCCGTCTTCGCCGGCAACAAATATGCCGATTTGTCGGAAACCTGCCTGCATTATATCGGCGGCATTCTGAAACACGCCAAGACGCTGAACGCCTTCACCAACCCGTCCACAAACTCCTACAAGCGTCTGGTGCCGGGTTATGAAGCGCCGGTATTGCTGGCCTATTCGGCCCGCAACCGTTCAGCCTCGTGCCGTATCCCGCATGTGGCGAACCCCAATGGCAAGCGCGTCGAGGTGCGCTTCCCCGACCCCATGGCGAACCCCTATCTGGCCTTTTCGGCCATGCTGATGGCCGGCCTGGACGGCATCGAAAACAAGATCGACCCGGGCGATCCGATGGACAAGAACCTGTACGACCTGCCGCCCGAAGAGCTGGAAGGCATTCCCACGGTCTGCGGCTCGCTGCGTGAAGCATGCGAGTATCTCGACGGCGACCGCGACTTCCTCAAAAAGGGCGGTGTCTTCACCGACGACCAGATCGACGGTTATCTCGAGCTGAAGATGGAAGAGGTCGAGCGGACCGAGATGATGCCGCACCCGGTTGAGTTCGACATGTATTACAGCGCCTAGATCAGCGCGCATTCACGGCAAATGAAAATGGGGCGGCCCGTATCGGGCTGCCCCATTTTTTCGCCCCGCCAATCCCGGACCAAACAGACCAGCGCCAAGTCGCGCTTTCCCCAGTGGCCTGCCCGCACCTGAGCGCATCCCTTGCGGGTTGCGCCAGCGGGGGCGGATATCCGGCGTGAGGCTCCCCCCTGTGTAACCAAAAAACTTCCCGCATCTCCTCTTAAACGACCAGGAACACCGCGCCGATCACACCGGCCATGGTCAGCGCCGCGATCTGGCCCTTGTGACGCCCATACCAATCCCGCATCATCGCCGGAAACCCGGAAAAGACGAATTTTGCGACCGAAAGCAGCCCGAGGATGCCGATAAGGGCGAGAACCATGAAAGTCATGTCGGCCGAATCCTGAACCGGAAAGCCGCTGCTTGCCGCCAGACGCCGTCCGGTGACCGCGGTGGCGCTCACAAATGCAAAGATTGACGCCAGCCCGAGACCCAGCAGGAAGGCATATCGCAAAAGAATACCCATAGACCCATTCCCCGATTTATTGGGAGAAACAATAACAGCGGGGCGTAAAGGAAGGCGTAACCGACAGGGTTAGCAAATGCTGAATGCGGGCCCTCGCGGAGCGGCAGCCGGCCACCTGTTCACGCGGGTTTGCGCATCTGCGGCAAATCGTGATTTGACGCATTCCCCGCGTTGCGTCAACATCGCTCCTGCAACAATTGGGAGGTTTAAGAAAATGACACCTCCGGACCAGCCAGTGCCGCCCTGCGGCAGACGGCGCGAAAGACCTTCAGGGCCATGCGCCTGATCAGGGCGGCTCAGGCTACCGACAATCAAATCAGACTTTGGAAAAGCGCGTGCGTGGATATTCGCCGCAGCCAGTGATGATTGCGGCCCGGCCGGCGGGTAAAATCGCCAGCCCCCCTTACAATCCGCAACCGCGCTTGATAAGCCCGGCATGACCGGGCGGGGCGTGACACGAGGCGGGCCGATGAGGCCGGTTCAGCTCTTTAAGGGAAATTTCCCCCCCTGCCAGGAGCGAAACCGGGACCCTTCCCCGCAAAGCACAAACAGCCCCATCGCTTGAGATCGACACTCACGAAGCCCCGCCGGGCGGCAAACCCGGCGGGGTTTTGGTGTTTTGGGGGATTGGCGGGCGCACCCTATTCATCACCCCCGGACCTGTTCCGGGTGTATCGGGAGGTCTTTATCCATCATCCCGGCTTCTTCCGTCATTCCCGCGAAGGCGGGAAGATGGATTCACGTTTGAAGTGCAACACGGTTGAAGATTTCGTTTGGCGTTTGGTAGTTGAGGCATTTTCGCGGGGTATTGTTATATGCCTCGGCAAGTTGTGTGATCTTACGGTCCGCGAGGGTGGCAAGGCCTGCCTTTCTTGGCAATGGCCGCCGCATCCGGCCAATGGCGTTTTCGACACCGCCTTTCTGCCATGGAGCTCTTGTATCGCAGAAGAATGTCTCGACACCCAATTGCCTGTGAAGTTTGTAATGGTGTGAGAACTCGGTGCCGTTGTCGAAGGTGATCGTGCGCCTGAGGCATTCCGGCAGGATCTTGAGCGTGCGGGCAATCTTGGCCGCGACATGGGCGGCTGTTTTGTTTGCGAGACGGACAATACGGATGATCCGGGACACACGCTCGTGCAGCACCAGGACATACTGGCCGTATTTTGCAAAACTCATCAGATCGGCTTCCCAGTGGCCGGGCTGTTTGCGCCCATCCGCCTGCCAGGGGCGCTCATCGAGCGTCCGGCGGTGCTTGATATATTCAACGCTGCCAAGACCGCCGCGCTTCATCCGGCCGCGATGGCTTTTGGCCTGAGGCAATAACTTATGCCACCAGTCTTTCTGAGCGCTACGGTGATAGACATAACGGTAGATTGACTCATGGCTGATCCGCATGGGAGCGTCATCGAGAGCCAGTCTGCCTGCAATCTGCTCTGGCGACCATCCCATAGCAAGGCGGTCGCGCACGTAGTTGCGCAAGGCAGGCTGGCGCTGCATCTTGAAGCGTGCATCCCATCGCCTGCGGCGCAAAGCCAGTTCATGCGCCCGGGTTGCAAGGTAACCGCCCGCAAACCGTTTGGTTGGCCTGGCGTTGCGCGCCACTTCCCGGCTGATGGTTGAGACCGACCGCCCGATGACGCCGGCAATGGCGCGATAACTGTGGCCGTTCTTCAGCAGATGAAAAATCTCCATCCGCTCGTCCAGCGAAAGTTGTGTGTAGTGAGTTCCCATAGCAGCACCCAGTCTAGGGTGTTGCACTTGTTCCGTGAATTTAGGGAATCCAGTCTTAACAGCGTCACCTGTGGCACCTCTGAACTGGATTCCGGCATTCGCCGGAATGACGATGTAGTGGAGAGTGCCCTTCCCTTGATGACAAACTCAAGAAGAAGCGGAATAGTGCTCCCACGGGCATCACCAATCACACACCAAACATCTTTGGCATACTTCCCCCATGGCCAATCAACGCGACATCGACCGCTGGAAAAAGGACAAGGACCGCTGGAACGAATGGGCCGAAGACCGGTTGAAGGCGAAGGAGAAGCTGGAGAAGGAAGGGAAGTGGGCGGTTGATCTGATCGGTAACGCCACCAATGCGGAAACGAAGCGCTGGATTGCATCCGCCACGGTTGATTTCTCAAAGCATATCTTCACTGAGGACGTGGATTTTTCCGGCTTCGTCTTTCCGCATACGGCGGATTTCAGTGACGTCAAATTCGAGAAAAATGCGGGGTTCGGCGGGGCGACCTTCGAAGGGGGTGCGTGGTTCGCTCAATGCACTTTCAATGGACGCGCGTTCTATAACAGCGCCAAATTCAATGCCGACGCCTCCTTCAATTCCGCCAGGAGCGGCGGTCCGTTTTCCCTGGCGGATGTCAAATTCAGGCGAGTCCCGGACTTCATTCAGATGAGTTTCCGAGCTCCGATCCGCCTGGATGACCTGGAAGTCATCCAGGCGAAGGCCTTCCTGAGCGCAGGAAACAAGGAAAACGCCGCGCGCTATCGCGCCCTGAAGAAGATGGCCATTGAGGCTCACGATCATGTCCGCGAGCTGGAGTTCTTCGCCAGCGAGGCCAGGGAGCGCCGGGGCAACGACGGCCCGGCCTGGAGCGCGGCCTGGGTGTTCAGCTGGAGTTCCCCCGGTTTGATGGACACAATTTGACTTTCATAGGAGAGTGTCCAAATGCCGAGAACAAGGAACCCGTACCCTGCGGACTTCAGGGAACAGATTGTTGCGTTGGCCAGTGCCGGACGTAGCGTGGAGGGCCTGGCCAGGGAGTTTGAACCTTGCGCTGCAACGATTCATGGCTGGCTCAAGCAGGCTGAACGTGAT
>BDTT01000127.1 GCA_002897995.1 bacterium BMS3Bbin10 | reverse complement strand
GCAAAAGTTCCGGACAAAGGCTGAAGCCCGCATGGCCATCTTCCAGTTCATCGAGGGATGGTACAATCCCGGCCGGCGGCATTCCGCCCTAGGCTACCAATCACCCATCAACTTCGAAAGGAGCGCTCATGAACGGCTAGAATCTGCAAGCCCTTAACTGTCCACAGAACCGGGGGAACTCCAGAATCGCGAGCTCCTCGTCATCGCGAAAGTACATGAGTATGGCGGCATTCAATTGCCGCCTTACTGCTTCAAACTTGGTAACGATTATCTCTGCGTTGTCAGCGTTCATGAGGAGCAAAATAAACTGTTATGTATGGCATTCATACATTTCATCACAGCGCCTTGTGAAATAGCAAAAGAGAATTACGATAACAATTTACATAATTCCCAAATCTGCTAGCCTCCCCCGCTCTCAAAAAAACTAATCCCCGCCCTCGCCGCTTCGCTTATTCTCCGCCGCATCCTTTCCTCATCGAAGGGGATGCGTGCCATGGACCGTCCGTGCATGTGAGGAAGGGAGCGGCTTTCGCGGTGGCGGGCCTAACGGACCTCGCCATCCCGAACGTGCCGTCCCGGACCCGGGGGTACTACGGCCCCCGCGCCGAAGTGCTAGTTGGTTTAGAAACGTCCTCGTGTAGCCGCTAGGCGATAGGGCAACCAAAAACCAATCAAGACGCCGGGCGGATTTCGAGAAAGATGCCGTGCGCGGGGCGCTGGAAGGCTGCTCCAAAAAATTGATCGCGGTCCTCCAGTGCTCCGCGCTGTCCCTTGCTTTTTGATGAAGGCAAGCTCCAGAGCCGTGTGGCTGCCGGCCACATTGGCTTGCCCTGCCGCTTCGCTGCTTGAGGGCGAACAGTGCTGCATGGAAGGAGCATTACGATGGAGCAAGTTTGTTTTCGCTAAAGACTCTTTCGCTCACGGCTATTCCGTCCTTCGGACGGGCCTGCGCGGGCGCGCCCTGACCGGGCGGCGCGCAGTCGCGCTTGCCTCGCTGCGCTCGGTTTTCAGGCCGTGCAATAATGCACATCAACCGAGGCGCCAGCCGAGGCAAGGCCGAACGGCCGCCGCGCCTTATGGCGCGCGCCCGCGCAGGCCCGTCCGAAGGACGGAATAGCCGTGAGCGAAAGAGTCTTTAGCGAAACAAACAGCGCCACCCAAAAAGTGCTGCCGCCTTGCCCCCTAGGCCCGCCCATCAAGAAAAGCGAGCACCCGCTCCTTGAAACTACTGTCACCGACCGCTTTCATGTGATCGCGCCCCTTTATTTCGAGCGCCTCCGCGCCCGGAATAAGCGCCGCGAGAGCACTCGCCGATCCGCCGATCACATCCCGGTCTCCGACCGCGACCAGCACCGGCACCTTTATCCGGGCCAGGGCTTCGGGCGTGACCTTGTCGCGCGAGGCGCGGATGCAGGCGGCGAGCGCCAGCAAATCGCTGCCGGTCGATTCGGCAAAAGCGCGGAACGTGCGCGCCGTCTCGTTGGTTACGTCATCGATGCTGGGAGCCTCCAGCGCCCTGGCGATCGGCCCCGCCCCGCCAACACCGCGAACCATATTCGCGCCGAGGCCGGCAAATACGGCGCTGCGCACTTTCTCCGGCTGGCTCATGGTCAGGAACGCAGTGATGCGCGCGCCCATCGAATAGCCCATCACGTCGGCGCGGCTCACCCCCAGATATTCCAGCAGGCGGCCAGCATCCTCCGCCATCGTTGGCGCGGTGTATTTTTCCGGGTCGTGGAGTTTTTCGCTTTTCCCATGGCCCCGGTTGTCGATTGCAATCACCCGGCGTCCCGCCCCGGTCAGCGCGCCGACCCATCCGGAGTCCACCCAGTTTGTCGCGATATTCGACGCAAATCCGTGGATCAGGAGGATCGGATCGCCCTCCCCCTCGTCGCTAAAGGCGATTTCAACACCGTCCGAATCAAAACTCCGCATCGACATTCAAGACCTCTTTCAGGGCGCCTGTTTCACGGCTTACCTCTATCTTTTGGGCGGTGCAATCACTATGCTCGCGCCCGCATCGCAACGACGGAGAGATTCGAGGCGGTTCTTTATTGTCCTACCGCGTCGCTATTTGAGGACCCCATGGCAGTCATTGGCGTACCGCACTTCTGCAACGACGCCGGCGTAGCCCGGATTCGCATCGGCGTTGGCGAGTTTCAGTGCATGGGCGCGAGCCCGCCCCATGACCATCCGCATGTGTTTCTCGACATGGGGCGTGATGATGAAATCATCTGCCCATACTGCTCCACCGTTTATGCGCGCGCGAGCAATCTCTCCCCGGAAGAATCCGATCCGCCGGGCTGCCTCGCCAGCGCGGCGTCCTGATCCGGCCCCATGGCCAGCACCCAAACTGCAAGCCGGTTTCTCATTGCCGGCGCGGGCATCGGCGGTTTGTCCGCGGCCATAGCTCTCGCCCGCGATGGCACGCCTATACAGGTTCTGGAGCGCGCCAAGACGCATTCCACCCATGGCGCCGGCATTCAGCTTGGGCCCAATGCCACAAAGATTCTTGACGATTGGGGTGTGCTCGAGCGGCTCTCGTCAAAGGCCGTAATTTCCGAAGGGATAGCCATTGGCGACGGGCTGACGGGGGAGCATCTGGCCACCGTCCCGTTCGGGGAGGCGGCGCGGCGGCGATATGGCGCGCCTTTCCTGCTGGTGCACCGGCACGATCTTCACCAGGCCCTGGCCGAGACCGCGCGCGATCTCCCCGGGGTTGAAATTACCATGGACTGCGAGGTCCTGGCATATAAGCAGTCGCCCGATGAAATCGACCTCACAACAACGAAGGGCTCGGTTTGCGGACGTGCTCTGATCGCGGCTGACGGGCTGTGGTCGAGACTCCGTCCCCAGATAGATGCAGGCGTTGCACTCCAGTTTACCGGAAAAACGGCATGGCGCACGCTGGTCGATCCCGGCGACCTGCCTGAACCGCTACGCGGGCCGCAGACCGGGCTGTGGTTCGGCAAAGGCGCCCATCTCGTTCACTACCCCGTTTGCGGCGGCGAGAAGATCAACGTCGTCGCAGTCGCCAGGGAGCGATCGGGCGAGAGAGCGGAGGGCTGGAATCAGGAGGCCGATCCGCAATCGCTTCTGACCTGTTTCGAGTCGTGGGACGAGGGCGTTGCCCATATCGTGCGCAGCGGCGCCGCGTGGCGCAAATGGTCGCTCTACTATCACCCTCCGCTGCGCGCATGGACGCATGGGTCGGTCACGATGATCGGCGATGCCGCGCACCCGGTGCTTCCCTTTCTCGCGCAGGGAGGCGGCCTCGCCATCGAAGACGCCGCGGTTCTTGTCAAAGTTTTGAAGGAATTTGACGGCGACCCCGCCCACGCCTTTCGCCAGTTCGAGCGGGTCCGCATCGGGCGAACGTCGCGCACCGGCTATGAGTCCCGCAGGATGGGCAAAATCTATCACATGGGCGGGGTCCTGCGGCTGGCGCGCAACTTTATTCTGCGCCGTCAATCGCCTGAAACCCTCTTAAAAAGGCTGGACTGGCTCTACCGTTTCGGCGCCGATACCGGTTGAGGCGCTGACGCGGTTGCATCTGACGGGGACGCCGCCACGTCAATCGCGATTTCGGTGCGAACAAGCGAGCCAAGCGGCACTTCACTCTGCAACATGGCGTTGCGCGAATAACTCTCTCCGCTGAATTGCAGGCGGACACGGCGCTCGGGAGCCGGACCGCCACCGGTCTGGACCAGAAGGTCGCGATACATGTTGGTCACGGCATCGGCTATCTCAACCGGCGGCTTGACCCGCACGGTGCGCGAAATCGGCTTGAAGCCGCGCTCGAAGAGCTGAAATATGGCCAGTGAGCATCCGGTCCGTGCGCACCAGTCCTTACCCTGGAACAGGACAATCGCCTCGCGAACCCCGTCCCCGTTCAGGTCTGCACCGGCGATTTTGTACGGCCCCTTGGCCCGCTTCTTTGAAATCCGGTAGTTCTCGATTGCCCTGGCGATCTTCGCATCATCGAGAGGCCCAAGGACCGACTGGCGTATCGCGGCGCCCGATGCGCTGCTCGCGCCGAGTTGCACCGGTGCGGCGGAATTGGTTGCGATACCGGCGGACGGGCCGCCTCTGGCGCCGCCGCCGGCACAACCCGCAACAAGCAGCGCAACGCCACCGGTGCACAATACAAGCCGGAAATTGGCTGCCGTGATTTTATGTGCCGCACGACTCATGGCAAATTTTGCCTCCAAGCCTCAATCATTCAGGCGTATCTTGGCGTTTTCTTGACTGGGAGTCACAAACGCATCGCCGCCGCAAAAGACCATAGGTGCAAAAACAATATAAGCAAGGATGGTGCGGACGGCGGGACTCGAACCCGCACGGGGGGTTACCCCCTCGGGATTTTAAGTCCCGTGTGTCTACCAGTTCCACCACGTCCGCCCCGGAAGCCTGCCATATGGGATAGCCGCGCCGCCTCCATATGCCAAGCGCACTTCGGCGCAAAACGGCCGCCCCTGCCGCCTAGCGATCATTCTGCTGCGCGTCAACCACCGCCAAAGCAGTCATGTTGACGACGCCGCGCGCGGTCACTGAGGGGGTCAGAATATGCGCCGGTTTGGCTGTGCCCAACAGGATTGGGCCGACGGGCAGCGCATCGGACATGGCCTTGATCAACTGATACGAGATATTCGCCGAATCCAGATCGGGCATGATCAGAACATTGGCTTTCCCGGTCAGCTGAGAGTTGGGGAACAGGCGCTCACGATAGGCCTCGTCCAGGGCCACATCGCCGTGCATTTCGCCTTCGACCTCCAGATGCGGATCCCTGCGCCTGATAATACCGAGCGCATCGCGCATCTTGCGCGCGCTGGCACATTCCGAACTGCCGAAATTGGAATGCGACAGAAGCGCAATCTTCGGTGTGATGCCGAACCTTTTGACATGCGCCGCCGTCAACAGCGTCATCTCCGCGATCTCTTCCGCATTGGGATCAACCGACACGTAGGTGTCAGCAAGAAAATATGCGCCTTTTGAAAGAATGACGAGGCTCAGCGCAGAGAAATCATGCACCCCCGGCGCCTTCCCGATCACTTCGTCGATATGCTTGAGGTGACGCGAGAAACGGCCGTGAAGACCGCAAATCATGGCGTCGGCCTCACCACGGTACACCGCCACGGCGGCAATGACCGAGGAGCGCGTGCGCACCATGGTTGCAGCGCCGTCGGGCGTTGTGCCCTTGCGGCAGGTCAGATCGTAATAGGTGTCGACAAATTCACGGTAACGCGCATCACTCTGCGGGTTGATGATTTCAAAGTCCTTGCCTGGCCTAATGCTGAGACCAAAGCGTTCGATACGCGATGAAATGACCTCCGGCCGCCCAATCAGAATGGGAACGGCAATTCCATCTTCCAGCGCGACCTGCGCCGCACGCAGGATGCGTTCATCCTCGCCTTCGGCATAAATCACCCGCTTGGGGTTGGCCTTCGCGGTTTCGAACACCGGCTTCATGATGGTGCCGGAACGGAAGATGAAGCGTGTGAGCTGTTCCTCATAGACGCCGAAGTCTTCAATGGGACGCACGGCAACGCCCGTATCCATTGCGGCGCGCGCCACGGCCGGCGCGATCCGCAGGATCAGGCGCGGATCGAACGGCGAAGGGATCAGATAGTCCGGACCGAATGTGTGGACCGCGCCTTCATAGGCTTTGGCCGCAACATCCGAGGAAGCCTCATGAGTGAGCGTGGCGATGGCCTCTACCGCCGCGATCTTCATCTCATCGTTGATCGCCGTCGCGCCAACATCCAGGGCACCGCGAAAGATATAGGGAAAGCAAAGAACATTGTTGACCTGATTGGGGTAGTCGGACCTGCCCGTGCAGATCATGGCGTCGGGGGCGGCTTTGCGCGCCTCCTCGGGGGCAATTTCCGGGTGCGGGTTGGCGAGCGCCAGAATGAGCGGCTTCTTGCCCATGCGCTTGACCATGTCCGGTTTCAGAACCCCGCCCGCCGACAGCCCGAGGAACACATCCGCGCCGTCGATCAACTCGCCCAATGTGCGCTTGTCCGTCTCCTGAGCAAATTTGGACTTCCACTCATCCATGCTCTTTTTGCGGCCCTTGTAGACGACGCCGTCAATGTCGGTAACCCAGATGTTCTCCCGCCTGGCGCCGAGCACCACCAGAAGATTGAGGCAGGCGAGCGCCGCGGCTCCCGCGCCCGATGTCACGATCTTGGCCTTGTCCAGTTGTTTTTTGGCAAGCTTCAGCCCATTGCGCACTGCGGCGGAGACGATAATGGCCGTGCCGTGCTGGTCGTCATGAAAGACGGGGATTTTCATCCGCTTGCGCAACTCCGCTTCGACCTGAAAGCATTCCGGCGCCTTGATGTCTTCCAGATTGATGCCGCCGAAGGTAGGCTCAAGCGCGGCGACGACATCGCAGAGGCGTTCCGCCTCCAGGGCGTCCACCTCAATATCGAAGACATCGATACCGGCGAATTTCTTGAACAGTACCGCCTTGCCCTCCATGACGGGTTTCGATGCCAGAGGGCCGATGGCGCCCAGTCCCAGAACCGCGGTGCCATTGGTGACAACGGCGACGAGATTGCCGCGCGTTGTCAAACGCGCAGCTTCCGCCGGGTCCTCGGCGATGGCTTCACAGGCAATCGCAACTCCGGGCGAATAAGCCAGCGCCAAATCGCGCTGGTTGACCAGCGGCTTGGTTGCTACAACCTCAAGCTTTCCGGGCGTGGGCTGTGAATGATAGATGAGCGCGCCGGTTTTCAGATCGTCGGACAGCTCGGAATCTTTGGTCGGCATGCCGCTATCTCCCCCCTCTTGAATACACTGCCAGCGCAGAGTCCCAGAGCTTAGACCGTTTCTGTTCTCAACAGAAACGGTAAGGCCGCGACTGCGGCCCGGCGCTTATGCGCCGCGCCCGCGCAGACCCGCGCGAAGCGCGGATAGGTCGTGAGTGAAAAAATCCGGAGCGATTCCGTCAAAGACGGAACCGCTCCTGAAAATTCGCATCCGCGAATCTATGACTTCGGCAGATTCAGCCTGATATGCAGATCGCGCAACTGCTCGGGCGAAACATCGCCGGGCGCGCCCATGAGCAGGTCTTCGGCCTGCTGGTTCATGGGGAACATTGTCACCTCGCGGATATTCTCGGTCCCGCAGAGCAGCATGACAATACGGTCGATGCCCGGTGCGATACCGCCATGAGGCGGCGCGCCGTAGGTCAGAGCGCGCAGCATCCCGCCGAACTTCTCTTCCAGGACGCTTCTGTCATAGCCCGCGATTTCGAAGGCCTTGACCATGATCTCGGGTTTATGGTTCCGGATGGCGCCCGAAGAAAGCTCAACGCCGTTGCAGACGATGTCGTATTGCCACGCGAGTATGTCCAGCGGGTCTTTCGTCTCAAGCGCCTCAAGCCCTCCTTGCGGCATGGAAAAGGGATTGTGAGAAAACTCGATCTTCTTGCGCTCCTCATCCCACTCGAACATGGGAAAATCGACAATCCAGCAAAACTCGAAACGGTCCTTGTCGAGAAGTTCAAGATCCTCGCCCGCCTTGGTGCGGGCGCGGCCGGCGAAATCGGCAAAGTCTTTCGGCACGCCGGCGACGAAGAAAACGGCGTCTCCGTCCGCCAGGCCCAACTCGTCACGCAGTTTCGCGGTCAGGTCCTCGCCGAGATTCTTGGCAATGGGACCGGCCCCCTCGCCGTTGCGGAAGAAAATATATCCCAGGCCCGGCTGTCCCTCGCCCTGTGCCCAGCTGTTCATCCGGTCACAAAAGGCGCGAGACCCGCCCCCCTTGGCGGGAATGGCCCAGACTTCGGCGTTCTCGAACCACGGGCGTCCCCCTTTGTGCTTGTCGAGCAGGCCGGCAAATATCTTGAAGCCGCTGCCCCGGAAAACTTCCGACACGTCGCTCATTTCGATCGGATTGCGCAGATCGGGCTTGTCGGTCCCGTATTTGCGCATCGCCTCGCCGAAAGGAATGCGCGGGAACTCTTGCGTCACCGGCTTGCCGCCCCCGAACTCCTCGAACAGGCCGCGCAGCACCGGCTCCACCGCGTTGAAAACATCCTCCTGCTCGACAAAGCTCATTTCGATGTCGAGCTGGTAGAACTCGCCAGGCGAGCGGTCCGCGCGCGCATCTTCATCGCGGAAACAGGGTGCGATCTGAAAATAGCGGTCAAACCCCGAGACCATCACCAGCTGCTTGAATTGCTGCGGGGCCTGGGGGAGCGCGTAGAATTTGCCCGGATGCATTCGCGAGGGCACAAGAAAATCACGTGCGCCTTCGGGAGACGAGGCGGTCAAGATCGGTGTCTGAAATTCGAAAAAGCCCGCATCGATCATACGGCGGCGGATGGACGCGATGATTGCCGCGCGCTTGATGATATTGTTGTGAATGGTTTCGCGCCGCAAATCCAGGAACCGGTATTTCAGGCGAATGTCTTCGGGATAATCCGGCTCGCCAAACACCGGCAAGGGAAGCTCTTCGGCCTCGGAGAGGACTTCCAGCGCGCTGATGCGCACCTCGACCTCTCCCGTCGGCAGATTGGGATTGACCGTATCGCCGGAACGCGCCTCGACCCGGCCATCAACCCGCACCACCCATTCGGCGCGCAAGGCCTCGGCCATGGGAAATTCCGAATTTCCAGGCTCGATTACGCATTGGGTGAGCCCGTAATGGTCGCGCAGATCGATGAACAGAAGACCGCCGTGATCGCGTACCCGGTGCACCCAGCCCGACAGACGCACCTCAGCGCCCACGTCACTCTTTCTCAGCTCGCCACAGTTATGTGTCCGGTATGCGTGCATGACCCGTCCCGATTGTCCGATCCACGGCCGATTTTCAGGCGTTTCGCCCCGTCGCCAGCTGGCTGCTAGTGGCCAGAAACTTCTTGAAAACGCGACTGGCTGGCCGCGCGCGAAAAGCGCATGGAGGCAGGCTTTTGTCAAGGTCGGGATTGGGGTCAGTCTGTTTCGGGCTGCCGGGGAAAAAAAGAGTCCGGTTGACCGCAATCAATGCTGTATTGCTTGGCGGACCTAAACTGACGGCAGGACTACGGCAAAACCACGAGACCCGGAGGAGGAGGCTGTGTATCAGACGATTTTGCTCCCTATCGATCTGGCCCATACTGAAAAATGCAAGGCCATGCTGGATATAGCCAAGGAGTTGGGCGGCAAGGGCGCCAGGTTCATCCTCATCAATGTGATTGAGGATATTCCGGCCTATGTTATGGCCCAGGTTCCGGGCGAGATAATCAAGAAGATTAGAAAGAATGCCCAGACAGAGCTCAAGGGCATGGCAAAGGCGGCCGGCCTCAGGGCGGAGATCGAAGTTCGCTCAGGGAGCGCCGCGACGGCGATCCTCAGCGCCGCGGATGCAATAGCGGCGGACCTTATCGTCATTGCCTCGCACAAGCCGGGCCTGCAAGACTATCTGCTTGGTTCAACAGCCTCGCGCATCGTCCGCCACGCCAACTGCACGGTGCTGGTGATACGCTGATGCGGCAAGCGCCGGTTGCTCTCCATGATGCACGGGCGCCCTTGTTTTCCAATATTTTCCGACCCTGGTCGGCGCCCGCTAGTCGTGCTTCGGAGAAAAGTGGGAACCGGTTTTCCGATAAGAAGCACGCTAAATCAAAGAACTAGATCGCTTCATGTTTTGATGGAATCAAAACCGCGATCTAACTTTTTGTTTATGCGTATCATTTCTCCGATAACCGGTTTCCACTTATCGGTGATACGCACTAGTCGTGCACGTCGTTCAGAAATTCGATGCCGGCCATATCCGCCTCGCGCCACATCACCCGGCCAACGAAGGTTTCGTCAAGCCCGCGGATGCTCAACACCAATTCATCGGGAATGTGATCGATATCATCGGACATGATCTTGCAACCGGTACGGCTGGTATCACGGATGGAGCAATTGGCAATTTGCAATCCATCCAGCGTGCTGACGTCAGCCTGAAGGAAAACGCTCCGGCGTCTCTCTTCGCGTCTATCTTCCCGATTATTCATCTGCACCTTCCTTGCGGGGACAATTGTCCGGTTATTATGTAAATGTTCGATAAATTTGAAAGCGATACGCCGATTTGTGAAATCTGGCTCATTTGGGCCAGAATGTGCTGGAAACAGGTAAAAATGCTCCGATCGCGCGACAATTGCGGCAAGCTGCGCTATACCCCGTGCCCATGCGCGTAGTCACAGACACCAATGAACTGGCCCGGACCTGCTCGACTCTGGCGAAATCCGACTTCGTCGCGATTGACACCGAGTTCATGCGGGAATCGACATTCTGGCCGGATCTGTGCCTGATCCAGATGGCGGCCGGCGAAGAAGAAGTTATCGTCGATACGATTTCCGAAGGGCTCGACCTTTCACCCTTTTTCGATCTCATGACAGATGAAAAAGTGACCAAGGTGTTCCATGCCGCGCGGCAGGATATCGAAATCGTGCATCACCTGGCGCAGGTCATACCAGCGCCCGTCTTCGACACACAGATTGCAGCCATGGTGTGCGGATTCGGCGAATCCGTCAGCTACGGCATGCTCGTGAAAAAGATGCTGAACCGCGAAATTGACAAGTCTTCGCGTTTTACGGACTGGAGCCGGCGCCCGCTGACACCGAAACAGCTCACCTATGCAATTGGCGATGTCACCAATTTGCGCGACCTGTTTCCCATGCTGAAGAAGCAGCTGGAGCAGAATGGCCGTGCCCGATGGCTGGATGAGGAAATGGCGGTGCTCACAAACCCCGCCACTTATGAAAGCCATCCCGAAGATGCCTGGAAGCGGCTGAAAATGAGAGGCCGCTCGCAAAAGGCGCTGGGCGTGATGATGGCGCTCGCGGAGTGGCGCGAACGAGAGGCGCAGGCCCAGAATGTGCCGCGCCGCCGCGTCATGAAAGACGATGCGATTTATGACATCGTCGCGCAGGCGCCAACGACCGAATCGGAGCTGGCGAATCTGCGCTCGGTGCATAAGGGATTTTCACGCTCGGCAAAGGGCAGAGGCGTTATCGAAGCGGTGAAAGCGGGCCTGAACCGCGACCCCCGGACCCTTCCCCCGATCAAAAAGAACGACCCACTGGGAGCCGACGCACTGGCGCTGCTTGATTTGCTGCGTGTTCTGCTCAAGGCGGCAGCGGGACGTCATGGCGTCGCGCCCAAGCTCATTGCCACTGCCGCCGAGCTGGAAGATATTGCCCGCGACGAGGAAACGGACCTTCCATCACTCAAGGGATGGCGCCGGGATTTGTTTGGCGCCGATGCCATTGCCCTGCGCCATGGACGCCTGGGGCTCACGGTTGAAAACGGGCGGGTGGTGACGTTCGAACGAGGCAAGGTTTCCCGCGACGGAGATGAAAGAACCGCCAATACCGGCGAACTTCAGGACACGCTTGCCCGCAAGGCGTCCGATACCTGACCCTAGATCGCTTCATGTTTTGATGGAATCAAAACCGCGATCTTGGCTTTGTGTATGCGTATCGTTTTTCCGATAACCGGTTTCCATCCCCGCCTTCGCGGGGACATGCTTATCGGTGATACGCACTAGGCAGAGGCGGAAACGCTTTCCTTGCCCCCGATACGTATCTCGGGTTGCAGTCCCAGTTCCCTCGCCAGAATGCCAAACCTGGAATCCAGCCGCTCGCCTTCCAGCACTGCAAATTTTTTCGGCAGGGACAGGACCAGCCTGCCGCCATCGTGGGAAAGAGGCGTCTTGCCTATAATACCGGGCATGCCCGCCGAGATCATATGTGCAGCCCGCACGGCGGCGCCGATAATGCGCGCGCGGGACAGCGTGTTCTGGTCGATCAACTTATGAATTCCCGGAGAACTCTCGGCAGAGACGAGGCCCCGATTCCGGTAATATACGGACAGCGCCAGAAAGGCCCGGCCGGGGTGATCCAACCCGGCAAAACTCGCCTGAGCGATCATGGCGAGGGTTTGCGCGCTGCGATAGTCCGGATGAGTGCGCCAGCCGATATCGGAAATCAGACAGGCCGCATATCGCAGTCGTTTTTCCTCGGGCGTTTCCGTCAGGCCGGGGGTCTTGAACAGCGGGTCCGTCCATTTGCACAACTCCCATGCATGCGCCGATGAACGGGACCGCAATCTCGCCAGTTCATCGCATGCCGCCAGTAGCGGATCGCGTTTTTTCTCTTCCTTCGTGAGTGTGGTGTAGAGCAGCCCCTCGCGCACACCGAAGCCGGAAACGATAAATTCAGAAGGGCCCATGCGCTTTATCAAACGCTCGAGCACCAGCGCGCCATAGGGAAGTGTTTCCCGGCGCGCGCTGGAGATTGCCACAACGCGTTCAAGTGAAGAGGGCGAGAGGTGATCCAGCACACGCGCAAATGTCAAAGCCTCTTCTATGGGAATCCTGTACCCGTGAATAACGCTGAGCGGATAGTGGATTTGGGCCATATGCAGACGTGCGAACGCGCGCCAGGTTCCGCCAACGGCGTAAAACGGGAGCCCCTTGCCCTTCTTCAGCCAATCCACTCTCTCCAGTTCGGCGTCGACGATTTTTCGCGCCCGTTCGAGGTTTCCGCCGGAGAGATCGATAAGGCGCAAACCGCCGAGCGGCAGCGTAACGCCGCCACTGGCGCCTTTTTTCTTGTTCAGACCTATGATTTCCAGGCTGCCGCCGCCGAGGTCGCCCGCCATACCCGCGGCATCGGGGGTTCCGGAAATCACTCCGGCCGCCGCCAGATGCGCTTCTTCCTTGCCGGAAATCACGGAGATATCGCATTTCAGGACCTGGCTCGCCCGCGCCACGAAATCCGGTCCGTTGTCAGCTTCGCGCGCCGCCGCCGTTGCGATGACCTCGCACCGGGCGACACCGAGTTGACTGGAAATCGCACGGAAGCGGCGCAAGGCCCGCAGCGCCCGTTCCACACCTTCTGCATCCAGGGACCCGGTGCTCGCCAACGAGCGCCCCAGCCCGCAGTGAACTTTCTCGTTGAACAGTGAAACGGGGTTGCGCCTGGCGCCCTCGAAGACCACCAGACGCACTGAATTTGAGCCAATATCAATCACCGCGACGGGTTTCTCAGTCGCCCGGTCCTGACCGTCTGGTTCCTTCACCTGGTTCCGGCTCTCATCTCGTCACCGCGCAAATCGCGGCGGTATATTTTCCCTCAGCGATTCGCCCCTGCCGGAAAGGCTCGGATTCGTCATGAAGTATTTCTGTGCATTGAATGACTCTTCGCCTTCACCCGGGCTAATCCGTTCCCAGGTGCCATCGGGGAGGTTTCTCCAGCTTTGTTCATTGTCCTTGATGTTCGCGACCATAATCTGATCGAGAATCTGCTCATGCACCGTCTTGTTCCGGATTGGCGTCATTGCCTCCACCCGCCTGTCCAGATTGCGCGGCATCATGTCGGCGGATCCGATATAGACCATGGCCTCGGCATGCGGCAGTCCATGCCCCGCACCGAAACAATAGATCCGGGCATGCTCCAGAAATCTGCCGATAATGCTTTTGACCCGGATGCGTTCGGACAGGCCGGGCACGCCGGGGCGCAGACAGCATATGCCCCGCACAACCAGATCAATCTCGACGCCGGCCTTGCTGGCCTCATACAGGGTATCGATGACTTGCGCGTCGACCAGCGCATTCATTTTCATCCAGATGGCCGCCGGGCGCCCCGCCTTGGCATGATACATCTCCTCGTGGATGTGATCGATAATTCGCGCGCGCAGACCGTGGGGGGACGCCGCCATATATTGCAGCTCGACCGGCGCCGCGTAGCCCGTCACGAAGTTAAAGACGCGCGTAACATCGCGGCCGATCGCCGGATTGGCGGTAAAAAAGGATAAATCGGTATAAATCTTGGCGGTCACCGAGTGATAGTTGCCGGTGCCGATATGGCAATATGTGGCGAGTGTGCTCCCCTCGCGGCGTACGATCTGGCTCAATTTCGCGTGCGTCTTGTACTCCAGGAATCCGTAGACAACATGCACGCCGGCGCTTTCGAGATCCCGGGCCCATTTGATGTTGGCCTCCTCGTCGAAGCGGGCCTTCAGCTCGACAATCGCGGTGACGGACTTGCCCGCTTCGGACGCTTCCTTCAGGGCCTGAATGATCGGCGAGTCCGTGCTCGTGCGGTAAAGCGTCCAGCGAATGGCGACGACGTTGGGGTCCGCCGCGGCCTGCCTCAGAAACTGAAGCACCACATCGAAGGATTCATAGGGGTGATGAACGATCAGGTCTTTTTGACGAATGGCGGCGAAGCAATCTCCGCCATGCTCGCGGATACGCTCGGGAAAACGGATATGGAAAGGCTCGAACCTCAGATCGGGACGGTCGGAGACAATGAGCTGGGCTATATCCGCAATACCGATGAGGCCTTTTTGCAGGAAGACTTCGCGGTCAGTGACCTCCAGCTTCTTGATGACAAAGCGCTGCAGGCGGGCGGGCATCGAGGACTCTATCTCAAGCCGTATCACTGACCCCCGGCGGCGGCGCTTAAGCGCGGACTCAAACAGCAACACCAGATCTTCCGCCTTGTCCTGGATTTCAATATCGCTGTCCCGCAGCACCCGGAAGGCCCCCCGGGCCCGCACCCGGCATCCCGGGAACAGATGCGTCACGAAATTGGCCACCACGGATTCCAGACGAACAAACCGGATGCCGGGACTCTCGTCCCCAGACTTCTGCGTCTCCTTGGGCAGCCGGATGAAACGGTCGAGCTGACTGGGGATCGGCATCAGCGCATACATGTTTTCGTCCTGCCCCTCTCGGCTCAACTCCAGTCCAAGCGTAAAGCCTTGCGTGGGGATAAAAGGAAACGGATGCGCCGGATCGACCGCAATCGGCGTCAGCACGGGGAAAATCTGGTTCAGGAACCGGTCTTCCAGCCAATCGCGCTCCTTGCCCGTCAAATTCTGTGTCTCGATGATGCGTATATTGTTCTCGGCCAGCTCATTCCTCAGCTCGACCCAAAGCTCCTGCTGCTGGGATGACAGCTCGTCCACATAGGCGCCAATCCGGTCCAACTGCTCCGCCGGAGTCATTCCTTCCTGGCTGGGGGTGTCTATTCCCGCCAATACCTGTCCGCGCAGACCGGCAACGCGCACCATATAAAACTCGTCGAGATTGGTTGCCGAGATCGAGAGAAATCGCACCCGCTCCAAAAGAGGCTGATTCCTGTTGCCAGATTCGGCCAGCACGCGGGAGTTGAACTGCAGCCAGGAAAGTTCGCGATTGAAAAACCGCTCCGGTTTCCCCGTCAGGTCTTCCGCCGATTCACTCTCTTCAAAGCTGACATGTGTAACGCTCATTCAGCACCCTTAGGTCATGAACTCATTCAGATTGAAACCGCTCCAGAATCTCACCGGAAAATTGCCGCGTGATTTTCTTTCCCGTGGCAAGCGCCGCCCGGTCGATCGCCGCGACAAGCCCATTCGCCACCTCCATCGAGCGTATCATACGTTTTGCCAGGAATTTGATTACTTGCGGCTCAACATTCAATTGCCGGTCGCCAAAATGCTTAAGAAGAACCGCGCTCAGCAATATATCGTCCGGCGCACCGATCACGGCCACCGGTACGGCCCGAAGGCGTGAAATCAGGTCTGGCAGTCCGATGTCCCACCGCGCCGGCGGCACGCGCGCGGTCAGAAGCAGCGAAATACCGCGCTGTTTTGAAAGATTCAGCAGATGAAAAAGCGATTGCTCGTCTATCTCCGAACAATCGAGATCTTCGAGAACGATGGCGCTGCCGGGAGAGATTCGCGAGATACGCGGAGCAGCGAGATTTGCAGCCTCCCACAATTCCGCACCCGCCTTCTGGCGCCAGACATTGGCAAGATGGCTCTTGCCGCACCCGCTTGGCCCCTCAATCAAATGCACGGGCTGCGGCCAGCCGGGCCATGCGTCGATGACCTCGACGGCGGCCTCGTTGCACGCACTCACCAGAAAGTCATCCGCACCAAGTGCGGGCCTGTGCGGAAGATCGAAGACCAGTTGTTCACTCATTAAAACCACCAGAAACCCGAGGCCCGAGCCTAGGGCTTCTTCTGACCAGCTTTCGCCGAGCCGCGATATACAGGGCTTTGCAAATAGGCCTGCAAGCCGAATCTGACCAAAACACCGATTGCCGCGGCGGCGGGAACCGCCAGCAGCATGCCGACAAAGCCGAACAGATAGCCAAATACAAACAGGGCGAAAATCAGCCAGACCGGATGCAGCCTGATACGGTCGCCGACAATCATTGGCGAGAGCACATTGCCCTCGACAAACTGACCGACGAGAAACACCGCCAGCACGGCGGCGACCCACTGCCACTCCGGCCAGAACTGAACGACGGCGACAGTACCGCCAACCAGGAATCCGACCACCGGGCCAACAAAAGGTATAAAGCTGATGAGACCCGCGCCCAAACCGATCAGCAGACCGAAATTGAGCCCGATCAGCGTCAGCCCCAGGACGTAGAAGACCCCGAGAATAGCCAGCACCGTGATCTGTCCGCGAACGAAGCCGGAGATCACCTCATCGATCTCGCGGCCAATTCGACGGATCGTCTCGGCATGGTCGCGCGGCAGCCAGTCCGAGATATGCTGCATCATCCGGTCCCAGTCGAGCAGCAGATAAAACGTCACGACGGGAGTGATGACGATCAGGGCGAGAAAATTCACCAGCGCCAGACCTCCGCTCCAAACGGACCCGAGCAGCTGACCAGCCCATCCCGTCGCCTTGCCGGCAAGTTCACTGAAGCTCCCGTCAAGTCCGATATCCGCACTTGTCCAGCGATCCCCGAACCAGCGTTCAAGATAGCTGACGGACAAATCGCGCAACGACTGAAAATAGCCCGGCAACCGGGAGACAAGGTCGATCAGCTGATCCACCAGCAAGGGCAGGAGGAATACCAGGCAGAGAACTACGAAGAGGCCGAAAACAAGCATGATGAGAATCGTCGACCAGAGCCGCGTCAGGCCAAGGGTCTCAAGACGGTCGGCCAGCGGATCGAGAAAATAGGCAATCGCCGCCCCGACCACGAAGGGGAGAAGAATCTCGCGCAGAAGCGCGATGAGAAACAGCAGCAGGACTGTCGCCCCGAGCCAGAAAAAAGTTTGCTTGCTGGCGCTCATGACCCGGTGACGGTCTCCTTGCGGCGTTGGGTTTGCCCCTCGCCCCGGGTGCTGCGCTTAACCGGCATTTTCTGCGGCTGGTCTTCGTAAGACGTCATAAATCTCAGCCAGCGCACCAGATAGGCTCCGGCGGAAAGAATGGTCAGTCCTCCGGTAACCCAGACAAAAGCATTGATGACGGGAGCCAGACCCAGCGAAAATCCCAAATTGCCGAGCACCATCGCCGCCAGTACGATTTGCGCAACCGTATTGGCCTTGGAAATGAGGAGCGGGCGCATCGGAACCGGATGCGCCAGAAGCCAGGACAGGAGGATGGCCCCGATAATGAGAATATCCCGGGTTACCACCGCAATAACGAGCCATACGGGCAAATGGGTAAAAAGGCCCAGAACCACATAAATACTGACCAGCAGGGCCTTGTCGGCAATCGGGTCCAGATAGGCGCCAAGTTCGGTCTGCCAGCCATAGCGCTTGGCGAGATACCCATCCAGGCCGTCGGACAAACCTGCGATCAGGAACAGCATGAATGCCGTCCGCATGCGCCCGTCGATCATGAGCCAGATCACCATCGGCACCAGGAATATCCGGAACACGGTGATCGCGTTTGGTATATACAAATTACTGCCCTCGCCGGCCCGGCCCTGTGCCGGAAAGCCATTCAACCAAACTGTATCGCGTGAATGCCAATGCCTCCAAATTTTCAGTGCGCGGCGCGCCAGCCGTCAATTGCTGCGCAAAATCCATGAATCCCCTCCCCCTAGCAATGTGAGTCCATGGGAACCGAGCGCCTGAGCAAGACGTTCGGCGCCGCCGGGAAACTGAAGTGAAACCTGCGCCGTGCGGGCCGAAAGCGATTTGACATCGAGCCCCTGTACGCCCGGCACCTTTACAAGACGCGAGCGAACATCGCGCCACTGCGACATGCCGGAAAATTCCACAATCACTTCGATAGCCGTAAGTGCCGCCGCCCCTGTTCCGCCGCCGGGAGCGCGTATCAGCTTCCACCGTCCTTCCAGAATGCCAAGCGTGAGCGCGGCGGCATTCCTGGCCGCGGTCTTCAGCTTACCATTATACACCCGGTCATTACGCGACAGCGACAGCGACCCGGCGCGGTCGACGCCGAACAGGCGGGTTGTCAGTATCTTCCCGTCCGCGGTCGGCTCGGCGACCGCCAGAACCAGCTTTTGCGCCTTGTTCTTTTCGCGCAGGGCGACAAATGCCTGCAAATCGCCGCCCAGAAGCCTGGACAGGGTTTCCATGGTCAGGGACGGTCCCGCGCGGGCGAGACGCACCGGCGTGATCGCATTGTTCAGATCGAGCCGGTTCCAGGCCGTGCGCCAGACATCCCGGCCGGTGTGATTGATCTTGCCCTTCTCGATATAGACCGGAAGCACGGCGATCGGCTCAGCCTGCTGATCAGTGACCAGTATGTCCCTGCCGGCGAGCAGCTTGCGCACATCGTCAGCCCGGAACCGGAAATCCAGCGTCGCCAGATACTGGGTTGCGGAGTTGCGCTCGCGCCGGACGGAAAACCCTTCCAGCATATCTTCAATCGCCGGGGCCTTGACCGAGGGTAGCCGGTCGAAACTGTTGAACGGGGCAATCCGCCGGAACACTTTTTGCAAAGCCTGACGTTTGGCCAGAACCAGCGCTGTCTTCTTGGCGGTGACGGCATCCTTGGCCTTCACATCCACGGAGAGCTTCGCGACCGTGTAGACGTTTGCGTCCTGGGCCCGCGCGGAAAGTGGCGCGAGCGCGAACAAGAGACCGAGGAAAAACAGCCAAACGGCTCTGAAAAATATGGATTCGCTTGCCATGGGGTGAAGGATATACGCCAAAATCGGACAATTGAATGCCGAAAATCACGAATGCGTCCTGCAAACCAGACTGTTGAAATTTTTCGCCAGCGCTTCCAAGCCGCTTGACGCGGTGGCGCTTCACCTGAAAGTAACATGCGCAAGCTGGCTCCGGATCACCCAGGCTTGAGTTGGACCCATGGCAAAGCACGAACCAACGAATAAAGATGACGGGCTCACCTATGCCGGGGCGGGCGTGGATATCGATGCGGGCAACGCCCTTGTCGACGCCATCGGGCCGATTGCCGCGCGCACCAAGCGCGCCGGCGTCATGGGGGGGATAGGCGGATTTGGCGGCCTGTTCGATTTGAAGGACGCGGGCTTCATTGATCCGGTCCTGGTCGCCGCCAATGACGGCGTGGGGACAAAATTGAAAATTGCCATTGAAACGCGGCGCCATGACACAATCGGCATCGATCTCGTCGCCATGTGTGTCAACGATCTCATAGTTCAAGGCGCGGAGCCGTTGTTTTTCCTTGATTATTTCGCGACCGGAAAACTTGACCCGCATATCGCAGAGCAAGTGATCTCAGGCGTGGGCGCTGGGTGCGAGCAAGCCGGCGCTGCACTGATCGGCGGGGAAACGGCGGAAATGCCGGGCCTCTATGGCGAGGGCGACTATGACCTTGCCGGATTTGCGGTTGGCGCGGCGGAACGCGGCAAACTCCTGCCGCGCGGCGATATCAAGGCAGGAGACATTCTGATCGCGCTGGCGTCCTCGGGCGTTCATTCCAACGGATTTTCACTGATCCGCAAGCTGGTGGAGACGAGCGGAGCGAAGTGGAGCGACCCGGCCCCCTTCGATCCCGGCGCATCTTTAGGAGAGGCCCTGCTCACGCCGACACGGATTTATGTGAAAAGCGTATTGGCCGCCATTCGGGAAACCGGGGCGGTGAAGGCGCTGGCGCACATCACCGGGGGCGGGCTGCCGGAAAACCTGCCGCGCGTGCTGCCGGAAGGTCTTGGAGCACGCATTGATCTCGGCAATCTTGGCGTACCGCCCGTGTTCGGCTGGATCGCCGGGCAAGGCAATGTGGCGCCCGCGGAAATGCTGCGCACCTTCAATTGCGGCGCGGGCCTGGTCATCATTGCGCCCGCCGGCGATGGGGACGCCGTTTTGTCCAGCCTTGCCCGATCGGGAGAAAGCGCCTTTTTGCTCGGGGAAGTCGAGAGCCGCGAGGATGGCGATACCGTGCGCTTCACAGGTGAACTGGACCTGACATCATGACCGTCCGCAAGCGTATCGGGGTGCTGATCTCGGGGCGCGGCAGCAATATGTCAGCGCTGATAAACGCATGCAAAGAGCCGGACTATCCAGCTGAAATCGTTACCGTTATTTCAAACCGGCCGGAAGCTCCCGGACTGGAAAACGCGGCCCTGGCCGGTATCCCCGGGGAAGTGATCGATCACACAAGCTATTCTTCGCGCGAAGCCTTTGAAAAGGACCTCGACAAGGCGCTGAATGAAGCTGAGGTGGAACTTATTTGCAATGCCGGGTTCATGCGGCTTTTGACGCAAGGCTTTGTCGAGGCCTGGCGTGACCGGCACCTCAATATCCACCCTTCCCTGCTGCCTGCCTTCAAGGGGCTGCACACCCATGAGCGCGCGATCGAAGCCGGCGTCACAATCAGCGGCTGCACGGTGCATTTCGTGCGCACGCAAATGGATGCAGGTCCAATAGTTGCGCAGGCGGCCGTACCGGTTCTGGCCGGGGATACGGCCGACCAGCTTGCCGCGCGCGTGCTCGAGGCAGAACACAGGCTCTATCCCCTGGCGCTGAAACTGGTGGCCTCGGGCAACGCCAGAGTCGAGGGGGAGCGGGTCATCCACCGTGCATTTCACTCAGCCGGCAACACGCTTTTCGCACCGGAACCCGGCTAACCCTGGTTGCTGGCCCATATGGACAATGCCAACGGGCCGATGTTACTAGCTTCCACATAATTGACGGGATGTCGCCGCCATAAATATCCCGGCAAATGGAATTGCGTCCTGCCGGAAGACAGCAACCCATTACGCAACACGCAGCGCGTTACATTTGAAAGCACCGAGGGGCACTCCATGACAGCCGCCTATTCTCACGATCACGGGCTCGGCGACGAGCAGAGCATCTGGTTCAAGCTCACGCCACTCATGAACGAGGACAACCCGATGCAGCTTCTTATGAGGCTGGCGGACAAATATGGCGGCGTTATCCCGATCAATCTGAAAAACCAGCGTATTATCCTGCTGTCGGATGTGGAGCATTTCAAGCGCGTGCTGGTTGAGAATGCGGAAAATTACACAAAATATTTCGACGGCATGCGTCCGGTGTTCGGCAACAGCATGATCACCGTCGACGGCGCCCTGTGGCAGAAGATCCGCAAGCCCCAGCAGGCCGCATTCCATCCCCAGAAATTCGAGGAATATTTCCCGTTTCTCATGGAGGCGATCCGCACCAAATCCAAGATATGGGAAGACTATGCCAAGTCCGGCGAAACGGTTGAGATGGTCGAGCAAACCTGGACGCTCGCCGCGGACATGGTGTGCAAGGCCCTGTTCGACCGGAAAATGCCGTTCAACCCCCATTTCGTGTTCGGCATGGTCAAAACCTATACCGATGTGATGAATCACAAGGAAATCCGTCTGAAAAAGACGACCGGCGAGCTCGAGGAAGTGGGCGAGGCCGATGCCGCAAAGGCCATGGAGCACTGGGCCAAGGTCCCCGATTCCATCCTCGGCTCGCCGATCCTCGAAAATCGTGAAAAAACCCTGCTGAGGATGATCCTGGACGCCGAAGCCGATCCGGACTTCCCCGAATTCGACCACCAGCAGGTGGTCGATGAAATGAAACAGTATCTGTGGGCGGGAACCGAGACGACCGCGCTGACGCTGGCCTGGTGCCTCTATCTGCTGTCGCAAAATCCGGGCACGGCCAACAAAATCCGCGCCGAGGCCAACGAGGTTTGCGGCGACAAGGAGCCGACCTGGGACCAGGTCGCGCAATTGAGCTATACCCGGCAGGTCATTCAGGAGACCATGCGTCTCTATCCGCCCATCTGGGCGCTGATCCGGGTCGCCGCCGGCGACGATGTTATCGACGGCCACGAAATCCACGAAGGCGACAAGGTGGTGATGTGCACCTATCTTGTCCATCACAGCCCGAAATACTGGACCGATCCCGAAGAGTTTCGCCCCGAACGCTTCGCGCCCGAGCGCATGAAAAAGCGCGTGAAATATTCCTACCTGCCGTTCTCGGCGGGAAGGCGGTCATGTATCGGCGGAGCCCTGTCGCAAATCGAGAACATGCTGGCGCTGGTGACGCTGCTCAGGCGTTTCGACCCGGAATATGTCGGCGAAGTGCCGGCCAAGATTCAGTCGACCGTGACGCTCTGCCCCAAGGGCGGGCTGAATTTCAAGATACGGGAGTTGGGCTGACAGCGCGCTCGGTTGCGCCCACTCACATCAAGGGCTGTTGCCTTCGATATTTCATGCTTGATGCTTCGAGACGCGCCCCGCGGGCGCTCCTCAGCATGAGGTATAGCTTGTTTTTCTGCGCACCATCCTCATCCTGAGGAGCCGCGAAGCGGCGTCTCGAAGGATGTGCGAACCGGTCAGACCTCGCGCCTTCTGTATTACACAACCTCCCTGATCCACACGTGATTGTCGTGGAACGCCGCGCCGCCGAAGGGCGAAGGTGAATCCGCGCCCGTCAGCGTGTTGATGCCCTCCCCGCCTTCGAATTTGTCGTTTTTGGGAATGGCTTCGACGATCACCACGCCCCTCTGCACACCCTCAAAGGCGCGCGCCAGCAGTTTGATCTCGCCGCGCTCATTGCCCATCTTGATGCGCGCGCCGTCCTTGATTCCGAGCTCCGCCAGATCGCCGGGATGGATCATGGCGGCCGGCGCGCCCTCTTTCGCCTGCGATGTCGGGGTCTCGGAGAAAGTCGTATTGAGATAATTGCGCGCCGGCGGGGTCACAAGGCGAAAGGGATGCGCTTCATCCGCGCCCTCGATCACCTCCCAATAGTCCGGAAATTCCGGCACCCGCGGGTTAGATGATTTGAATCCCACACCGGAATAGGGAAGATTTTCCCAGTCGGGCCGGAAGCGGAATTTTCCATCGGGCCAGCCGAACCCGCCCCGGAAATGCGCGGTCTCGAAATCCGGCTGGCAGTCAATCCATCGCTTTGCCTCAAGTTCCGCCAGAGCACCCCATCCCGATACCCGCAAAGTATGATCGATCAGCTCCCGGGCGGTCATCTCAAATCCGGGATGTTCCGCCCCCACCCGCTCCGCAAGCGCGCAGATGACATCGTGGTTGGAGCGGCATTCGCCGGGGGGCTCGATCAGCCTGGGCCCGAGCAGAATATGCTGGTGCCCGCCCCCCTGATAGAAATCGTCATGCTCGAGGAACATCGTCGCTGGCAGCACGATGTCGGCCAGTTGCGCGGTTTCCGTCATGAACTGCTCATGCACGCAAACGAACAGATCATCGCGCGCGAACCCGGCCCTGACCTTGCGTTGATCCGGCGCAACGGCCACCGGATTCATATTCTGGATGAACAGCGCCGTGACCGGCGGCCCCTCGCCAATGTCCTCTTCCTCTCCGGTCAGCACGGCGCCGATGCGCGTGAGATCGAGCATCCGCACATCGGGGTCGATGGCGTCCAGGCCCTCGATCATGGTCTTGTCCCAGGAATAGATGTCCTTGTTGGAGTAAAACGCGCCGCCCCCTTCATGGGCCCAGGCGCCGGTCACGGAAGGGATACAACTCGCCGCATGCATGTTGATCGAGCCGTTGCGCGAGCGCGTAAAACCATAACCCAAGCGGAAATAGCTGCGCGGCGTCGTGCCGATAGCCTTCGCGAATTCATCTATTTCCTGAACCGGCAGTCCGGTGATCCCGGCAGCCCATTGGGGAGTGCGGCTTTTCAGATATTCTTCGAATTCACGCGGACAATCCGTTGAGTCATCGAGGAATTTCCGGTCCGCATAGCCATCGCGAAACAGCACATGCATGACCGCGCAGGCCAGCGCCCCGTCGGTGCCGGGGCGAATTATTACAGGAATATCAGCCTGTTGCATGGTCGCGTTGTTATAAACATCGACCACCGCGATCTTCGCCCCCCGCTCACGGCGCGCGCGCGTCGCATGGGTCATCACATTGACCTGGGTGGCGACCGCATTCGTGCCCCACAGCACCACGAGATCCGCCCGCGCCATCTCGCGCGGGTCCGGCCCCATGATCTTGCCCGTACCGGCCATGAAGCCTGTGTCCGCAAGTGTCGTGCAAATGGTTGAGAACTGGCGCGAATAGCGCTTGGCGTGCCGCAGCCGGTTGATGCCGTCGCGCATCAACAGCCCCATGGTTCCGGCGAAATAATAAGGCCACACGGCTTCCGCCCCGTAACGGGCTTCGGCCTCCAGCAATTTCTCCGCCGTGATATTGAGGGCATCGTCCCAACTGACCGGCTCGAAATCGCGCGAGCCTTTTTCACCCTTGCGGCGGAGCGGGGTCATCAGCCTGCCGGGATGGTGGATGCGCTCAGTGTAGCGCGCGACCTTGGCGCAGATGACGCCCGCGGTATAGCTGTTGTCCCTGGCGCCGCGCACGCGCCCGATGCGGTTGCCGCCCGGCAGCTCCACCTCAAGCGCGCAGGTCGAGGGGCAGTCATGCGGGCAGGCGCTGTAGCCTATGGGAATGCGGGCATCCATGGGGGTCTCCAAGCAGGCCCGCAGAATAGCATCGGAGGGCCAAGAGGCCACTCTTTGCAGAAGCTCAGTCCAGCGAAATGCCGAAATTTCTGCGCAAACCGGCTTTGCCTGACTTGGTCAGGGTCACGGCGCGCGTTCCATCAACCCTGAGAAGCCACTCCCGCGCTTCCAGTTCCTTCAGCAGTACTGCCCCCAGCGCGCCGCCCAGATGCGGCATGCGCTCGCTCCAGTCCAGACACCGGCTTGCAACCGCGCGGCGTCCCTTGTTCAGCGATGCTAGATCCAGCCCGAGCTTTTCCAGCCAGGCCTCACCATTGGCAGTAATTTCAAACGCGCCGTTTCTCTCCTCGAGAATTCCGCTCTTAAGGAGTGACTGGGCCAGAGCAACCCCGACCCGTCCCGCCAGATGATCGTAACAGGTGCGTGCAAAGCGCATGGCCTCATCGCGCGGTCCGGTCGGCCGGTGACGCGGGGGTCCATGTACCGCCAGATTCATGAGGGCCTCCAGCGCGTGCGCCACATGGGCGTTGGCAAGTCTGTAATAGCGGTGCCGCCCCTGTTTTTCGACTTCTACCAGCCTGGCCTGCGTCAAGCGGCCGAGATGTCCACTCGCCGTCTGGGGGGTAATTCCGGACGAATAGGCCAGCTCGGTCGCGGTCAGCGCCCTGCCGTCCATAAGAGCCGAGAGCATGGTTGCCCGGCTCGGGTCGCCGATCAGCGCGGCGGCTTCGGCAATATATGGGCCTTCAATCATAGTTCGGTATTAAACGAAATATAGTTTCTCGACAAGGCTTTCATATTTCGTCTAAAGATGAATTATGACATATCCATCCATATCCAAGACGCCCAATCTCGCCTTTGAGTTCGCATTGCTCGCCCTGCTTTCGCTCCTGTGGGGCGCATCATACGGGCTCATTAAACTCGCCGTCGAAACCATCACACCGGTGACGCTTGTCGCTGTCAGGGTTTCCATCGCGGCTGGCGTGTTGTGGCTGGTTGTCATTGCGCGGCGGCGGAAAATTCCAACAGGATTTCCAATATGGCGTCAGCTCACCATTCAGGCGCTGTTTGGGTTCATTGTGCCCTTCACCATGATCACCTGGGGTCAGCAATATGTGGAGAGCGGGCTGGCGGGCATTCTCAATTCAACGACGCCAATCTTCGTTTTCCTCATCACCCTTTTCTGGACCCGCCATGAACGGGTGAATCTGGAAAATTCACTGGGCGTTCTGGCGGGTCTGGGCGGCGTCAGCCTCCTGATCGGCATGGAAGCCTTGGCAGGCATCGGAACGCATATTGCCGGACAGCTTGCCATCACCGGAGCCACCATCAGCTACGCAATCGCGATGATCTACGGCAAACGGTTCAAGGGAATAGCGCCGGAAGTAACGGCGGCCTGCACACTGACTCTCGCGGCAATCATATTGCTGCCCGCCAGCTTCGCAGTTGAACGCCCGCTGGACCTCGCCCCTTCATGGACATCCATCTGGGCGCTTATCGCCCTGGCTGTATTTTCAACGGCCGGCGCCTTCACGCTGTATTTCCGCCTGGTGAATACGCTCGGCTCCGTTGGCACGTCGAGCGTCTCCTACGCCCGCGCCGGCATCAGCGTGATGATCGGTGTGCTTTTACTAGGCGAGACATTCAACTGGCAGATTGCAGCCGGGCTGGGCGCGGTCATGATCGGTGTCGCGGCGATTAACGGGCAGTTTTTCTCCCTCTTCGCGCGCACTCGCCGGGCATAAGCGCCGGACCGGTGCCGGCGGCCTTGGCGCCAAATCCGGTCGCCATGTGGATTGCCCTCCCGGATTCGCCCCGCCTAAGGGCAGTCGCTGGGCGCAACGAAATGCCGCTTGACCCAGCCGCTGGTGGTCCGGTCGCCACTGTAATGAGTGACAGGACACCAGCGCGAGCGCAGCGCCACATGCGCCGGAATACATGGTCCGCTCTGGCTGATTATGCCGTGCCGGCCGGGAGGCAGATGATCCACGATCGGATTAGAGGCCGAAGGACCCGAGCGCATGTTGAGCACATCCCAGCTGGCGACATTGACCACCTGGAAGCAACCCGGTCCGGTTGTTGCCAGCGCCGCGTTGCCGGAAAACAAATAAACAGCCGCAGCTATTGCCAGAATTGCACGCTCCATGTTCCCCGCCTCCATTTTGCTGACCCGGCTATATGCGTGTGACGATGCTACCCCACGATTTCAGATTCATCAAAGCACAGCGCGATCTCTATGGCCGCATTTTCCGCGCTGTCCGAACCATGCACGGAGTTGCGCTCGATATTCTCGGCAAACTCGGCCCGGATGGTGCCCTCATCGGCCTCTTGCGGGTTGGTCGCGCCCATCACTTCGCGGTTCCTGGCTACCGCGTCCTCGCCTTCCAGAACCTGCATAACGATCGGACCGGAGGTCATGAAGGCAACCAGGTCATTATAGAAGGGGCGCTCTTTGTGAACTTCGTAGAATTTTTGCGCTTGCGCTTCGCTCCATTTTACGCGCTTCTGCGCAATGACGCGCAGGCCCGCGCCTTCCAGCTTGGCAATGATCGCACCGGTAATATTGCGTGCGGTCGCGTCGGGCTTGATCATCGAGAGGGTGCGTTCGAGTGCCATGATTGTAAATTCCTGTTTTCTTGATTTGATTTCGCTTGCCGTTCGGCTGTCGAGGCGCTTATAGCGGCCACCTATTGCTCCCGCAACCATAGGGTCCGGACCCCCGCATGCTCCATATCAACGACCTGACATACCGCATCGACGGGCGGCTGCTTTTCGAGCGCACCAGCGCCGGCATCCCGGCGCGCCACAAGGTCGGGCTTGTGGGCCGCAACGGGGCCGGCAAGACCACGCTGCTGCGCTTGATATCGGGTGAAATTTCTCCCGATGACGGTGAAATCCGCACGCCCAAACACGCCAGTATGTGTCTCGTCTGTCAGGAAGCGCCCGGCGGTCCGGAATCACTTCTCGACACGGTGCTGGCGGCGGATAGCGAACGCGCGGCGCTGCTTGAAGAGGCGGAAACGGCGCAGGATCCAGACCGGATCGCGGAGATACATATGCGCCTTGGCGATATCGACGCCCATTCGGCGCCGGCGCGCGCGGCTTCCATTCTCTCCGGGCTCGGGTTTAACGAAGAAGAACAACAGCGCCCCTGCGCGGAATTTTCAGGCGGCTGGCGCATGCGCGTTGCCCTGGCCAGTGCGTTATTTGCCTCGCCGGACGTCCTGCTGCTGGATGAACCTTCCAACTATCTCGATCTGGAGGGCACATTGTGGCTGGAGAATTTTCTCAAGACCTATCCCCATACGGTCGTGATCGTCAGCCATGACCGCGAGTTGCTCAATACCGCCGTGACCAGCATCCTGCATCTCTCGCAAGGGAAACTGAACCTCTATGCGGGGGGCTATGACGCGTTCGAAGCGATGCGGCGCGAACAGCAGCGCCTCAATCTTTCACTGAAGAAACGCCAGGACGATGAACGCCGCCGCCTCGAAGCCTTTGTCGAGCGCTTCCGTTACAAGGCGACAAAGGCCCGCCAGGCGCAGGCGCGGGTCAAGGTGCTGGAGAAAATGCAGCCCATCGCCGCGCAGGTCAATGAGCGGGTTGCCGGGTTCCAGTTTCCCAACCCGAAAAAGAGCCTCGGCAATCCCCTGATACGCCTTGAGGAGGTCAGCGCCGGTTACGCGCCGGGCGAGCCGGTTCTGAGCAACCTTGATCTGCGCCTCGATGAGGATGACCGCATCGGGCTGCTCGGCGCCAACGGCAATGGCAAGAGCACCTTCGCCAAACTGCTGGCCGGGCGGCTTGATCCATTATCGGGGCATCGAGGATGCTCCAAAAAAATGGTCGCCGGCTACTTCGCCCAGCATCAGCTCGATGAGCTGAATCCGGCCAGATCGCCTTATGACCACATCGTCGAGCTGATGCCAGATGCAACCGAAGCGCAAAAGCGCGCGCATCTGGGGAAGCTAGGCTTCGGTATCGACACGGCGGATACACCGGCCGGCGATCTTTCCGGCGGTGAGAAGGCGCGCCTTCTGTTTGCGCTGGCGGCCTTTGAAGGGCCGCATCTGCTGATACTGGACGAGCCGACAAACCATCTCGATGTGGACAGCCGCGAGGCGCTGATCCACGCGATCAACGACTATGACGGCGCGGTCATCCTCATCAGCCATGACCGGCATTTGCTTGAGGCCTGCGCCGATCAGCTCTGGCTGGTGAGGGATGGAACCGTGACACCCTATGACGGCGATATCGGCGGCTATCGCGAGGAGTGCCTGTCCGAACGCGGCGCCGGGCGGGCAACCAGGTCCACGTCGCAAGGGGCGGGGGGCGCCGTCCGGGTTTCGCGCCAGAAAAAACGGCGCAAAGATGCAGCGCGCCGTGTCGAGCTTGCTCCGTTAAAAAAGGAAATGACAAAGAAAGAACAGAAAGTTGCGGCCATATCGGGCGAAATAGCCACGCTCGATACAAAATTGGGAGATATGGCGCTCTATGAAAATGACCCTGACAAGGCCGCCCGATTGGCCCGGCAACGCGGAGAGCTCGCCAAGGCGCTCGAATATGCCGAAGCGGAATGGCTTGAGGCCAGCGAGACCTATGAAAAAGCGCGTGTTTGATCGCAGCTCTCACCGCATGGCGCTATAAGGCGCGCTGTTCCCGCCCACCCGAATCAACATGACATAAACGGAGTTCTGTAATGTTCGTCACATCCCTCGCGCGCTTCCTGCGCATTGTTATCCTGCCCGCTCTTTTTCTCATGACCGCCTTTGCCGGCGATGCGCAAGCCAGCGTCGATACGGACTATCTTGAGACCAACCGGAAGAAGTCCGGCGTCGTGGTGACGTCTTCGGGATTGCAATATCGCGTTCTGCGCGAAGGCAACGGACGCAAACCAGGGGCGAGCGATGCAGTGGAGGTCCACTACAAGGGCACCCTTGTCAACGGCAAGGTGTTCGACAGTTCATATGATCGGGGCCAGTCCATAAGTTTTCCGCTGAACCGGGTGATCACCGGCTGGACAGAGGGCCTGCAACTGATGAAGGAAGGCGCCAAATACGAACTGGTTATTCCCGCCAGTCTCGGCTATGGCGCGGGCGGCGCGGGCGGCTCGATCCCGCCGAACGCGACGCTGATATTCATCGTGGAGTTGCTCAAGGTTCACTGAACTGGCTTTTCGAGCCGGTCAAGCCGCAGCCGGTGGCGCTCGTCGGTAAGGAGGCGCGCGCCGCCAAGCACGGCCACGAATGCACCCAGCGCCGTCCCGCCGGCAATCAGGAAGGTGATGAGCACCTGATATTTGGTCGCTTCCACCGGGTCTACTCCCGCGAGGATCTGCCCTGTCATCATGCCCGGCAGCGAAACGATGCCCGTGGCCGCCATCGCATTCACAATCGGCATCATGCCGGTTTTCAGTGACTGGCGTATCACGACCGAAAGGGCCTCAAAGCGCGTGGCGCCAAGCGCAATCCGCGCCTCGATGCTCGTCCGTTCGCGCTGAGCCGCCATGGTCAGGGTTTCCAGGCTCAATGATATTCCGTTCAGCGTGTTGCCGAGAATCATCCCCAGTATCGGCAGCACCAGGCGCGGCGTGTGCCAGGGGTCGGGACCGATAAGCACGCCGACGCCGAACAGCACCCCCAGCAGCCCCACGAACAGAAGCGTTCCGGTACCCAGCCCATAGGCCCACCACCCTTTATAGCGGCGTGTCTGGCGCGCCATTGCTTCGCGCCCCGCGAACAGCACCATCAGCAGCCCGAGGCCCAAGGTCCATAATGGCGAAGTCTGGATGAAGATGAATTTGAGCACGAACCCAATGGCCATGAGCTGGACGGTCATTCTTATCGCCGCGACGAACAATGTGCGCTCAAGCCCGAGCCGAAAGGCAAATGACAACAATCCATTGATCAGGATGAGGGATGCCGCCATCGCCAGATCCCAGTAGGTGAGCGCGATGTAGCTGGTCTGGGTCATGCGCGGCTCACCCTCACTCTGCCGCCGCGTATGGTGAGCTTGCGGCCCGCCAGGCGCTTGACCTGTCCCGGGTCATGACTGACGAGAATAACCGCATGGCCCTTTTTGAGTTGCCGCTTTATCACTCTTTCGGCCTGCGCCGTTGCTTTGGCGTCCAGAGCGCCTGTCGGCTCGTCCAGCAGCAAGACGCAAGGGCCGTCAATTATGGCGCGGGCGAGCGCCATGCGCTGGCGCTCTCCGGTGGAAAGCAGAGCGATGCTTTGATCGAGCTGGGCAACTCTCAAACCCAGCGCGGTCACAAGTTCGTCCAGCCCCTCACCTTGCGCAAAATGCTCTCGCGGCGTCTCGCCCCACCAGCCTGGTTCCGCGGCCGCATAGCGCACCCGTTTACGCCACTCAGGGCCTGAAAGCGCATTGCGCTCGGTGCCGTCCAGAAAAATCCGCCCCGCCACGGGATCAAGGTCGGCCAGCGCCCGCAGCAATACCGTCTTGCCCGATCCGGAGGGGCCCTGAACGGCAAGGCATTCGCCCCCGGCAACCTCGAAAGAGACCGGTTGCAGCCCGTATACCTCAAGCGAATCGGTGCGAAGCACCTGGCCTCCCCCCCTCGATCTTTAGGGCCGCGTATATTCAATACGGAAATGACGCACGGGGCGGCCCTTACGATCGGTGTGGAAATCCTCAAACTCCACCAGCGTCAGCCCTGCCTCAATAAGGCAGTCCAGTTCCGGGCGCAAAAGCGGCCAGGGCGGCGGGTCTTCGGGTTCCTCCGGGAGCCGTCCCCGGCCCACGATCAGCAATGTTCCTCCAGGCTTTACAAAACCCGCCAGAGCCCGGATGGCGGCTTCACGAATTGGCGAGCGCAGCGCCTGCAATGTGTAGGTCTCATTGACGAGATCGAAGGCGCCCTGAAATTCCTCCGGCGGATCGACCAGATTGGCTGCGCGCCAGTCGATGCCCTGGCCGGGGAACCGCTTTGCCGCCCATCGAATGGCGGTTGGCGAAAGATCGAATGCCGTGACCTCGAACCCGGCGCCGGCCAGATACGCGGCATTGTCGCCAAGCCCGCAACCGACATCGAGTGCGCGGCCGCGCCGGCGCTCCTCGGGCAATCTCTCAAGCCATTCGACAAATTCGGGACGCGCTATTTCATGGCCCCAGGGAATAAGCGCCGCTTCACCCTCCGCCTGCTCGTAACAGGCCTCGAACCAGCCGATGGGATTGCCGCTTTCCACATAGAAATCCCTGAGCGTATCGGCACGGCGGCGACCCTCTTCCTTGCGGCTCTCAAGATCATCGTCCGAGTTACCGGTCATGCTTTTTGCTCCCACCTGCCCTGCTCGGTTTGCTGCCAATAAGTCACGTCGTAACCGGCTTCTTTTGCATTTGTCCACTGGGTTCGAGCCTGCGCCACCGCCGCCTCGTCACGACCGTCGAACAGATAAACCACCCGCTCATAAGCTGAGAGGTCATCCGCATCGGAGCCGTCGACAAAGAAGCGGATGTTGGCGCCATTTGGCCTGTCCGGCCCCGAGGTGAGAAAAATCGGCTGTTCTTCTTCTCTCGCGTCGCTCAGGGTTCCATGGGGCAGAAAGGAGCCGTCGCGATAAGTCCAGAGAGCGGTATCGAGCGCCTCAACGCGTTCCTGAGACCCCGCCTGGACGACCGCCCGCCAGCCGCGCTCAAGCGTCTTTTCCAGCAAACCCGGCAGCACGCGCTCAAGCGGTGTGCGGTCAAGGTGATAGAAAAGAACTTCTGTGCTTTTGGCGTCCGGCATGATGGGGGAAGTTTTACAGGCTTTAGCGTTTCGATGCATAGGGGTTCTTGCCCTTGCGGAGATTGAGCCTGATGGGCACCGCCAGCAGATCGAACGCCGTGCGCAACCCTTGTGTAAGGTACCGGCGATAGGATTCCGGTAATTTTTCGGCGCGTGAGGAAAACACGATAAAGGTTGGCGGGCGGGCATTGGGCTGGGTCATGAAGCGCAGGCGGATGCGTTTGCCCCGCACCGCGGGGGGCGGGTGACGCTCCTGCATCTCTTTAAGCCAGCGATTGAGTTCGGCGGTGGGAATGCGGCGGTTCCAGATTTCGTAAATATCCAGCACCGCCGTCATGAGTTTGGTCAGCCCGCTGGCCTTCAGGGCCGATACCGGTACCAGACGCACCCCCCTGACCTGCGGCACGAGCCGTTCGATCTCGCGCTGCAACTCCTTGAGCTGCTCTTTCTTGTCGCTTACCAGGTCCCATTTGTTGATGGCGATAACAAGCGCCCTTCCCTCTCTGGCCACAAGATCTGCGATCTGCAAATCCTGCTTTTCGAGGGGCGCCTGCGCATCCACCAGCAGGATAACGATCTCCGCGAACTGAATGGCCCGCAGCGCGTCGCCAACGGACAGATATTCAGCCCCCGCCTTCACCCTGGCCTTGCGGCGCAGTCCGGCGGTATCGAACAGCCGCATGTCCTGCCCCCTCCAGGACATCTCCACCGATATGGAATCGCGGGTAAGTCCGGCTTCCGGGCCCGTAATCAGCCGGTCCTCTCCCAGGATCGCATTCACAAGCGTCGACTTGCCGACATTCGGCCGGCCCACAATCGCGATGCGAAGCGGCCGGTCCTGAGATTCGGCATCGATATCGCCTTCCCCGCCCTGTGCTTCGCTCTCGCCGCCACCCGACAGCTCCGCCCAGGCCGCCTCGATCGCGGCGCCCAGCTCGATCAGCCCTTGCCCGTGTTCCGCCGATATTGCGATGGGCTCGCCAACGCCCAGCGAAAAGGCCTCGTAACTGCCGCTCTGACCGACCCGGCCCTCGCATTTGTTGGCCGCCAGGATGACCGGTTTGCCGGAGGCGCGCGCCAGATCGGCAAACACCTCATCGGCGGGGACGACGCCAGCCCTGGCATCCATGACGAAAAGAAGAATATCGGCTTCTTTGAGCGCAGCTTCCGTCTGGCCGCGCATACGCGCTTGAATTGTGCCTTCGCCGGCTTCTTCAAGACCGGCGGTATCGATCAGGCGGACTTTGGTGGAACCGATGACCGCGTCGCCCCCGCGCCGGTCGCGGGTCAGGCCCGGCGCCTCGTGAACCAGAGCCAGCCGCTTTCCGGTCAAACGGTTGAACAGGGTCGACTTGCCCACATTGGGCCGTCCCACAATGGCGATCTTGGCAACCATAGGTCTGGCTCTTGTATCTTGAGAACAACTGTGTCTCTCGCATGCTGCGAGTGTTTATTAACCTCAAGCGGGCCTATAGAACAGCGTGGAATTACCGTCACTAGTTCAGGGCGAGAAGGCGCGCCTTGTCGGTGAGGACATACATCCGTCCCGACGCCACGATCGGCGCGATAAATACCGGCGTGCCGAGATCGCGCTGGGACATGATGCTTCCTGTTTTGGCGTCAACGCTAACCATGACACCCTCCGCGGAGACGACCCATAGCCGGCCACCCGCGAGAACGGGCCCGCTCCATCGTGACGTATTCGGGAGCTCGGTCAGCCAGCGCACCCGGCCTTCCTTGCGCGTCAACGCCATCAACACGCCGTTGATGTCGATGACATAAACCAGATTCCCCGCAGACCACGGCATCTGCGTACCGCGCACGACTTTCGTCCACAACCGTTCACCGGATTTCTGGGATGTAGCGATCATGCGTCCCGAATGACCGACCGCGAAGACTATCCCCCGGTCGATGACCGGACGTGCGGGATCGGACAGCGACGCCAGCGAAGAACCGTCGCGCACGCGCGAAAGGGAATCCACCCAGGCCGGCTGTTTGGCTTTGATGTTGTAGGCAATGATCTCGCCCGAAGGGTACGGAACGACGACCAAATCGCCGGCAACGGCGGGACTGACATTGCTCAACAGCGTAGCGGTTTCCGGCAAGCCGCGGAAAGTCCACAGTTCCACGCCATCCACCGTGGAAAGAGAGTAGAGCTTGCTCTCGGCGGAAACGAAGAACAGTTTTCCCTCAATCGCGGTCGGCGATGAGCGCAGCGGCACACCGATCTTGCGCGTCCACTCCACCGCGCCGCTGTCCGCGTTGAGCGCAACGACGATGCCGAATCCGGTGGTCACGAAAATACGCCCGCCGCTCGCGGCCATACCGCCGCCGAAGCCTTCATTCCCCCTCTCATTCTCCGGCGCGAGGCTCACGCGCCAGAGCCGTGATCCGCTGGAAGTGGAGAAGGCCGAGACGACGCCTCGGATATCAAGCGAATAAATCTTGTTCCGATAAACGATCGGACTGGCGGTGAGGCGACCCTCGTCGCTGGACCCCGTGCCGATATCCGCGCTCCAGACAATTCCCAATCCGCCGCCGAACGCGAGATGTCCAGGCGCATTCGACGCCACTCCGCCCGGCTGATCCCAATCCGGGTTATTCCGGGCCGCCGGCAGAACAACGGGTTTTTTTGCAAGCGAAGCGTCTACTTCGAAACCCTTCTGCGACTTGAGGACGGAAATCCGCTCGCCCGGCAGTTTCACCTCCTCCTTCTTGAACGGGTTGAGGCTCTTCGGCAAACCGCCGCAACCCGCCAGCGCGAGGGGCCCCAGCGCCAGGGAGAGCAGGACAATCAGTGAACGCAATCTCGGCGAGCGCATCTCAAGACCGTTAATTGCCGGCCGGGGCGGGCGCGCCGGTGGACTGAACCAGAAGAGACAGCATCATTTCCGCGCGCCGGCGCATATTGGCCGGTGTCTGCTGATCGCCCAGCATCACATTGAAATAGCGCTCCGCGACCGCCATTTTGCCCTCCCGATAGGCGGACAGCCCCAGAAGTTCGCGCGCGGAATGACGCCAGGGATTGCCGGTCACCGCCAGCGCTTTGAGCCGCTTGTTCATTTCATCAAAGGGCGCGTCGTCAAGCCTGAGCGTCGCCGCCTGAATGACGGCAAAGCTCTGCTGGATCTTGTCGAGGCCGGAATCCGCTGCCAGATTATCGTAGATATTGATGGCTTCGGCTATCTTGCCGTCCTTTGCGTAAACGGCGGCGAGACGAAACCGGGCGAGCCTGCGGTACCCGCTTGGCCCCTCATCGGCCAGAGCCTTGAAGACTTCGATCGCCTCGGCGTTCTTGCCGTCCCTCAGCAGGGTCACGGCGCCGACGAAACGCCCGCCCGCATCGCTGGCCTGCTGGGCCGTCCAATAGTTCCAGAATTTGTAGCCGCTGACACCCGCGACGATAGCGACAGCGCCACCCAAAACCAGCAGGCCATATTTGCGCAACAGAACCTTCAGCTGGTCTTGCCGGATCGCCTCATCGACTTCACGGAAAATACTTTCGTCACTCATAGCGCGACCCGCATCCATTGCTGGTTATAATCTGAAAATTCCCGCACCCAGACCCGCGTTCCGGCAAGCCTGAGCCTTCGGCTCAATTGATACCGCGCCGGACGCCCCGAAGCAAACGGGGGAACGGCGGGCTCATGTTTTGGTTAACGGCATAATTCCAAGGCCTAGCTGCCTGTCATTTTGGTCTTTTTCGTGGCCGCGCTCTTGTCGTCCTTCATGGCGTAGGTGTGTTCGCTGGCCGGGAAGCGGCGGGCGCGCACATCATCCGCATAGGACCGTACGGCGCCCTCTATCGCATCGCCGATTTGCGCAAATTCCTTCACAAATTTGGGAACGCGCGGCGACAGGCCCAGCATATCCTCCAGCACGAGAATCTGGCCGTCGCATTCCACCGACGCACCAATGCCGATTGTCGGGATCGGGCATGATCTGGTGATCCGCGCGGCAAGCAATTCGGCCATGCCCTCAAGCACCACGGAAAAAGCGCCCGCTTCGGCGATGACCCTGGCGTCTTCCTCGATCGCCGCCCATTCGGCGCGTTCACGCCCCTGGGTTTTGAATCCGCCCATGACATGCACCGACTGCGGGGTCAGGCCGATATGCGCCATCACCGGGATGCCGCGTTCGGTCAGATAATGGACGGTCTCGCCCATGCGCGAGCCGCCTTCGAGCTTCACCGCGCCGCAGCCGGTTTCCTTCATCACCCGCGCCGCATTGCGAAATGCGAGATTCGGGCTTTCCTCATAGGAGCCGAACGGCATATCGACGACGACAAGGGATTGCGACGATCCGCGCACCACCGCGGCGCCATGCATGATCATCAGATCCAGCGGCACAGGCACGGTGCTCTCAAACCCATGCATGACCATACCGAGCGAATCTCCCACCAGAAGAAAATCCACGTGAGGGTCCAGAATCCTGGCTGTATGCGCATGATAGGCGGTCAGCGAGACAATCGGCTCGCCGCCCTTGCGGGCGGCAATATCCGGGGCGGCGATGCGTTTGACGGGTTTTTGTATCGACACGGGATAACCAGCCTCCAAAATGTATGCGGATGAAATCCGGACACGGCGTCCGGGCAAAACCGTATATCTGCCCCAGATATAGGCTTTTTTTGCACTGCAATAAAGACCCCGCGCCCTAATGTCCCGCCCGCACGATTTTTGCCATCTTCTTATCTGCGTCTGCTAGCCTTGGGTCATAACGCATCAATTTGCGAAAGGCATGGCGGTGACACTGAACGGCAAACAGGCCCGCGAAGCGCTGGTCGCGCGCCGCGAGGAACTGGAAAAGCTCTCCGAGGGCTCGGCTGAAGCCCGCGAGACCGTAACGCTGGATCAGGCCAGCGTGGGACGGCTGTCGCGCATGGATGCCCTGCAGCAGCAAGCCATGGCGCAGGCCACCGAACGCCAGCGGGCCGTTGAGATTTCACGCATAGAGAAAGCTCTGGAACGCCTGGATGAAGATGAATATGGCGCCTGCGCCGAATGCGACGAGGATATCGGCGGGAAAAGGCTGGCAATTGACCCGGCCGCGACCCACTGCATCAGATGCGCGGGGGGATGAAAAAGTCACGCGGATCGCCTCTTGCTAAAACCGAATACTTATATGGCCTGGCAGGCTATGCCGGCTGTCACCCACTCCGACCGATCCGCACATCCTTCGAGACGGCGCTGGCGCGCCTCCTCAGGATGAGGTTTTATGAGTGAACGACAAGCACATACCTCATGCTGAGGAGCGCCCCTAAGGGCGCGTCTCGAAGCATCCGCCACGTATCATATTCAATATCCCCGATATTAGCTCAGACTCCGCCAATGCGGACTCACCTGCACCCTATTCCCACTCTATCGTACCCGGCGGTTTCGAGGTGATGTCGTAGACCACGCGGTTGATGCCCTTCACCTCATTGATGATGCGGGTGGCGGTGCGGCTGAGGAATTCATGGTCGAAGCCGTAATAATCCGCCGTCATGCCGTCCGATGAATTCACCGCCCGCAAGGCGCAGACGGATTCATAGGTTCGCGCATCGCCCATGACGCCCACGCTTCGCACCGGCAGCAGCACGGCGAAGGCCTGCCAGATGGCGTCATACAATCCGCTTTTGCGGATTTCATCGAGATAAATGGCGTCGGCCTTGCGCAGGGTCTCGAGCTTGTCGCGGGTTATCGCGCCGGGGATACGGATCGCCAGGCCCGGCCCCGGGAAGGGATGCCGGCCAACGAATTTATCAGGCAATCCAAGTTCCTGCCCCAATATCCTCACTTCATCCTTGAAGAGCTCGCGCAACGGCTCGACCAGTTTGAGATTCATGCGTTCGGGCAATCCGCCCACATTGTGATGCGACTTGATGGTGACCGACGGACCGCCGGTGAAGGACACGCTTTCGATGACATCGGGATAGAGCGTGCCTTGCGCCAGAAAGTCGGCGCCGCCGAGCTTGCCAGCTTCCTCGTCGAACACGTCGATGAACAGCCCACCGATGATCTTGCGCTTTTTCTCCGGGTCATCGACGCCCTCAAGCGCGCCGATGAACCGCTCGCCGGCCTCCACATGCACAAGCGGGATGTTGTAGGACCCGCGGAACATGGAGACGACTTCGTCTCCCTCGTTCAGGCGCATCAGGCCATGATCGACGAAAATACAGGTGAGCTGGTCGCCAATCGCCTCGTGGATCAGCACGGCGGCCACGGCGGAGTCGACTCCGCCCGACAGCCCGCAGATGACTTTGCCCTTCCCCACCTGCGCACGGATTTTGGCAACCGCCTCGGTGTGGAAATGCGCCATGGTCCAGTCGCCCGAACAGCCAGCGATGTTACGCGCGAAATTGGCCAGCAGCTTCGCCCCGTCCGGCGTGTGCATCACTTCGGGGTGGAACTGGACGCCGTAAATGCGCCGTTCCTCATCGGCAATGGCCGCGAAGGGCGCATTGTCCGACGTGGCGACCACGTCGAAGCCATCGGGTATGGCGGAGATTTTGTCGCCGTGGCTCATCCAAACCTGGTGCCGTTCGCCCGGCGCCCACACGCCATCGAACAGGGCGCAGTCTTTTTTCACGTCGACGAATGCGCGGCCGAATTCGCGTTCGCCGGAGGGCTCGACCTGGCCCCCAAGCTGCCCGCAGATGGCCTGTTCGCCATAACAGATGCCAAGCAGGGGCAAACCGGACTCGAACACGATGCCCGGCACGCGCGGCGTGTCGGCCTCATGGACGCTCGCCGGGCCGCCGGAGAGAATGACGGCCCTGGGAGCAAAATCCCTGAAGACCTCTTCCGCCTTCTGAAAGGGTACGATCTCGCAATAGACCCCCGCCTCGCGCACCCGCCGCGCGATGAGCTGGGTGACCTGGGAGCCAAAATCAATAATGAGAATGTGATCGCTCATGGGCGGGTGTTACCGGAAGAGGCCTGAGTCGGCAATGGGGGCGTTCCCTCGCCCGTCCGCCGCCCCATGACGGCGAAGAAAAATCCATCGGTGCCTGTGGAGGCCGGGGTCAGCGTGATCGTACAATCGTCCGACGACCAGGGTTTTGCGTCCGCGCCCTGGAATAGTTCTTCCCAGACCTCCCCTGCGGAAAGCAGCTCGAAATCTTCATGGGTCTCAAGAAATCCGGACACCTGGCCCTCATTCTCCTGCGCCAGCACCGAGCAGGTGATGTAGCAGAGATACCCGCCGGGGCGGACATAGCCGCTGGCCTCTTCCAGAACCTGTGCCTGTTCCGCGAGACGTTTTTCCAGCGCGTCCGGCGTCAACCGCCATTTGGCGTCCGGCCTGCGCCGCCACACGCCCGAACCGGTACATGGCGCGTCAACCACAACACGGTCCATCTTGCCCGTCAGGTCTTCCAGAGACTCGCCGGGGCTACGCACCTGCACGTTGCGGGTTCCGGCCCGCTTCAATCGCTCATAAATGGGCTTGAGCCGGTTCCGGTCGGCGTCATAGGCGAAGATCTGACCCTTATTTTCCATGGCCGCCGCCATCGCCAGCGTCTTGCCGCCAGCGCCAGCGCAATAGTCCAGAACCTGCTCTCCGGGGCGGGCGTAAACGAGCAGCGAACACACCTGACTGCCCTGGTCCTGCACCTCGACCCAGCCTTTCTGGTAGGCGGCTTCGGGCTGAAGATTGGCCGTGCGCGCGGGACCGGCGGAGGGCGCGATGCGCAACCCAATGGGCGAGAGTTCCATTGGCTCCGGATTGAAGCGCTTTAACGCCTTCATGACCTTGCCGCGGTCAGCTTTGAGCGTATTGATGCGGAAATCCGTTGGCGGGCGAAGGGCGAGCGCCTGCCCCTCCGCGATATAGTCTTCGGAGAAATTACCCTCGAAAGCCTCTTCCAGCCATTCAGGAATGTCGCCCTGCACCCAGCCGGGGGCGCCCTCCAGAGTACCTGTTTCAAGCGCTTTGACTTCCTCCTCGCTCAAAGTCTCCGGTGCGTGAGGGTCGCGCGCGAACATTTCGCCCAGGCTTTCGGCGCTCTCGTCCCAATGGAACACCATGACTCCCAGAGCCAGAGCCCTTGCCTCTGCGCTCCCCATGCGCCACGCAATGGAGGCACGGTGTCTCAGTGCGTCATAGACGATGTTGCCGATGGCCGCGCGGTCGCCGGACCCGGCGAAGCGGTGCCCCCGGCCCCAGTCCGAAAGCGCTTGGCTGGCGGGACGATGGCGCGTTTTAATCTCAGCCAGAATTTCGATGGCGGCCTGGAGCCTGCCGGCAGGTTTCAACTTATCCCTCCCCATCGTGGGGAGGGTGGCCGCGCAGCGGTCGGGTGGGGTATTTCGCTTCAAGCTCTCTCACAATCGTATCCATGACCCCATCCAAATTGTTATCAATCTCGTTGTTCCAAAAACGCAGCACGGTAAAATCACTATGTTCCATATGTTTATCGCGCTCCTGATCTCTCAATTGCATATCACTTCGTCCGTGTTGTCCTCCGTCGACCTCGACGACGAGTTTGGCGCGACGGCATTCGAAATCCAGAATATAGGGTGGACTGGGTGACTGACGCCGGAAATGGTAACCAAGCCTTCTCAATTCTCTCACCCGCACCCAGAGTTTCACGTCCTGCGGAGTCATACGCTTGCGTAAATTACGTGCGGTCTCATTTGCCATTATTGCTCGTCCCCACCCGCCACCTGCGGTGGCACCCTCCCCTGAAGGGGAGGGAGAACATTATGACGATCCGGGGTAGTTCGGCGACTCGCGCGTAATCGTCACATCGTGAGCATGGCTTTCACGCAGGGAAGCGGAAGAAATGCGGACGAATTGCGCCTTTTCCCGCAGCTCCCCGAGGTCGCCCGCACCGACATATCCCATGGAGGAGCGCAAGCCCCCGACAAGCTGATGCAGCACGCTTGCCAACGGCCCCTTGTAGGGCACCTGCCCCTCAATGCCTTCGGGCACAAGTTTGAGCGCATCTTTTATGTCCTGCTGAAAATAACGGTCGGCGGAACCGCGCGCCATGGCGCCGACCGACCCCATGCCCCGATACGCCTTGTAGGAGCGCCCCTGATAGAGGAAGACCTCTCCGGGGCTTTCGTCGGTCCCGGCGAACAGCGAGCCGATCATGGCGCAGTCCGCCCCGGCGGCGAGCGCCTTGGCGACATCCCCGGAAAATTTGATGCCCCCGTCGGCAATAACCGGAATACCGGATTTGCGCGCTTCTTCTGCCGACTCGAGCACCGCGGTCAATTGCGGGACGCCGACACCCGCCACGATGCGGGTCGTGCAGATGGAACCAGGTCCGATTCCGACCTTGATGGCGTCGGCTCCGGCATCGATTAGCGCCTTGGTTCCTTCCGCAGTCGCGACATTGCCGGCCATCACCTGTACCGAGTTCGACAGCCGCTTGATCCGGCCCACCGCGTCAAGCACATGCGAGGAGTGTCCGTGCGCAGTGTCGATCACAATCAGATCGGCGCCTGCATCCATGAGACGTTCGGAGCGTGCAAAACCGGCATCGCCGACGGTGGTGGCCGCCGCCACCCGAAGGCGCCCCTGCTCGTCCTTGGCCGCATCGGGATGAAGGCGCGCTTTCTCGATGTCCTTGACCGTAATCAGACCGACGCAATGATAGTCGCTGTTGACCACGAGCAATTTTTCGATGCGGTGTTGATGGAGCAGCCTTTTGGCCTCATCCATTTCCACATTTTCATTCACCGTAATCAGCCCCTCGCAGGTCATGAGCTCGGCCACGGGCTGCGCGGTATTTGTCGCAAAGCGCACATCGCGGTTGGTGAGGATGCCCACCAGCTTCCCCTCACCCGCGCCGTTCGCCGACTGCTCCACAACCGGAATACCGGAAATCTTGTGCTGGATCATGAGGTCGAGCGCGTCCGCCAGGCTCGACGTCGGCGCAATCGTGACCGGATTGACCACCATGCCGGACTCGAACTTCTTCACCTGCGCCACCTGGCCCGCCTGTTCCTTCGGCGTCAGATTGCGGTGGATCACGCCGATGCCGCCTGCCTGCGCCATGGCGATGGCGAGACGCGCCTCGGTGACCGTGTCCATTGCCGACGAGACGATCGGTATATTGAGCGAGAGGCTGCGGGTCAGTTGCGCCGCGGTATTGACCTCGTTGGGAAGAACTTCCGAGGGTCCGGGGCGAAGCAGGACATCGTCGAATGTCAGCGCGGCTTCGCTGCCGAGATTCTCATGTTTTTTGAGCATGCGCCAACCTCCTGGACCGGGCGGCATATAGGCTGAGAGAATCGCTGGAATTGCCTGTACCGGTTGGCACCCCTCTTTATCACCGGTCTTACGGGTTGTGAAGCGCAACGGCCTCGGTATGTGCAATATTTCAACAGCCAGCGTTGCGGCGCGCAAATAAAACCCTATCCCCCGCCGCGAAACCCCTGCGCCAGAACATAGAGTTCCGCGGAGTCCGCCCGGCTCGCCTCCGGCTTGACGTGACGCACGGTTTCAAAGCTGTGTTTTAACCTGTCCAGTAAGGCCCGCTCGGTGCCGCCCTGCAGGACTTTGGCGAGAAACGCGCCGCCGGGCGCAAGCACCTCGCAGGCAAAATCCAGCGCCACCTCGCACAGCGCCATGATCCGCAAATGATCGGTCTGTTTATGGCCGGTCGCCGGGGCCGCCATATCGGACAGCACCACATCCACGCGGCGCCCATCAAGAAGATCGTCAAGAAGCCTCAGCGCCTCTTCATCCATGAAGTCCGCTTGCAGTAAATTGACACCGGGCAGCGCATCCATCTCAAGCAAATCGAGTCCGGCCACGAAACCCGGCTCATCGCCAATACAGACGCGCTCCGCCGCGATCTGGCTCCAGCCACCTGGCGCGGCGCCCAGATCGACAACCACGCAGCCCGGCTTGAGCAGCCTAAATCTGTCGTCGATTTCCTTAAGTTTGTAGGCCGCCCGCGAGCGATACCCCTCGCGCCTGGCCGCCTGCACATATGGATCGTTAAGCTGACGCTCCAGCCAGCGCGTGGACGAAACCTTCCGGCCCCTTGCGGTGCGCAGGCGAATGCCAAGCGAGCGGGAGCCGCCCTGCCCGCGCCGGGCGCCCGATCTTCTGTTCGGCGGCTTGCTCATTGGCTTCAGGCCGGCTCAGTCAGGCGAATGGGATGGATTTGAAGAGGCCCGGCGGCGTTTGCGGCGGCGGCGTGTATCGCGAAATCCATCTTCCGCCATCATGGTCGCCAGCATGCCTTCGCGCAGACCGCGGTCCGCAACGCGCAATCTTTCACAGGGCCACAGGCGCATGATGGCTTCCAGAATTGCGCATCCCGCCAGCACCAGGTCCGCCCGGTCCGCACCCACGCAGGGCTGCGCCACGCGTTGCTCGAAAGTCATCCCGACAAGTAATTTCGACACCTCCCGGACCTCACCCGATTTGAGCCAGCATCCGTCCACTCTTTTGCGGTCATAGGCGGGGAGATCGAGCTTGATCCCCGCTATGGTTGTCACGGTACCGGATGTACCAAGCAGATGGGAGTTCCCGTTGGCGACTTTCTCCCGAAGACCATTGGCTTTCTCAAAAGTCTCAAGCTGCCGCGAAACGTCGGCGACCATCGCTTCATAAATGTCAGGTGTTACGTGACAGCCGCCGAATTTTTCAGCCAGCGTAACAACGCCTACAGGCAGCGAAGTCCAGGCGGAGATGCAGTTCTGGGCCTCCAGCCGGTCATAAACCGAGGCGCGCCAATTATGCGATCTCTCCGAGAGATCGAGCCAGATCAATTCCGATGAGCCGCCGCCGATATCGAAAATGAGCGCCCCGTCGCAGGCCGGATCCAGCAATGACGCGCACCCCGAAACAGCGAGTCTTGCTTCAGTTTCCTGGCTGACAATTTCAAGCTCAAGCCCGGTATAATCATGCACGCGGGCGATGAACTCATCGCTGTTCTCCGCGATACGGCAGGCTTCGGTTGAAATCAGCCTGGATCGTTCGACCCCCCGGCGCTGCATTTTGTCCCGGCAAACCATAAGCGCGCGAATGGTCCGGTCCATGGCCACATCGGAAAGCCGTCCCGAATGGGAGACGCCCTCGCCAAGACGGATGATACGCGAGAATGCATCAATGACGACAAAGCCGCGCCGCGAGGGGCGCGCAACAAGCAAACGGCAGTTGTTGGTGCCAAGATCAAGCGCGCCATAGGCAGGGTGCTTGCCCTGCCGGCGGCGTCGCGCCGCGGCGTTGCTCCCTCCTTCGGCTGCCTTCCCGCGACCGCCCGGCGCTCCATGAGCCGGTCCGGAAGAAACCGCCTTGGGCCGGTCACCGGATTTGTCCCGGTCCTCGGCGCCATCGCGCAAACCCTCAGGTCCACACGGTTCCCTGGCAGCCGCGCGCGGTTCGTCGCTCGGCCCAGTCAAATCTCTTGTCCCTCAGCTTGCCTGACAAAGCGCCGGAATCCGAAAACGAAACGGCGCTTTCAAGCATATTGCCGAAAGTTTAGTTGAAATAAGTGTAACAGGACGTGTGGCCCCACGGAAGGGCGATCGGACACACGCAGGTCATGGGGAGCGCCGGGGGGAACGGGCTTGATGAATTTTCAGCTTCATCGGCCGATCGAGGTATATTTCAGACCTGCGTCCTGCACCATTTTGGCGGAGTAAACATTGCGCAGATCGATGAGCGCGGCGCCGCGCATCTTTTGCTTCAGCGCTCCGAGGTCAAGGCCGCGAAACTCATTCCACTCGGTCAGGACAACGGTCGCGTCCGCGCCCATGCCGGCGTCCAGCGCGCTGTCGCGCCAGTCCACGCCTTCAAGCAGTTCTTGCGCATTTTTCTGTCCCTGCGGGTCGTAGGCGCGCACGATTGCGCCGCGCGCCAGCAGCATGGGAATCAATACCAGGCTGGGTGCGTCACGCATGTCGTCGGTATTGGGTTTGAAGGTCACGCCGAGTACCGCAATCGTTTTGCCGCGCAGCTCGCCGCCGACGGCGTCTTCCACCCGCTTGACCATGGCGATCTTGCGTTCACTGTTGACCTTGTCCACCTGCTCGATCAGGGAAAGCGGCGCGCTCGCTTCGCGCGCGGTGCGAATGAGCGCCGCGACATCCTTTGGAAAGCAGGATCCGCCATAACCCGGACCGGGGTGAAGAAACTTGCCGCCAATGCGCCCGTCCGACCCGATCGCGCTGGCCACTTCCTGCACATCCGCGCCCACCTGCTCGCACAAATCGGCAATTTCGTTGATGTAGCTGATCTTCATCGCAAGGAAGGCATTGGCGGCGTATTTGGCCAGCTCCGCCGACTCGCGGCTGGTGAACATCAGCGGCGCGTTGCGCAATGTAAGCGGCTCATAGACGCGCTCCATGACCTCGCGCGCACGCGCATCATCGCAGCCGACCAGTACGCGGTCCGGATGGGTAAAGTCCTGGATGGCGGACCCTTCTCGCAAGAACTCAGGATTGGAACAAACCGCAATGTCGGCATCTTCGCGCAGCGCCAGAATGCGCCGCTCGATTTCCCGGCTCGTCCCGACAGGTACGGTCGATTTGGTCGTGATAACGCTAAACCCACTCAGATGCGGCGTCAGATCCTCGACCGCCTCATAGACATAGCTCAAATCCGCATAGCCATCGCCGCGGCGCATCGGTGTGCCCACCGCCAGAAAGATCAAATCGGCGGACGAAACCGCGTTTCCCAGATCGGTGGAGAAGCTCAAACGCCCGTCTTTCAGATTCCGGGCGAGCAAGTCATCCAGACCCGGCTCGTAAATCGGTGAGATGCCCTTGCGCAAATGCTCGATCTTGGCCGCGTCATTGTCGACGCAGTCAACGCGCCACCCGAACTCGGAAAAGCAGGCTGACGATACAAGGCCGACATAGCCCGCGCCGATCATGCAGATATTCAAATCAACTCTCCCAAACCGAACTCCCGGCCATCTCCGGCCCTCGCCGAAACCCTTATCCCCTGGCCTTTATCTTGGCCCAGCTGTCCCGCAGGGGCACGACCCGATTGAAGATATGGTTTCCATCGGAGGAATCGGCGTCGGGGCAGAAATATCCAAGACGCTCGAATTGAACCGAAGTCCCGGCGAGCGCGTGGGCCAGAGCCGGCTCAAGACGGCAATTGCTCAGGGTCTTGAGCGAGTCCGGATTGATCGCATTGCCCAGACCCTCGCTTATGTCGGGTATTTCATCGCGGAACAGCGGCTCATAGAGCCGTATCTCCGCCGGGATTGCGTGCGCCGCCGACACCCAGTGAAGTGTCGCTTTCACCTTGCGCCCGTCCGGCGCATTGCCTCCGCGCGTTTCGGGATCATAGGTGCAGCGCAGCTCGACCACCTCCCCGGTTTCGTCTTTGACAACCTCGTTGCAGGTGACGAAATAGGCATAGCGCAAACGCACTTCGCGCCCCGGCGCCAGCCGGAAGAACTTCTTTGGCGGGTCTTCCATGAAATCGTCCCGCTCAATAAAGAGTTCGCGCGAAAACGGAACTCTGCGGGTTCCCGCCGACTCATCGCCCGGATTGTTGATGGCCTCAAGCTCTTCGCTTTGCCCTTCGGGGTAATTCTCAATGACCAGCCTGATGGGATTGAGGACGGCCATGCGGCGCGGCGCCTGTTCGTTCAGCAGCTCGCGCACGCAGAATTCGAGCAACGCCGTCTCAATGACATTTTCCTGCTTGGTCACGCCAACCCGGGCGCAGAATTCGCGGATGGCGGCGGCGGGAAATCCGCGCCGGCGCAATCCGCAGATCGTCGGCATGCGCGGATCATCCCAACCCGCGACATGCCCCTCCTCCACCAGTTGAACAAGCGCGCGCTTGGACAACAGGGTGTGGGTCAGGTTCAGCCGCGAAAATTCAAACTGTCTCGGGCGCGCGGGAACGGGAAGGTTCTCGATGAACCAGTCATAGAGCGGGCGGTGGTCCGCGAATTCCAGCGTGCATACCGAATGGGTGACGCCCTCGATGGCGTCCGACTGGCCATGGGCGAAATCGTAAGTCGGATAGATGCACCATGTATCCCGCGTGCGCGGATGGGGGGCATGGACAATGCGGTAGAGGACGGGATCGCGCAGATTTATGTTGCCTGAAGCCATATCGATCTTGGCCCTCAGGGCCCGCTCGCCCTCCTTGAAGGCGCCGGCGCGCATCTGGCGGAACAGGTCCAGGTTTTCCTCAACCGGACGCTCGCGATGGGGACTGTTTCTGCCCGGCTCGGTCAGCGTGCCGCGATATTGGCGCATTTCATCCGCCGAGAGCTCCTCAACATAGGCCTTGCCCTCGACAATGAGATACTCCGCCCAGTCGTAGAGCTGCGCGAAATAATCCGACGCGTGATAGAGATGTTCCCCCCAGTCGAAGCCCAGCCAGCGCACATCCTCCATGATGGCGTCGATATATTCCTGCTCTTCCTTTGCCGGATTTGTGTCGTCGAAGCGCAAATTGCAGCGCCCGCCAAATTCCTTCGCCAAACCGAAATTCAGGCAAATGGATTTCGCATGGCCGATATGGAGATAGCCGTTGGGCTCGGGCGGAAAGCGGGTGACGAGCGACGCAACGCGTCCGCTTGCCAGATCGTCCCTGACGATGTCCTGGATAAAATTGCTCGGGGCGTCTGCCGCCGTGGCTTCAGCTTCGGTCACGCTCGTCCTGCCTTTAAGTTTCAGTTTTTTCAGCCGCAAGGCGACAAACCGCACCCGCGTGACCGCAACAATGCGGAGGGCCACGGAAGAAAATCCTGTGCTGGCTGGGGCGCAGGGATTCGAACCCCGATATCTCGGACCAGAACCGAACGTAATGCCATTATACGACGCCCCAACACATGCCCCGTGTATATCGGGCCAGCAGAGTTGATGCCAGTGCTCGCTGGAAGCGCTTTTTTGCGTACCGGCGATGATTTTAAGGTGCGTAGAGACAGATATCCATCTGAAAACACTAGATAAAGCCCATTTCTTCCAGGCGGGCGATCAGCGTGGCCACAACTTCATCGGGAGATAATTTGCCGGCTTCCAGGATGATATCCGCCCGTTCGGGTTCCTCATAAGCGGAATCGATTCCCGTGAAATTCTTGATCTCCCCCGCGCGGGCCTTCTTATACAGCCCCTTCGGGTCGCGCTGCTCGCAGATCTCAATCGGCGTATCCACGAAGACCTCGAGGAACTCGGTTTCTTCGAACAGGCCGCGCGCCATCCGGCGCTCGGAGCGGAACGGCGAGATGAAGGACACCATGACGATGAGCCCGGCATCGACGAAAAGTTTCGCGGTCTCCGCGACACGGCGGATATTCTCCACCCTGTCGGCATCGGTGAAGCCGAGATCCTTGTTGAGGCCATGGCGAACATTGTCGCCGTCAAGCACATAGGTGTGCCGGCCCCGTTCGTGCAGTTGCTTCTCCAACAGGCTGGCGAGGGTCGATTTGCCCGAACCCGAAAGCCCGGTGAACCAGAGTGCGCAAGGTTTCTGGTCCTTCAGAACGGCGCGCACGCTCTTGTCGATCTGAAGCGCCTGCCACTTGATGTTGGTCGCGCGGCGCAGGCCGAACTCGATCATACCGGCGCCCACGGTTGCATTCGTCTGGCGGTCAATCAGGATAAAACCGCCCATTTCGCGGTTCCGGGAATAGGCATCGAACACCAGCGCCTTGCGCAGCGAGAGATTGCAGTAACCGACCTCGTTGAGCTCAAGCTTTGTCGCCGCCTGATGCTCGAGAGTGTCGATATTGAGCTTGTGTTTCAGGGTGGAGATGGAGGCGGTCGCCGTTTGATTGCCGCACCTGAAAATATAGTTCCGGCCCGGCAGCATGGGCGTCGCGTCCATCCAGATGACATTTGCCGCGATCTGATCGGAGACCTCGGCCTCCGCGCCGTGAGCGCAAAGCACGTCGCCCGGCGATACATCGAATTCATCGCCAAGCGTCAAAGTCACCGCATCTCCGGTGCGGGCCGCGTCCAGATCGCCGTTATGCGTAACGATGCGCTCAACCCTGGTTCCGCGCCCGGAGGGAAGCACGACAATCTCATCGCCCGGATGCAATGCGCCCCCCGTAAGGGTTCCGGCGATCCCCGGACAATCGGAACCGGGCCCACTGACCGATTGCACGGGCATGCGGAAAGGGCCTGCCGCCTGGTCCGGGGCGATATCGACCGTTTCCAGATGCGCCTTGAGCGCGGGGCCGCGATACCAGTCCATCTGTTTGCCGGGGGCGGCGATGTTGTCGCCATGCGCCGCCGATACCGGGATGGCGATTACCTCCTCGAAACCCAGCGGCTCTGAAAAACGCGCGAAATCCGCCGCAATCCGCTCAAAGCGGTCTTGCGACCAGTCCACCAGATCCATCTTGTTTACGGCGAGAGCGATTTTCCGGATGCCAAGCAAATTCACGATACAACAATGACGTCGCGTCCGGGTCTGCACGCCTTTGCTGGCATCGACCACCAATATCGCGAAATCGCAACCGGGCGCCCCGGTCACCATATTGCGCGTCCATTGCCCGTCCCCCGGCACATCCGCGCAGATGAATTTACGCATGGCGCCGGGAATCGGCGCTAAATCCCGGCCGTCACTGACCTGTTGGGACTCCGCCAGCAGCAGACCGGCAAGCGTGCTCTTGCCGCTGCCGGCGCCGCCACCGGTCAGGAAACGTATCAGCTCCACATCCGGTTCCCCAGCCGGCCGGCGCTCGGGCACGCTGTTGTCCTGGCCTGTTGCCGGTTTAACGCCTCTGGGAGGGGTCATTCCTATTGGACCTCACGTCTCTTTCGTTCGATGGAGGAGGCTGCCCTATTCATGAGGCGATGGCGTTTCTCGATTGCACGCGTCAAACACCCGCCGGCGCGGCCGCAATGGCGGGGATAAACACGAAACCGGCTTAACAGGCCGCGAGACCTAACACAATTTACCGTACCAAAAAGACCATAAAATTTGCGCCCACGGCGCGAGACCCTATATCAACCCTACAATAATTGGGAACACCGATTATCGCGCTGTGAGCATTTTGCCGCAAAAACCCCTGATTTAGTCAATAAATAGGTTTAATATGCGCGCCTATACCTTTGCAATTATTACAAGTTTTGCATTTATAGCTCCCGCCGCCTCTGCCGCCCAAAATCCTGAAGTCGGCCGGGCGGAACTCATCACCAAGGACGTGACCGGCACAATTGAGACGGCGGAGCGCAAACTGAAAACCGGCGACAAGATTCATCAAAACGAGGTCATTGCCACCGCGCAGGACAGCGAGGCGGAAATCATCCTGGATGACGAGACCAAGCTCGCCGTCGGGCCAATGTCTGAAATCGTCCTCGACTCGTTTATCTACGACCCGGCCAAGAAGGACGGCGAGGTGGTGATCAACGCCGTCAAAGGCGCTTTCCGCTTCATTACGGGCAAGAGCGCGAAGAGCGCCTACACCATCAAGACACCCGCTTCGACCATCGGCGTGCGCGGCACGGCCTTTGACGGATTCATCGATGAGAGCGGTGAAATCGCCCTCCTGCTGGTCGATGGCGAGATCGACGTCTGCAACTCGAAGCGCGCCTGCAAACGGCTCAAGCGAAAAGGTTATTTTCTGCACATACGCCGCAACGGCCTGATTTCCGATCCGCGAAAATGGGACGGCACCTTCCTCGGCAATGTGGACCTGGGCCGCGCCTTCCCGTTTATCGGCAGGCGGTTGAGGATTTCACCCAAAGTGCGGTTCCGGCGCGCCGACCTGCTTGGTGGCCGGCTGCTGCGCCGCGGAGTCGTGCCGCGCGTACGCCCGCGGCGGCGGCCCCTGCGGAGGGTTGTTCCCCGGCCGCGTATTCGCAAACGATTCTGATCGCGCTCTTTACACCTACGCCGGATCAGGCGGTCGCATCGAAAGCCGCGCTCAATTCCCGCTCATAACCGAATATGGCGGGCGTCCCGCCGGTATGGAGAAACAGCAGGGACTGTCCCTCTTCCGCCGCTTTGGCGCACTCCAGAAAGCCGCGGAACGCCTTCGCGGTGTAGACCGGATCGAGGATCAAACCCTCCGACTGCGCCGCCATACGCATGGCGTCAAACACTTCGTCGTTCACACGGCCATAGCCCGTCCCCAGATGATCATCGCTCAGGATAATATCGCCATCCTCGACCACCGGTTCCATATCCAGCAGCTCGGCGAGCTCCCCGCAACGGCCTGAGATCCTGCCGCGTTGCTCCTGGGCGCTGCGCCGCACGCACACGCCGGTTACGCGAACCGGGCAGCCAAGCGCGCGCAATCCGAACAGCATTCCGCCATGAGTGTGCCCGCTTCCCGACGCCAGCACGATTTCATCAAGCTCGATCCCCTGTGCCTCGCATTGCCAAAGCAGCTCGCGCGCGGCATCGACATAGCCCAGCGCGCCAAGCGGTGGATGACCTGGCGCCAGATGAATGATGTAGGGCGTGCGTCCCTTCGCGCTCAACTCTTGCGCGATTTCGCCCAGCCGCGCATCCGCGCCCGCCTCGTCCTCGCCATCGGCGTAGGAATAAAGTGTCGCCCCCAGAATCTTGTCGATGAGCACATTGCCGGATGTCGCATAAACAGGATCATTCTTGGGCACGCGATCTTCAAGCTGGATGTGACATTCCATCCCCATCTTGCGCGCGGAAGCCGCCGCCATGCGCACGAAATTCGACTGAACCGCGCCGGTAATCAGAATTGTGTCGGCGCCCCGGGCCACTGCATCGCCGATATAATATTCAAGCTGACGGACCTTGTTGCCCCCAAACGCCAGCCCCGTCAGATCGTCGCGTTTCACGTATAAACGCGCCGCGCCGGCCCTGGCCGCGAGATTGGGCATGTCCTCGACCGGCGTCTCGCCGGACATCAGCCGCGCATGCGGCATCTCATCCAGTTTGCCGATGGGCCGGGTTCTGATCGTCATTCGTGCGACCTCATGTCTTTTGGTGGAGAGCTGTTTGACCGGTCGATCAGGCCGATGGGCGCTGGTCGGTTTCGGCAGGCGATTTCTTGTGTTTGCTGGACCCGTTTTGCGCCTTTGCGGTTTGATCGGCCTGCGCCGCGCGCCTGCGGTAACTCATAAAGCTGAAAGGTATGACCGCCAGATAGGCGAGCGAGCCGAGCGTGAGGGTCACATAGGGGTATGTCAGCAACACCGCAACGAAGAGTACAGCCAGAATGAAAACCGGCAATACATATTCCCGGGCAACGCGCTGACCAAAGAGCTTGCCGGAAAAGGTGGGAACGAAACTCACGGTCAGGAAGGCGATGGCCAAGGTATAGCCGAGAACGAATGGCGGCGCGTTGGCGACGCCAGGGGGCAAACCGATACCGTCCAGATACAGCGGCAGAAGCACAAGCAACGCACCGGCGGGCGCGGGAACGCCCACGAAATAATCACTTTTCCAGGCCGGCTGGTCCGGTGCGTCCAGCGTAACATTGAAGCGCGCCAGCCGCAGCGCCATGCACAGCGTGAACGCCAGCACGACCAGCCACCCCATGGAGCGCAGGTCATCAAGGGCCCAGGTGAATATGATTATGGCCGGCGCAACGCCGAAATTGACAAAATCGGCGAGCGAATCCAGTTCCGCCCCAAACCGCGACGACGCCTTGAGCAGCCGCGCAATCCGGCCGTCCAGGCCATCAAGAACCGCCGCCAGAACGATGGCCGCGATCGCCACATCGAAACGGCCTTCGATCGCCATGCGGATGGCCGTCAGCCCGGCGCACAGCGCCAGCAGCGTGAACATGCTTGGAATGAGAATACGGATTGGGACCTCACGGCCGCGAAAACCGATAGCGCGCCGCTTCTTCGGCCGTGCCTTTTCCGGATGGGCCGGTTTTTCAGGCTCGAAGGGTGGAAAAACATGGCTCATTACAGTGGCTCTGTCTCCTGCGGCAGTGACCCCCGGCGGTTGCTCTTGCCGGACCCGAAATCGGCCAGAACGGTTTCACCGCCGATTGCCGTCTGGCCCACCTTGACCAGCGGGCCGCAGCCCTTGGGGAGATAAACATCCGTGCGGCTTCCAAACCGGATCAGACCGAAACGTTCGCCCGCCGCAACCGTATCCCCCTGCTCCACAAATGTCACGATACGCCGCGCCACCAGCCCGGCGATCTGCACACAGCCGATACGAACGCCGCCTGCGCCCTCCAGGGTCAGGCATTGGCGTTCATTCTCCTCGCTCGCCTTGTCGAGTTCGGCATTGAGGAACTTGCCTGGCACATAGACGATCTTCGTGATCCTGCCGGCGATTGGCGAGCGATTGATATGTACATCGAAGACGGACAGAAAGATTGAAATCCGCGTCCGCCTTTCGCCCTCCAGATCGAGTTCCCTGGGCGATGCCACCACTTCGATCGCACTGATGCGGCCATCGGCGGGCGCGATGACAAGGCTTTCACCTTCGGGGGGAACGCGCGCCGGATCGCGAAAGAAATAGATACACCAAAGCGTGGCCAGCACACCGAGCCACCCAAGCGGCTGCGATATCCAGGACAGCACCAATGTGCCGGCGGCAAATGCGGCGATAAATTTGTAGCCATCCTTGTGGATGGGCACGAACACCGAAAGAATTGTGTCCAAAAGTGAACGATTTTCCTGCAAGTCCCGTCTCCTCAAGGTCCGAGAAACCCAAATCCCCAGAGCATGATCAATTCATATTGACCCTATTTTACCGGCTCCGTCCTGCGCGTCGAGACCGGCTTTTCCGGGATCAGCCCGGCTTCGTCGTCGAGGGCGCTGGCCAGTATCTCACGCGCCTCGTCCGCCTGGCGCTGGCGCTCCCACATTCCGGCGTAAAGGCCTCCCTGTTCCAGCAGGGAAGCGTGGGTGCCCTGTTCCAGGATCCGCCCTTTTTCAAGGACGATGATATTATCGGCATGAACCACGGTTGAAAGACGGTGAGCAATTACGAGGGTCGTACGATCCCGGGCTACGCGCTCCAGAGATTCCTGTATTTCTTTCTCCGTATAGCTGTCGAGGGCCGAGGTCGCCTCATCCAGCATCAGGATCGGCGGGGCCTTCAGGATCGTGCGGGCGATGGCGACACGCTGTTTCTCGCCGCCGGAGAGTTTCAGCCCGCGCTCGCCCACCATGGTTTCATATTGCTCCGGCAGGTCCATGATGAAGTCATGGATTTGCGCAAGTTCCGCCGCCTTGCGCACCTGCGCCCAGGATGCGTCCGGATCGCCATATTGAATATTGTAGGCGATCGTGTCGTTGAAAAGCACGGTGTCCTGCGGAACCATGCCTATGGCGGCGCGCAATGAGGCCTGCGTTACATCCCGTATATCCTGTCCGTCGATCAGCACTTCACCGTCGCTGACATCGTAAAAGCGGAACAGGATGCGCGAGATCGTCGACTTGCCCGCACCCGAGGGCCCGACAATGGCGACCATCTTGCCCGCCGGCACGTCAAAGCTGACATCCTTGAGGATCGGGCGTTCCGCATCATAGGCGAAGGACACGTTTCTGAACTCCAAATGGCCCCTGGTCACCTTGAGCGGCTTCGCATCCGGCGCATCAAGGATTTCAGGCTTTTTGTCGAGCAGGGCGAACATGGTTTCCAGATCCACCAGCCCCTGCTTGATCTCGCGGTAGACCATGCCCATCAGATTCAACGGCTGATTCAGCTGTATCAGCAGCGCATTGACCATGACGAAATCGCCAAGGGTCAATGTCCCGGCAACAACGCCCTGAGCCGCCAGATACATACACACGGTCAGCCCGGTGACAAAAATCAGCGCCTGACCGGAATTGAGCACACCCAGCGAGTAGAATGTCTTGACAGCGGCTTCTTCATATTTCTCCATCGAGGCATCGAAACGCCGCAACTCCAGCGCCTCATTGCCGAAATATTTCACCGTCTCATAGTTGAGCAGGCTGTCGACCGCCTTTGAGTTGGCCTCCGTATCGGCGGCATTCCAGTCGCGGCGGATTTCAAGCCGCCATTCGCTCGCCTTGAAGGTGAACCAGATATAGAGAACCAGCGTGACCGCGATGATGACGACGAATTCCCAGCCGAAATAATAACTCACCATGGCGGCGATCAATCCGACCTCGATGATGGTCGGAATGGAGTTCAGGATCGCCATGCGGATGATGAGTTCCACCGCCTTGATGCCGCGGTCGATGACCCGGCTCAGGCCCCCCGTCCGGCGCTCCAGATGGAAGCGCAGCGACAGACGATGGAGCTGCTGGAACGTCCGGTTGGCGAGCGCTCGCACCGCATTCTGGCCGACCTTGATGAAAAGCACGTCGCGTATCTGCGCAAAGGCTACCATCATCAATCGCCCGGCCCCGTAAGCAATGATGAGCATTGCCGGAACAGCGGCCAGGGAGAGAGGTGAAAGCTGAACCGCCTGCGCTCCGGTTGCGCTGCCGGTCAGCCAGTCGACGGCGCCCTTATAGGCGAGCGGCACGGCGACGGTGACGATCTTGGAGACGATCAGGGCCGCGAAGGCGAGGACGACACGGAGCTTCAGGTCCGGGCGTTCTTCGAGCCAGACAAACGGAAGCAGCCCGCGCAGCACGTGAATATGCCCGGCGCGCGCGGAAAACATGCCCGTTTGCGTCCGAAACTCGTCCTGTTCGGCCATGGTCCTCTTCGGTGCGGCTTGTCGTGTGGCGCAAAATAAAACGGGGCGGCGGTGCTGCGCCCCCTGCCCCTTCTTCTATCAGAAATAAAGGCGCAGCTGTGAAGCGGCAAGCGCTCCGTGTGCGTGCTGGTGCAAACCCGGCCCTCAAACGCGGGTCCAAACAGCGATATGCCTGAGGCGCCGCCATGCCGCAAAGCGGCTCAAACACCAGAACCTTGACGCCGTTCGGACCACCGTGCCAGATGCGCCGATGCAAAAACACGCGAACACGAAAAAACTTGTGAATAATATCTGTGTCTATTGCGGATCGGGCTCCGGCCAAAACCCGGCCTATGCGGAAGCCGCGCGCACGCTCGGCCACACGATGGCGGAGGCCAGGATCGGCCTTGTATACGGTGGCGGCAGCCTGGGATTGATGGGCGAGATCGCCCGCGCCGTTCTTGGGCGGGGCGGCCATGTGACGGGCATCATCCCCGAATTTCTGAGCGGCCGGGAAAAAATGCTCAGGGATGTTCAGGAACTGATCGTGACCCGCTCCATGCATGAGCGCAAGCAGATCATGTTCGAAAGGTCGGATGCTTTCGTGGCGCTGCCCGGAGGCGTGGGAACGCTGGAGGAACTGGTGGAGCAGCTCACATGGTCCCAGCTTGGCCAAAACTCCAAACCCATCGTTCTGGGCGACATCGACGGCTTCTGGAGTCCGCTGCTTTCACTTATCGACCATATGCGCGGCGAGACATTTGTGCGCACCGGTCTGGAAGTAAAGCTGACCTCGGTGCGCAAAGCAGAAGAAATCGTGCCTGTGGTCCAGGATCTTGCCGCCAAATCCAAGGCGGTAAGCGAAGACGCCACATCTCTTGAAAAATTCTAGGGGCTGACGCGTCACATCCGGCTCGGCGGCCGCGGCCCGGCCGCGATCGGACTTCTTGTCAGCCTTACTTCGCGATGCAGGACATACAGCCCCGCGCCGATCACGATTGCCGTACCGACCAGCGTCCATTGGTCGGGGAGCTGCCCGAAGATCAGGAAGCCAAACAGGACGGCCCAGACCATCGATGTATATTTGAACGGCGCCACCAGGGCGGCCTCGCCGTGCCGGAAAGCCTCGATCATAAGATAGTGGCCGCCGGCAATCAGCATTCCGCTTGCGGCAAAGGTGCCCAGATCGCCAACCCTGATCTGAACCCAGGCAAATGGAACCGTCGCCAATCCGGCCAGGATCACCGCGCAGGTGGTGACGAGCAAAACCGCAACGCTCGTTTCGCTCCTGGAAATGCGCCGGGTGATGAGGTCGCGGACACCACCGCAAAGCGCCGCGCCCAACGGAAAAAGAACCGCCCATTGCATCGCCCCGTAACCTGGACGGAAAATGAACAGGATGCCGACGAAACCGATCGAAACCGCAAGCCAGCGGCGCCACCCGACAAACTCGCCTAGCGCAAACGGCGCCAGAGCGGTAATGAACAAAGGACCGGTGAAGGTAATTGCAATCGCATCGGCCAATTGCAGATGAATGAGCCCGTTCACAAAGAGAAATGAGCTGGCGACAACGCACAGGGCTCTCACAGCCTGCCCGCCGGGATTTTTGACCCTGAGCACCTCAAGGCTGCCCGCGCGGTAAGCCAGAAACAATATCCACGGCAAAATGAACAGCCCGCGAATCAGCAGCACCTCACCGACCGGATAAGTGCTGGTCAAGGTCTTGACCAGCGCATCATTGAGGGAAATAAGGGCTGCGCCGAACAGCATGCAGACGATTGCGCGCGCCGGCTGCGCGCCCAAACCACCGTCAAGACCATTGGTGGTCACCGCGCGCCCCGTTGTTCAGCCATCCCGATTCGTCTTTTCACACGCGACTTTAAGTCATCCGGGGAGCCGGGTGCGCGAAATTAGGGACTAACACCTATTTTTTACGGCGCGGTGGCGCCATCGCGGATGAGTTTGTAGTTGATGGAGTCGAGCAGGGCTTCAAACGAGGCATCGACAATATTCGGCGACACACCGACCGTGAACCAGCGCGCGCCCGCGCCATCGCGGCTTTCCACCAGCACGCGCGTCACCGCATCGGAGCCCCCGGTCAGAATGCGCACCTTGTAGTCCACCAGTTCAAGATCTTCGATAAAGGTCTGATATTTTCCAAGGTCCTTGCGCAGCGCGGTATCGAGCGCGTTGATCGGGCCGTTTCCTTCGCCCACGCTCAACATGGTGTCCCCGTTCACATGGACCTTTACGGTCGCTTCGGAGATGGTGACCAGCTCTCCGACCGCATTGTGGCGGCGCTCCACCATGACGCGGAAGCTGTCGACTTCGAAGAAGCGCGGCACGTTACCCAGCGTGCGCCGGGCAAGAAGCTCAAATGAGGCGTCCGCGCCTTCATAGGCATAACCGGTGGCTTCCCGGCTCTTCACCTCGGCCAGAAGAATGTCCAGCCTGGGATCGTCCTTCGACGCCTTGATGCCGAGGCGTTCAAGCTCCGCCATGATGTTCGACTTGCCGCCCTGATTTGAAACCAGCACACGGCGCTGATTGCCCACCAGTTCGGGGTCGATATGTTCATATGTCGCCGGGTCCTTGAAGATCGCCGAGGCATGAATCCCCGCCTTGGTGGCGAAAGCCGACTCGCCCACATAAGGCGCATGGCGGTCCGGCGCCCGGTTCAGGATTTCATCGAGGACACGAGACGCATGTGTCAGCATGCGCAATTGCGCCGGCGTGACGCCGATCTCGAAATGGTCGGCGAATTCGGATTTCAGCATCAGGGTCGGAATGATCGACGTCAGGTTGGCGTTGCCGCAACGCTCGCCAAGGCCGTTGAGGGTGCCCTGCACCTGGCGCGCACCGGCGCGTATGGCGGCCAGCGTATTGGCCACCGCGTTCTCGGTATCGTTGTGGGTATGAATGCCGAGATGATCGCCCGGCACAACTTTGGTAACGGCCGAGACGATTTCCTCAATCTCGGTGGGCAGCGTCCCGCCATTGGTGTCGCACAGCACGACCCAGCGCGCCCCTTCGTCATAGGCTGCCTTGGCGCAGGCCAGCGCATAGTCCCTGTCGGCCTTGTAGCCGTCGAAGAAATGCTCGCAATCGAGCAGCGGCTCGCGGTCCGTTTCCCCGATCGCCCTGATCGACTGGGAGATGGCGTCCAGATTTTCTTCATTGGAAATGCCCAGCGCCACGCGCACGTGATAGTCCCAGGTTTTAGCCACCAGGCAGATGGCGTCGCATTCGGCGTTGAGCAAATCCTTGAAACCCGGATCGTTGGAAATGCTGCGCCCGGCCCGCTTGGTCATGCCAAAAGCGGTAAAATTCGCGTTCTTGTAGAGCCGCCTGTTTTCAAACAGCGCCGTATCGACCGGATTGGCGCCCGGATAACCGCCCTCGATATAGTCCACCCCGAGCGCATCCAGCGTCTCGGCAATGAGCAGCTTGTCCTCAAGCGAAAAATCCACGCCGATGGTCTGCACGCCGTCACGCAACGTCGTGTCGAAAAGATAGAGGCGTTCTTTTTTCTTACTCATCTCTTGATCCCGCAGCGCCTCATCCTGAGGAGGCGCAAAGCGCCGTCTCGAAGGATGCCGTCACATGCTTCGAGACGCGATCCTGACGGATCGCTCCTCAGCATGAGGATTTTATGATGATGCAAACGCCAAGCGTTCATCGCGCTATTTCCCACGTGGTTCCCTCAGGGCTGTCCTTGAGTGCGACGCCCATGGCCGCCAGCTCATCGCGGATACGGTCCGCCTCGGCGAAATCTTTCGATCCGCGCGCTTTCAGACGCGCCGCGATCAGTTGCTCGATTTGCCTCTCGTCTATCTCGACGGCTTCCGGCCGCCAGGCTGTCCACTCCGAACCCGACTTGTTCAACAGCCCCAAAAACTGCCCGCAGGCTTTCAAGGAGGCTGCCGCACTTTTTTCACCCCGGGCGGCTGCACTGCGCAGCCGGTGCATCGCGGTCAGCGCCTTGGGGGTGTTGAGATCGTCCCCCAGAGCTTCAAGCACATCGGCGCACACGGCGCAGCCGGGCTCTGCATCTTCAGTTAACTGATACCAGTGGTCGAGCGTACGCTTGGCCTCCCTCACGCCGGCCTCGGTCCAGTTGAAGGGCTGCCGGTAGTGGGTCGTGAGCATTGCCAGACGGATGGCTTCGCCGGGCCATTCCTTGAGCAGATCATGGATCGTAATGAAATTACCCGCCGACTTGGACATCTTCTGTCCCTCGACCTGCAGATAGCCGTTATGCATCCACACCTGCGCCATAAACCCCGTGCCGAACCCGCATCGCGATTGGGCGATTTCATTCTCGTGATGCGGGAAGACGAGATCGACCCCGCCGCCGTGAATGTCGAAGGTTTCGCCCAGATGCTGCGCCGACATGGCGGAGCATTCGATATGCCAGCCGGGGCGTCCCGGCCCGTCGATGCCGCAGGGGCTGTCCCATCCCGGCTCGCCCTCTTTCGAGGGCTTCCACAGGACGAAATCCATCGGGTCTTTCTTGTAGGGCGCGACCTCGACCCGCGCGCCGGCCTCCATCTCATCGAGCGTGCGCTTCGAGAGCTTGCCGTAATCCGCCATGGAGGGCACGTGGAACAGCACATGGCCTTCCGCCACATAGGCATTGCCCTTTTCCACCAGCTTCTCGATGAGCGCCTTCATCTGTTCGATATGATCGGTCGCGCGCGGCTCCACGTCGGGCGGCAGCACGCCAAGCGCCGCGATGTCGTCGTGAAACTGCTTCGTCGTGCGCGCGGTTATCTCATCGATGGGCACGCCCTCCTGCGCCGCGCGGGCGTTTATCTTGTCGTCCACGTCGGTGATGTTGCGCGCATAGGTAACGTGGGTTTTCCCGTAGAGGTGACGCAGCAGCCGGTAGAGCACATCGAACACGATCACGGGCCGCGCATTGCCGATATGGGCATGGTCGTAAACGGTCGGCCCGCACACATACATGCGGACATTGTTCTCATCGAGCGGTGTAAAGGTTTCTTTCCGCCCGGTCAGCGTGTTGTAGAGCCTGAGGTCCAACAGTCCATCTCCGGCTGGCGGGGGCGCTCCAAATCAGCAATTTCATGAATTAAACAGGAGAACGGCCGCGCCAGCTTTTTTCGCTAGGCGGTAATGATAATGCTGCAAATGATAGCAACTGGTTTACGCGCCGTTCCCGTCATGGGCTGCGACAATGGTGAAGAAGGCCGGTCAGGTCAACATATTTGGGACGGACCTAGACGAATGTCACTTCGATCGTCCCCAGGACGCCATAGTCGGCGACCGCCTTTTGCCCCTGCTCCAGAAAAACAATTCCAGTACAGGTGCCTGTGGAGACAATCTCGCCGGCGTTCAGGTCGATGCCGCGCCGCGAGAGTTCATTGACCAGCCAGTCCAGCACATTGAAGGGATGGCCGAGCGCGTTTGCGCCGGTCCCCTCGCCCTTTACTTCGCCATCGACACTCAGCCGCACGCCATGCGCGGCAAGATCAAGGCCGCGCCAATTGGCGTAATCTTCGCCCAGCACGAAGCCGCCATTCAGCCCGCAATCCGCCGCCGCCAGCGCGATGCGGTCCTGCAGAAGCGTATCGAAGCGCGGTGAAATCAGCTCAAACGCCGGGAGGACGGCCTCAATGGCGCCCAGGATTTCCTCCCGGTCATATGCGCGTTTCCGCGCGGCAAGCGTGGAGCCGAACCGGAAGGCAAATTCGCTTTCGATGCAAAAATGCCCGAAATCCCGAGCTTTCGGCTCTGCCGGAGAGGTAAATGTGGTTGGCACATAGAACGGTCCGCAAAAAGGCTCGCTCACCCCATAAAGTTCCTGCACTTTTTCAGCCGTCGCTCCCACTTTCCAGCCGGCGACCGGTTCCTCCCAAATGCGCATGAAGGCATCCTGAAGCGCATAGCCGTCTTCCATGCTGCGGGGCGTCAGGCCGTCATCGAGACCGGCGAGCATTCTGTTATCCTTGCGTGCCGCTTTGAGCGCGCCGGCGGCCTGTTCAATTTGTTGCGGTGTCAAGGCAGCTCTCCATGAGGGCGTTGAGCGGTTACATATCCGACGTCTGCAAACGCGAGACAAGAGTATCGCCAGTGCGTTTCGCAGGTCAAAAGTGATCGCCCTGCCGCTTGAACCCGGCGCCCGGGCAACGTAAAGCTGCCGCATTGACCCTTTACCCGGTCAGGTTTCATAATTGGTGATGTTTTCACGCGGCCAGGTCGTCTTGAAATTGAAGCGTACAATATCGACTCTTCAAAAGTCATTTGCCCAGCACCGCAAGAGCGGTATCGCCGCAGCCTGCGGCAGCGCTATTGTGTTTGGGGTTGTCGGGATCTGGTCGCTGGCAGTTGCCCAGCAACCCTATCCGCAGCCATATCCGCAACCCTATCCTCAACCTGGATATCAGCAGCCGCCGCCCGCATATCAGGGCCAGCGCCGCCCATCGGCGCAGGAGTTGCGCTGCATGCAGCTTGAGCAGGAGCTGGCCAATGACTGGGTCCAGCGCCAGCAAGGGCGCAACGATGGTCCCGCGCTCGATAAGAAGATCCGCAATTTCGACCGGATATTCCAGACATCCCAGGCCAGGGCTAACCGGCTGGGCTGTTATCAGAGCAACTTTATATTTGGGCGCTCGCTTGTCCGCACCCCCAGATGCCTTCGGTTGAACCGCAAGATCGAAGACGCCAGGCGCCAGCTTGCGCTACTCCAGGAACAGCGCGCGGCCACGCGCGGCGGCCAGAGCCGCCGCCAGAGTGATCTTATCGCGGCACTCAGCCGGGCCGGTTGCAGAACCAGTTACCAGCAGGAGACGCGGCGGCGCGGCGGCGGACGCGGGTTCATGAGCTGGTTCGAGGAGGATTTCTGGGATACCGCGCCAAGGCGCGGACTGGAAACTTCCCGGATCGAATCTTTCGCCACCTATCGCACTTTATGCGTGAGATCCTGCGACGGTTACTACTTTCCTGTAAGTTTTTCGGCACTGCCCAGCCGTTTTGCACAAGATCTGCGGAAATGCCAATCGCGCTGCGCGGCGCCCGCGGAGTTGTTCGTGTACCGCAACCCCGGTGAGGAACCCGAGCAAATGGTTTCCGCCGACGGGCGGCGCGCCTATAGCGACCAGCCCAATGCCTGGCGCTACCGCAAGGAATATGTAAAGGGCTGCTCCTGCAAGGCGGTTGAATACAATCCGAGCGAGATCGCCGCCGCGAACGAAAAAGCGGAAAGCGGGAAAGGACAAAAGCCCGGCCCGGGCGGCGCGAAATTCGTCGATGAAAAGAACAAGGCGAAACCGGCCCGCTAGTGCGTATCACCGATAAGTGGTTCCCACTTATCGGTGATACGCACCAGCTATTCCGTCTCGCGAAATCCGTTGGTTATCGGATAGCGGCGGTCCCGGCCGAACAGTTTCTGCGTGATCTTGACCCCCGGGGCCGATTGCCGGCGTTTGTATTCGGCGAGATAGAGCAGCTGCTCAATATGCGAAACGGTCGCCTCGTCATGGCCGCGCGCAACAATATCCGCCACCGGCATTTCGTTATCAACGAGACATTCGAGAATATCGTCGAGCACGTCATAGGCGGGAAGAGAATCCTGATCCCTCTGGTTTTCCTTCAATTCCGCGGTTGGCGCCTTGGTGAGAATATTTTCGGGGATGACCATGCCGCCGGGCCCGAGCGCGCCCTGCGGCACATGCGCGTTGCGCCAGCGCGAGAGAGCATAAACCTGCGTCTTGTAGAGGTCTTTGATCGGGTTGAAACCGCCATTCATATCGCCATAGAGCGTGGCGTAGCCAACCGACACTTCCGACTTGTTGCCGGTTGTCACCAGCATTGAGCCAAACTTGTTGGAGATGGCCATGAGTATTGTGCCGCGCGTGCGCGACTGGATATTTTCCTCCGCCGTGCCGGCGGGCTGCCCCTCGAAAAAGGGCTGAAGGCATTCGGCAAAACCCTCAACGGGAGCGTGAATCGGTACGATTTCATAGCGCACATCCAGCACCTCGGCACATGCGGCCGCGTCACTCAGACTTTGATCGCTGGTAAAGGTGTAGGGCAGCATGATGCAATGCACTTTTTCAGGCCCCAGCGCATCGACGGATATTGCAGCGCAGAGCGCTGAATCGATGCCGCCCGACAGACCCAGCACGACGCCCGGAAACCCGTTCTTGGTCACATAATCCCGCAAGCCCGTCACGCAGGCGAGATAGTCCGCCTCCTCTCCCTCCTCAACCATTTCGAAGATGTTCGGCACGCAGCGCCATGCGCCATCGCTCCGCGACCATTCCGTCAACTCGATTTTCTCCCGCCAGGCCGGGAGCTGAGCCGCCAGCGCGCTGTCATTGCTGAGCGCAAAGGACGCGCCATCAAACACAAGCTCATCCTGGCCGCCAACCTGATTCACATAGATCAGCGGCACACCATTCTCGGCCACCCGCTGGGCGGCGACATTCATGCGCACATCCATTTTGCCGGAAAAGTAAGGCGACCCGTTCGGCACGATCAGTATTTCCGCGCCGGTCTCCACCAGGCATTCGCAAATCTCGTCAACCCAGATGTCTTCGCAAATCGCGACGCCAATCCGTAACCCGCGAAAATTGAGCGAACCCGGCATCGGACCCGGCTCAAAGACGCGTTTTTCATCAAACACACCGTAGTTGGGGAGTTCGGCCTTGTAGCTTAGGCCCGCGATTTTGCCGCGATCCAGCAGCGCGGCGGCGTTATAGACCTGTCCGCCCTCCTCCCAGGGCGTTCCGATCAGTATCGCCGGACCGTCATTCGACGTTTCCCCGGCAAGGTCTTCAATACAGGCGCGCGCGGCGGCGCGAAACGCCGGCTTGAGGATCAGATCCTCCGGCGGATATCCGGTGATGAAGAGTTCGGTAAAGACCAGCAGGTCCGCGCCCATACCGGCGGCTTCTTCGCGCGCCCTGCGAGCCAGCGCGGCATTCCCGGCGACGTCGCCGACCGCCGGGTTCAGTTGCGCCAGCGCAATGGAAACCTTGTCGGTAATGTCTCGTGGCATGGGCGCAGATTACCGGTGCGCCGGACCGTCAGGCAAGGACCAAGCCCGCCTCAACCGGCCGACGCGGTTTTTTTGGCATCCGGCGCTTGCGCGCGATCGCGTTTCAGACGATCCGCAATCAGAAACGCCAACTCGAGAGCCTGATCTGCATTGAGACGCGGATCGCAATAGGTGTGATACCGGTCCGAAAGATCGGTTTCAGTGACTTCGCGCGCACCGCCGATGCATTCCGTCACATTCTGGCCCGTCATCTCCAGATGGACACCGCCCGGATGCGTTCCCTCGGCGCGATGAATGTCGAAGAAGGCCTCGACCTCCTTCAGGATCAGATCGAAGGGGCGTGTCTTGTAACCGTTTGCGGCCTTGATGGTATTGCCGTGCATGGGATCGCATGACCACACGATATTCTTCCCTTCCCGCTCGGCGGCCCGGATGAGAGTCGACAGATGATCTCCTGAGTCTTCCGCCCCGAACCGGCAAATCAGCGTGAGCCGGCCCGCCTCATTCTCCGGATTGAGAATATCTATCAGCCGCAGCATATCGTCGGCCTGCAATGAGGGACCGCATTTCATGCCGATCGGGTTTTTGATCCCGCGGGCATATTCAACATGCCCGTGATCGGCTTGGCGCGTCCGGTCGCCAATCCACACGAAATGGCCCGACGTCGCATACCAGTCGCCCGACGTGGAATCGACCCGCGTGAAGGCCTCCTCATAGCCGAGAAGAAGCGCTTCGTGGCTGGTGAAGAATTCGGTCGAGCGCAATTGCGGCGTATTGTCGGGGGTCAGCCCGCAGGATTTCATGAACGCCAGGGATTCGGAAATCCTGCTGGCGATTTCTTCATAATGCTTTTCAGCCGGACCATCTTTTAAGAAACCGAGGTTCCACTGATGCACATGATTGAGGTTGGCATAGCCGCCTTGCGCCAGCGCCCGCAAAAGATTGAGCGTCGCCGCCGACTGGCGATAGGCCTTGAGCATGCGCGAAGGGTCGGGAATACGCGCGGCTTCGGTGAACTCGATCTCATTGACGATATCGCCGCGGTAGCTCGGCAATTCGATGTCGCCCTGCTTTTCGGTATCGGAGGAACGCGGCTTGGCGAACTGGCCGGCGATCCGCCCCAGCTTCACCACCGGACAGCCGCCGGCGAAGGTCAGCACGACCGCCATTTGCAGGAACACGCGAAAGAAATCGCGAATATTGTCCGGCCCGTGCTCGGCAAAACTCTCCGCGCAATCGCCACCCTGAAGCAGAAAGGCCTCACCGCGCGAAACGGCGGCGAGCTGCCTCTTCAGCGCGCGCGCTTCCCCGGCGAATACAAGCGGGGGGAAGGTGGCAAGCTGTGCCTCAACCGCCTCAAGCGCGGCTTGGTCGGGGTAGTCGGGGACCTGAATAATCGGCTTCGATCTCCAGGTATCGGGGGACCAGGTCTTGGCCATGACTCATGAACTCCAAAAGCAGCATTAATTCGCGGGAGACTGGCTTCTGCCAGCGCTTTGCATTACGTCAGATGGCAATGCAATCCTGCCGCGCGACAACATGCGTCGCTGTATATGACATTGACCACACCCTGACTAGGGTCTGTTGAGGTTCAGGGTTGTGGCGCTGGCGCGGCCCTGAACCTCAACAGACCCTAGGCTCGGGACCCATTTATAGAGTGACAAGATATGCCCTTAACCCAGTTCCTCGAACACTCTCATGAGCCACACGACATCGCCAGACGTCTCAGGGACGGGCCCAGAATCAGCTATTTGCGCGACTGGGTCTATGGCGGCATCGACGGAACGGTCACAACCTTCGCTATCGTCGCCGCCGCCGTCGGCGCGGATCTGTCGAATCGCTATCTGCTTATTCTTGGCGTCGCGAACCTGCTGGCGGACGGATTTTCCATGGCCGCGGCGAACTATTCAGGCACCAAGGCGGAAATCGAGGAATATAATTTCATCCGCCATATGGAGGAGCGCCATATCGAGCATGCCCCCGACGGCGAACGCGAGGAAGTCCGTCAGATATTCGCGGCCAAGGGATTCAAGGGAAAGACGCTCGAGGCCGCCGTTGAAGTGATCACATCCGAGAAGGAACACTGGATCGACATGATGATGACGGAAGAGCACGGCCTCCCGCCAATTACGCGCTCACCCTTTACTGCCGGGCTGGTAACGTTTCTGGCTTTCGTCTTTTGCGGGTTTCTGCCCGTTGCACCATTTTTATTCAGTCTGGAAGCCAGCGTTGTCGTATCAATCGCCATGGCCGCCCTCACCTTCTTCCTTATCGGTTCACTGCGCAGCCGCTGGTCTCCCATTCACTGGCTGCGTACCGGCACCGAAACCCTCGTCATTGGGATAGCCTCGGCGGCGGTCGCCTTTCTGGTCGGGGATATCCTGAAGCAAATCATCTGAGGGACCGCCCGGAGCACCACTTTTTCCGCCGGTAATTTCATGTCACGATGCCGCGCATGGCCTTAACCGAACCGAGTTTTACGATTGGCGTCGAAGAGGAATATCTTCTCGTCGACAAGGAAACCCGCGACCTTGTTTCCGAGCCGCCGGCGGAATTGATGGCGAAGTGCGAGGCCGCCCTTCCCAAGGGGCAGGTCAGCCCGGAATTCCTGCGCTCGCAGATCGAGATCGGGACACCGGTGTGCAAAACTGTGGCCGAGGCGGGAAAAGAACTCCGCCATCTTCGCGGCACAATCGCCGAAGTTGCCGGTGAATTCGGCATGGCGCCAATGGCGGCCTCGACCCATCCCTTCGCCAAATGGTCGGCCCAGCAACAAACCGACAAGGAGCGCTACCACGATATCGCCAACGATCTTCGCATCGTTGTCCGCCGGATGATTATCTGCGGGATGCATGTTCATGTGGGGATTGAAGATGAAGAGGTGCGCGTCGACATTCTGAACCAGGCGTCCTACTTCCTGCCCCATCTGCTGGCGCTGTCCACGTCTTCGCCTTTCTGGCAGGGAGAAAAGACCGGGCTGCGGTCCTACCGGCTCTCCGTATTCGATGAACTCCCGCGCACGGGCCTGCCGCCGCAATTCGTGAGCCACAGCGAATATGACCGCACCATCGCCGTTCTGGTGAATGTCAAGGCGATCGAGGACGCCACCAAGATCTGGTGGGACCTGCGCCCGAGCCACAGATTTCCGACCCTTGAAATGCGGATCACCGATGTCTGCCCGCTGCTGGATGATGCGCTGTGTATCGCGGCGCTGTTCCAGTGCATTTGCCGCTTTTTATACCGGCTGCGGCGGGGCAACCAGCGCTGGCGTTACTATCAACCCTTCCTCATCAACGAGAACCGGTGGCGCGCCCAGCGCTACGGCCTGTCGGAAGGGCTCATCGATTTTGGCGAAGGCGAGGTGGTGCCGTGCAAGAAATTGATGACGGAACTTCTGGACCTGGTTGCCGAAGACGCCGAAAGCCTGGGCTGCGTGAAAGAGGTGCAGCACGTGAAAACCGTGGTTAAGCGCGGCACCAGCGCCGAGCGTCAGGTCAAAACCTTTGAGGCGGAAAGGGCGAAAGGCAAAAGCGATGAAGATGCGCTCAAGGCCGTGGTGGATGAGTTGCTGAAAGAGACCCTGGAAGGGGCTTAGGGTCAGGACCATCCGGCATCCGCCTCCGTCATTCCGCCCCCCGCCGGATCAGGCATCTGCCCACGCAAACGGCGTATCCGGGTATGACGAATGGAATGCGGACCAGCTTCCACCCTAAATCCGGATGTGCCTCAAGTAGCCCCAAACCGGATGAAACACCCGCCATGACGTTGAGACAGATAGCGGTCATCGACGCGACGGATCAGTTGCGCGCAGTGGAAAATGCCTAATAGGGACTCGCATCGTGCAAACTGCTCAAATAGCCATCGCACCCGGTAAAGTACCCCGCCACCGCCTCCATGACATCCGCCAGCGTTGCGAGGTGCAGGTCATTATATGCAACAGGGACAGGATTCCCCTGCCTATCGACCGGGTATCGGTAGGAATATGAGCCCGGGTCGATCTTCGCGAACTCAAGAATAATTTTACCAACCACCGGATCGGCCTCATCTGGGTCTTCCGTGCCGTAAAGCTCCAAAAGCGCCAAGAACTCGGACCACAAACGTGCCAAATCGTGACTTTGCCAATTGGGTTCAATACCAACGGCGGGCCCATAGGTCGCGAGCTGGTACTTCAGCGACAACTCAAGGAACTGACGGTAGTTGAAAATGATCGGGAAGACGAGGATGTCGCGGTTGGGACGACCACCGGCGGCCTCAGCAACCATCAAGTCTGCCCCCTTCTTGTAACCCTTCATCATAAGCACCAGGCGAGTGAACCCATCACCTGCTATTTTCGCATTGTCGTATGGGTCGTCCGCCGCGACGAACGGCATGTCGCCCTTAGTAGGCCAGCGGAATTCAGTATCCAGAAGTTCCTCAAATGTCTTTCTCTTCGTCACGACTACCTCCCGCTCAAAATTTACGCCAATTGGAGATGCAAGTTTTCCTCACTAGTTTCACCAATACCTCAAACTTTGCGCCATCCGCCTCTACTCAGGGGCTATCGTCACCATGTCGGCTTCGCTGGGTCGGGCCGACTGTGCGAGTGGTCCCCACCCTGTCCGGCAGTCACGATGCTCTTCTTCAAGGCGCCGGTGTCATGGGCGATGCGCAGGCTTTCAGCCAACAGAATGTCCAGGTGATCGCCAATACGCTTGCGCCAATGGCTCATGCCGGAGCGCTCGTGCGGCAGTTCGTGTTGGAAAAACTCCTCGCCAACTCATCGTCGAGCCAGGCCCAGTCGATCCTGTCCGACAAGATCACAAGCTCATGCTTCATGTTGATGATCTGATCGAGGCGGGCGCGGAAAAGGTCGTCATGCCGCGCTTTGTGCTGTTGTTTCGGTCGCATCCGATCCCTCCAAGTTCAATGTCTTGAGGGAATCACAAAGGGACCGGAAAATGAATCCCAAATCGCAAGAAAACAACAGCCAAACCGCTGGTTTCTTGCAAATCCCGTTACTTCAAATCAGAAAAATGGCCATGCAAATTAATGGCGTTTGAGTTTTTCACAGGGAACTAAAGCAAAGAAGGAAAATGGTCGGAGCGGCGAGATTTGAACTCGCGACCCCCGGTCCCCCAGACCGGTGCGCTAACCGGGCTGCGCCACGCTCCGCCACAATATAAATTTGTTTTGCCCGCTTCCGTTGAGCGGGTCAATCGCTAGATGCGCCGGAACGGCCTAGATCGCTTCATGTTTTGATGGAATCAAAACCGCGATCTAACTTTTTATTTATGCGTATCATTTTTCCGATAACCGGTTCCCATCCCCGCCTTCGCGGGGACAGGCTTATCGGTGATACGCACTAGCCCTTGGAAGCCATGAGCAATTTTTTGCATTCCTCAAGCTCGGCGAGTAACGCCCGCAACTGATTCACCTGCCACTTATTCATTCCCTCGGCGCCCGACCCATCCTCAAACTGATCGGCGGCGCGCCGCGCCGCTTCAGCGGCGACATCCGGGATATCGGTTACATTGGCTTGCACGCCACCGTCGGAAGAATTCTCCGAACACGTCATGACATGACGCACACCCTGCTCGCGCAGAATCCGCTGTACGCCCTTGATTGTGTATTTGTCCCCGTAAAGAAGCTGGCGAATGCCTCGAAGTAAATTCACATCTTCGGGTCTGTAATAGCGCCGGCCACCGCCGCGCTTCAGCGGGCGCAACTGGGAAAATTTTCCTTCCCAAAATCTCAATACGTGCTTTGGCACATCAAGATCATCTGCAACTTCGCTGATGGTTCGAAAGGCCTCCGGTGATTTGTCCAACTACAATTCCCCACAAAATCGCGTTAAACGAGCCGTGACTCAACTGGCCGCATTCTTCTTTGTCAGTGTATTGTTGACCTGTTCCTTCATGATGTTGCTGGCCCGGAACACAAGCACCCGCCGTGGCGTGATCGGCACTTCTTCGCCGGTTTTTGGATTGCGGCCGATCCGCTCGCCTTTTTCGCGAATGCCGAAGGAGCCGAAGGATGACAGTTTGACTGATAACCCGCGCTCCAGACTGCCGGTAATTTCTTTCAGGACCAGTTCAACCAACTCCGCAGATTCATTGCGCGGCAGGCCCACTTTCTGAAAGACCGCCTCAGCTAAATCCGCTCGAGTCAGTGTTTTACCAGCCATTCAGGTGCGCCCCACAACAACAGATCCCATTTGGTGATGCTAATGGACAAGGTGAACGAGGGTCAATGTTCGATTGGAGTAATTGCGCGCATTCAAGGAAATAATTCTCTCTTTTTTTTGCAATACGCGTCCCTCGGCAGGTTTTTGAGGAATAAAATTCAGGATTGGGAGGAGAGTGAACAGGCGCACCCGGCAAATCACTTCCGGTCGCGGCTACCAGCGAACGAGAACGGCGCCCCAGGTAAATCCGCCTCCCATGGCTTCCATCAAGACCAGATCGCCCCGCTGAATCCTGCCGTCCTCCAGCGCGACATTCAGGGCAAGCGGTATCGAGGCGGCTGAGGTATTGGCGTGTTTCTCGACCGTAATCACGACCTTTTCCGGGTCCAGGCCAATTTTGCGCGCCGTGCCGTCAAGTATCCGCTTATTGGCCTGATGCGGCACAAACCAGTCTATCTGGTCGGCACTATAGCCGCTCTTGGCAAGCGTCACTTCAATGACATCGGAGATATTGGTGACGGCATGACGAAATACCTCACGCCCATTCATGCGTAGATGTCCGACCGTGCCGGTCGATGATGGCCCGCCATCTACATAGAGCTTTTCACGGTGGCGCCCGTCGGAGCGGAGCTCCGACATCAATATGCCCCGGTCAAGACCGGCGCCGTTCAACTTCTGTGCGTCAACCACCACCGCCCCGGCGCCGTCACCGAACAAGACACAGGTACTGCGGTCTTCCCAGTCGAGAATACGTGAGAAGGTCTCGGCCCCGATCACCAGAGCGCGCCTGAATTGACCGGATTTGAGAAAATTATCGGCGGTTGACAGCGCGAAGACGAAGCCTGAACAAACCGCCTGCAGGTCAAACGCGGCCCCATGCGTGATCCCGAGATTGGCCTGGATTGTGACGGCCGAGGCGGGAAACGTATTGTCAGGCGTTGAGGTTGCCAGAATGATGAGGTCAATATCCCTGGCCTCCACTCCCGCGTGCTCAAGCGCCTGCAAGGCGGCCTTGGTGCCCAGATCGGAGGTCAGTTCGCCTTCCGCGGCGATATGGCGCTCGCGGATACCGGTGCGCGCAAAAATCCACTCATCGCTGGTATCCACGATTTTCGCCAGATCGTTGTTGGTGAGCACGGTTTCCGGCAAATAACCGCCGCACCCCAGTATGACGGATCGGATGGGACTCACCTCACGATACTCCGCTCATTTCGCAATTATCTCCATGTTCAGGGATGCGTGGAATTTCTCGATATCAACCGCAAGGCGCGCCACGAGATCGCCGCGGGCCATGTCGTAGCCAATATCAATCGCACTCGCAAACCCTATGGCATCCGTTCCGCCATGACTTTTGATGACAATGCCATTCAGTCCAAGAAAAACGCCGCCATTGGATTGGCGCGGGTCCATCTTCTCCTTCAGTGCCTGAAAGGCCCCCCGCGCCAGTACAGCGCCGATGCGCGCCATGGGAGAACGGGTCATTGCCGCCTTGAGATATTCGGCGATCTGCTTCGCCGTGCCCTCAGCGGTCTTGAGCGCAATATTGCCGGAAAAACCTTCCGTGACGACTACGTCGACAACGCCCTGCCCCACATCGTCGCCTTCCACAAATCCATGATATTCAAACGGCGGGTCGGAATCGCGCAATGCCTCCGCCGCCTTGCGCACTTCACCGAGTCCCTTGACTTCCTCAACGCCGATATTGAGCAAACCCACGCTCGGGCGGTCTTGGGAAAACAGCGCCCGGGCCATCGCCGCGCCCATCATGGAACAATCGAGCAGCTGGCGTGCATCGGCTCCGACATTGGCTCCCACATCGAGCACAATGCATTCACTTTGCACGGTCGGCCAGATGGCGGCGATTGCGGGGCGCTCGATTTCCGGCAGCGTCTTCAGGCAGAATCTCGACATCGCCATAAGCGCGCCAGTGTTGCCGGCGGAGATAACGGCGCTGGCATTGCCGTCGCGCACCGCTTCGATCGCCTTCCACATGCTGCTCTTCCATCGACCCTGGCGCAGCGCCTGACTCGGTTTGGCGTCCATTGAAATGGCGACGTCGGTGTGAACGATTTCACATCTGTCGGCAAGCTCCGGGTGCGATTTGAGCTCCTCGCGAATAAGCGCTTCATCGCCAAACAGGATGTAATGTATTTCGGGATGGCGCACCAAAGAAATGGCGGCGCCGGGTATCACGACCCGGGGTCCGTGGTCACCGCCCATAACATCAAGCGCTATCGTTTGTGTGGCAGACATTTATACGACCAGGTTCCGGGCAAGCGGACCGGCACGTAAATTCCCGTGGCCATCCCCCCCTGCGCTTTGAATTCTATTTGAAAATACCGGATATCATTTGCGTGACAACATCAATCAAAAAAATCTAGTCTGAATTTGAGAACCGGCGGTCTCTCAGCCGGGCCAGCCCGGCAAAGGGCCGGTCAGCAGACACATCCTCAGCCTCAGGATTGATCCATTCGAAATGCACTCCGGCCTCTTTGGGGTAAGGATCCAGTGACGCGGCCAGATGCTCATAGGCAAGCTGTCCAACATCGATAACGCCGTCCGGGATCGGTTCGGGACCATCGAGAGGAACAGACATGCTTTCCGACTCAACTTCAACCTCTATCCGCGCGACGTCCTCGGGCGGCCAGAATTCAATCTCGATTTTTTCATCGACCCTGGTCTCCACCGGTTTCAGTGAGATAACACAAATCTGTGTAGCCGAAGCCACCATATGCCCGGACAATTTGAAATGGCGCCGTCCGGCGCGGTTCAACTGAAAATTCATCCAAAAATTTTCCAGCCCCGCCAAATCGAGAGCCGCCGCGATCCGCACCCGCTCACTCTCGCTGGCCTCCACCAGGCCCTTCACGCCTTTCGCCGGAATTTCGCCGGTTGCAAAGGGACGCGAGAAAAGCGGCTCCACACCGCACGGGTCCGGATTGCGGTTCATAGCGCCACTCCTCATTTTTCACTTCCGCCGCCGGACATTGACGTGTCGGGCGCGCGTATGCGACCCGCTTCAAGGTCTGTAATTCCCGTATCCGACAATGATTTTTGAAGGTCCCGCACATATTTTGCGAGACATGGCGCTTTCGCCGGCGCGTCCGCGGGACTGAAAATATTCCCGGCCAGAGCGGCCGCAAGCGAATTCCCGGATTTTTTTTCGCCGGCCTGCCTGTAGGTTTTCATTCGCTCTTCATACACCGCGGCCAAGGACCTCATTTTCTTTGGAACCGCCATATCGCCGACACCAAGTTCACGCGATGTTGTGTCCATATCGGCAAAAAATACGTTAACCAGATCCTGCGCCAGAAAACTATTCTCGCTGCTGATCCGGCCGATCCTGTCCAGGCACGCAAAGACGTGGAACACCAGAATTTCAAACCTGCCTTCGACCGTATCGGGGACGCCCATTTGCGCGTATAGGACTTGCGAACGCGAGAGCGCCACAATGGAGCCATAAAGATCGTGCGCATTCCTCTTGCGGCGCGCGCGCCTCGCAATCCAGTTCAGCATCGGTGCCTGATATTCCTTAACGCATGCCGCCACAAATCATGCCCAAACGACCGATTTCACGTTATAGGAATGCTCAAGAGTATTAAACGCCATTGGACGAAAATGACAGACCTCACCGGTGACAGCATAAAAACGCGGCGGACAACGGCCGTAACGCGTATTTTGCGTTCCCTCGGGAGCGCTTCGGTGTATTTGGCTGTGCTGCTTCTTGTTGGCTGCGCCGGGCAGATTGATCGCCATGGCCATCTGTTCACCGACGTCGATCTGGAGCAGATTCAACCGGGCATGTCACAGGATCAGGTCCGCCTCACCCTTGGCACGCCCGATACAAAGGGCACTCTCGACGGCGACGTTTTCTATTATATTTCCAGCGTCCGGAAGACTATGCCCATGGGGCGCCCCAAGGTCATCGACCGGAAAATCGTCGCGATCTATTTCAACCAGCAGCAAAGCGTGCGTGAAGTCTCGCATTATGGCCTGCAGGATGGAAAGATTATTGATATCATCAGCGGTGAAACGCCGACTTACGGCAAGAAGCTGACCGCGCTGGAACAGCTCTTCGGCAACATCGCCAACCGCCGCTCTCTATTGCAGCAGTAAATATTTTTTGAACCATCGGCGGGCCAAAAAATCAAATGCCGGTTGATCGGGAAAAAAAGGACCCCGCCACAGGCAGGGTCCCTCTCCAGTTTCACAATTCAGATGATCCCTAGTGGGCCAGCACCGCAAGCAGCAGTAGCGCCACGATATTCGTGATCTTGATCATCGGGTTGACAGCCGGACCGGCGGTATCCTTGTAAGGATCGCCAACCGTATCGCCCGTTATCGCGGCCTTGTGAGCTTCGGACCCCTTGCCGCCATAGTTGCCGTCCTCGATGAACTTCTTCGCGTTATCCCAGGCCCCGCCCCCCGCGGTCATTGAAATCGCAGTGAACAAACCTGTCACAATAACGCCAAGGAGCATGGCGCCGAGGGTGGAAAATGCCGCGGATTTGCCGGCAATAGCGCTCACGGCAAAGAAGCAGACGATGGGAGAGAGGACCGGCAGGAGCGATGGTAACATCATCTCCCTGATGGCGGCCTTGGTCAAAATATCAACCGCACGGCCATAGTCGGGCTTTTCCGTGCCCTTCATGATGCCCGGCTTTTCCTTGAACTGCCGGCGCACCTCTTCGACAATCGCTCCAGCAGCCCGGCCAACCGCCATCATGCTCATCGAGCTGAAAAGATAGGGAAGCAGACCGCCAAGAAAAAGGCCGACAACCACATATGGGTTGGAAAGCGAGAAATCCAGTTCCACGCCCTGAAAGTAGCTGAACATGGCGCCGCCGGTTTCATTGGCTTTGGAAATGAAGAATTTCAAATCCTCTGTGTAGGCCCCAAACAGCACCAGCGCACCCAGACCGGCTGAACCGATGGCATAGCCCTTGGTCACCGCCTTGGTGGTGTTGCCCACCGCATCAAGCGCATCGGTCGTGTTACGGACCTTGTCATCGAGCTTGGCCATCTCCGCGATGCCGCCGGCATTATCCGTGACCGGGCCGAACGCATCGAGCGCGACCACGACACCCGCAAGCGCCAGCATTGTCGTCACCGCAATGGCGATCCCGAACAGGCCGGCAAGGCTAAATGTCGTGATGATGCCAAATATGATGACAAGAGCGGGCAGCGCGGTTGACTCAAGCGAAACCGCAAGACCCTGAATCACATTGGTTCCATGCCCGGTCACCGAGGCAGACGCAATCGATTGAACCGGGCGGTAATTGGTGCCGGTGTAATATTCCGTGATGACGATAATAAGCGTCGTCACCACAAGGCCTATAAGGGCGCACCAGAAAAGATCCAGGCCCGTAAAGGTGAGGCCGCGTACGGTGAATTGCGTATCCAGTCCCAGCAACAGATAGGTCACGCCGAAGACCGCGATGAGCGAGAGAACGCCCGCGGCGATAAAGCCTTTGTAGAGTGCGCCCATGATCGACTGGCTCGGGCCCAGCTTGACAAAGAAAGTACCGATAATCGACGTCACGACACAAACGCCGCCAATAGCCAGCGGAAAGAGCATCATCACCTCAAGCACGTCGGTTCCGGCGAAAAAGATCGACGCCAGCACCATCGTGGCCACAACCGTCACGGCATAGGTTTCAAAAAGGTCGGCGGCCATCCCGGCGCAATCGCCGACATTGTCGCCGACATTGTCGGCGATGGTGGCCGGGTTGCGCGGGTCGTCTTCCGGGATACCGGCCTCGATCTTACCGACGAGATCGCCGCCCACGTCGGCGCCCTTGGTAAAGATGCCGCCGCCAAGACGGGCAAAAATCGAGATAAGAGACGCCCCGAAACCAAGCGCGACGAGCGCATCGACAACCGTTCGGTCAGCCGCCGAGAACCCCATGCCTATGGTGAGAACAGCGTAGTAAACCGCGACCGAGAGAAGCGCCAGGCCTGCGACCAGCATACCCGTTACGGCTCCAGCGCGAAAGGCGATCTCGAGACCCGCGCCAAGGCTTTTGCTGGCCGCTTGAGTTGTGCGTACATTGGCTCTCACCGACACCAGCATGCCGATAAAGCCTGCGGCGCCCGAAAGCGTGGCGCCAACAAGAAAACCAATTGCGACCGTTAGCGACAGCAGCATTGCTACGATAATAAAGATGACCGCCCCGGCAATCGCGATCGTTGTGTATTGCCGTGTCAGATAGGCCTGTGCCCCCTCCTGGATTGCACTTGCTATCTCCTGCATGCGCTTGCTGCCGGCATCCGCCGACATCACCGATTGAGATGCCCAGATGCCGTATACGAGCGACAACGCACCGCAAGCGATGATCAGGTAAAGAACCGTATTCATAATGACCGTCCCTGTTTTGGATAGATTTGATGGTCATGGATAAAGATTTAACTGGAGGACCGCGACCGGCTCTTTCCGACAAGCCGAACCCAGGCGCCCCGTCCCCAACCCGGACCAAAGTCGCGCGGAACATGACAAAATTGAGTGTACAAGGCAACATCTGACTCGACAATTCCGGTCTGAGCAGCATAACTCGCGCCTCATTCCGCCTAGCGCTGCGACCCTTGCCCGCCCCAGTTTGCACCGCGAACCGCCAGCATCAGCGCCAGCCCCCCGGCCAGGGCCACAAACGGCAGAAAAGCTACGGCTACGCTCGTCCAACCGGCTTCATGGAGTATTTTTCCAGAGGAATAAGACGCGAGCGCCACAAAGCCGAACACCATGAATTCATTGATCGCCTGAACCTTGTTGCGTTCCTCGGGACGGTGACAATCTGTCACCATTGTGGTCGAGCCGATATAGCCGAAATTCCAGCCCAAGCCCAACAGGGCCAGGACCAGATTGAATTGCCAGATTGCCTGACCCGACGCGGCCACGAGCCCTGCGCAGGCCAGCAATACCATGCCCGCCAACACTATGCGCTCGCGGCCAAATCTCTGGATAAGCTGTCCGGTAAAAAAGCTCGGCGCGAACATGGCCACGATGTGCCACTGGATTGCAAACGCGGCCGATTCGACCGAATGATTGCTGGCGACCATCGCCAGCGGCGTCGCGGTCATGATGAATGTCATGGAGCCGTAGCTCACCATCCCGGTAAGTATGGCGATGCGGAGTTTTGCCTGGCGGAGTATCTCGCGCAAAGGCCGTGGCGGGATATCCGCCTCGTCGGTGGTTGCCGCGTTGCCTGGAATATCCACAAACGCCAGCACCGCCATCGCGACAACCGCCACAATGGCGGAAGCGATGAAGGTTCCCG
>BDTT01000126.1 GCA_002897995.1 bacterium BMS3Bbin10 | reverse complement strand
GCCGGGGTCACACTGGCGCTAATGGAAACCCTGAACGACATCGGCGCGGTCGAGTTTCTCGGCATCCAGACCCTCACGGTCAGCATCTACTCAACATGGCTTGAGCGCTCGAGCCTGCCCGGCGCGGCGCAGATATCCAGCATCATGCTGATGATCGTATTCCTGCTTATCTATATCGAGCGCTCCGTCCGGCGGCGCCAGCGCTTCCACCACACCACCGGCAAATACACGGCTCTTGCGGAACAAAGGCTGAGCCCGGTGGCCGGCATACTCGCCATGATCGCCTGCGCGCTGCCAATCCTCATCGGCTTTATCCTGCCGATGAGCGTATTGTTCCCCTCCGCGCTCGCCAATCTGGCCGAAGGCCTCGGGGCAGAATTCTGGCGGGCCGCCGGACACAGCCTGATGCTGGCCCTTGCCGCGGCCAGTATCGCGGTCACTGTCGGGCTCATCCTGGCCTATGCCTGCCGCGCCACGCGCTCAAGGCTGGTTCACGGGGCGGCCGGCATAGCCAGCATCGGCTATGCGGTGCCCGGAACGGTGCTCGCCATCGGCGTGCTCATTCCCCTCGCCGGGTTCGACAATGCCCTCGACGCGATGATGCGCTCCACCTTCGGTATCTCCACGGGGCTGCTGCTTTCGGGCAGCGCGGCGGGCCTGGTCATCGCCTACACGGTGCGCTTTCTGGCGATCTCATACGGCACGATCGATGCGGGTTTCAAAAAAACCTCCGCCAATATGGACGGCGCGGCGCGCACCATGGGCGCCACGGTGACGCAAACGCTGTTTCGCGTTCACCTGCCCATCCTGACGCCGGTTCTGGGTGCGGCGGGCCTGCTGGTGTTCGTCGATTCAATGAAAGAGCTGCCCGCGACACTGCTGCTGCGGCCCTTCAACTTCGACACTCTCGCCACCCATGTCTATACGCTGGCCTCGCTCGATCTGTTCGAGGAAGGCGCAATGGCGGCGCTGGCCATTGTCGCGATCGGCCTGGCCCCCGTTATCCTCATACATCGCGCGATCGCGGCCGGCCGGCCGGGTGCTCGCTCCGCGCGGCGATAGCCCGCCCTCGCGCTCCGGCCCGGCCGAATCCCGCCTTTCCCCGCGCGAGAGGCAAGGAAGGAGCGGCGTCACAGCGCCGCCCCAGGCTCGCAATTTCCGGTCAAACGGTTTAGAACGGAACCGTCGCTGCCGGGACAGGCCGGCTGACAGATCTATTCTCACGGACCCCTTTTTCGGGAACCGGCTGGTGGTCCTGATTCACTGGCGATTTTTGAATATTCGAACGGGTCCGGGAATCGGTTAACCAGGCAGCGCTGGGCGTGCGGGACGGTATGGCATATTTGACGCGTTTCAGGATTGGTCTGCTCGCAGCGGCGAGCCTTGTTTTGATCGCCGGAGCCTATTTTTTCGCATCTCCGGCGACCCCCAATGAAAAGTCGCTTCGCGCCAGTGTCGTCAAGCATCTGAGCAAATGGACCGGGGCGACGGTGTCAATAACGGGGCGCACGCGCCTGAGCTATTTTCCGCGCCCGACCCTGATCATCCCCAATGTGAAGCTTGCCGGAATTCAGCACCTGCCCGCCCTGCGCGCCGTCCGCGCCAAGAGCATTAAAGTCAGGCTTGGACTCTGGTCGCTTTTCTCCGGCACACCGGTTATCGACCGCATCACACTTGTCGAACCGCAGATTGAAACAAGCTCCGCAGGCCGCGCCGCCGGGCAGAGCCCAACGGAAAATGCGGCTCAGACGCTGGTTCGGGCGATGGAAACCGCTCCTTTTGACCAGATAAGGCTGGAGAATGGCGTGCTCACTGTCGCGGGACCGGTGACAACGGAACAATTCACGGCGGTCACCGCGAAAATCAATCAAAGGCGGCCCGGTGGCGCGCATTCGAGCCGGGGAACCTTTACCTGGCGCGGCCAGGCTGTCTCCTTCAATTACGAGGGCGGGAAACGCGAGAAGGCGGGAAACACCCTGACATTCCCGGTGAGCATTACAATTAACGGGGATTTGTTCTCCGCGCAGATCGACGGCAAGGCGATTGTCAGTGACGGCGTGAGGATCAATGGCAATCTGGATCTGGGAATAGCCAATCTGCCCCGCTTTGCCAGATGGACCGGCGTTCTTGTGCCGGACGATCAGAAAACCGGTGATTTCTCCGCCAGCGGAACCTTCCACTGGGAAGGGCACAGGATCGGGTTCGACGAAGGGTCATTCGAGCTTGACGGAAACCGGGCGCTCGGGGCGCTGACGCTTGATTTCGCCGGACCGCGTCCTCAGATCGAGGGGACACTCGCCCTGCAAAGGCTGGACCTGACGCAGTATATCGGGACCGAGTCTCCGCCGCCCGACGCATCCAACCCCAACGCCAAGCCTGGCAAGCGGAAGACCATCGACGTCGGCTTTCCGTTGCTGCATCACATCAATCTCGATCTGCGGATTTCCACGACCAAACTGATAGCGCCGCCGCTCTCGGTCGGACAAAGCGCATTGTCCGTGACCCTCAAATCCGGCCGGCTTGCCGCCGACATCGCTATTTTCGAATTGTGCGGCGGCAGTGGCAACACCCGGCTGGAATTCGATGCTTCGGTGCCGGATTCCGCCCTCCGCGTCACCGCAAACATAACCGGGGCATCGGCGAAAACCTGCGTCGAGATCTTCACGCCGGACAGCCCATTGGAGGGAATCGCCAATGTGACCGCCGACGTGACCGGCAAGGGCCGCACGGCGAAGGAGCTGCTCAACACGCTTGGCGGCAAGATCACTTTGTCCATGACCGCGGGACGGGTGGATGTGGATGTCGCCGGGCTTGCCGCCGGTCTTCGCGACGGCCCGGTCAGGGGCTGGGACGCGGTGCGTGGCGATACCACGGCCTTCAAGGCGCTGAACGGCGAGTTTTTCCTGCGCCGCGGCGGCGTCTATACGGACTCGCTGAAAATCGATCTCGGTTCAAAATATCTGACCGGCGAAGGCACCATCAACCTGGCGGCGCGCGGACTGGATATACGCATGAGAATAGTGCCCCATCCCCCAAAGGATGCGCCGGCCGGGGACGAGGAGAAAAAGCCCGCCGACGGCCCCCCCGGTGAAATCGTCATCAAAGGGCCATGGTCCAGCCCCAGTTTCACGCTTGAGCCCGGCACAACAACCATGAATCTCAGCAGGCCCTGAGGCACAATTTCTACAGATGGACCATCGCGGGGGAGAAATTTCATGAAATCATCAGCGCCGTTGCGGGCGGCCTTTGCCGCCGCGTTCCTCTTTGCGTCCGCGCCTGCCGTCATGGCGCAGACGGACACACCGCAAGACACGCCGGATGGCGCAGCCGGCGCGGGGCAGGAAAAATCAGCATCTGAAGGCGCACCGCCCGCATCCGGGGACACCCCGCCCGCTGCTGCCGAACAACCCGCCAAGCCTGACAAGCTGATGGTCGCGTCGTGGGGAGGCGCCTATGGCGAATCCCAGAAGCGAGCCTATTTCACGCCCTTTCAGGCCGAAACCGGCATCGCAATCGAGGTGATTTCCCACAAGGGCGGCCTGGATATTTTGACAGCCCGGGACGAGTCCCTCCGACCGAAGTGGGATCTGGTCGACCTCGACCCCGCGACCCTGGAGCGCGCATGCCGCGGCGGCGCGCTTGAAAAACTGGACGCCTCCGCACTGGCGGCGGCCGGTGACGGCACCTCCGCGAGCGACGATTTTCTTCCCGGCATGCTGCATGAATGCGGCGTGCCCAGCGTTGCCTGGTCCTCGGCAATCGTGTTCGACAAGCGCGCCTTCAAGAAGAAGGCGCCAAGAACCGCAAAGGACTTCTTCGACATCAAAAACTACCCGGGAAAACGCGTGCTTCCCAGGGGCCCGGAATACACACTGGAACTGGCGCTGATGGCCGACGGCATGGCGCCGGATGAGGTGTATGACGCGCTGGCCGGTAGTGAGGGCGTCGAGCGCGCCTTCAAAAAGCTGGACGCGATCAAGGATCAGATCATCTGGTGGGACAGGGCCCGGGAACCGCTTGAGTTGCTGGCCTCGCGGAAAGCCGCGATGGCACTGGCCTTCAACGGCCGCATCTTTTCCGCCATCGTCGCCGAGAGCAAGCCCTTCGGTTTGATCTGGGATGCGCAGGTGTTCGATCTCGATCTGTGGGCGATCCCCAAGGGATCGGCATACAAGGCGTCCGCCCTTGAATTTATCGCCTTCGCCACCACGCCGGAGCGTCTTGCGCAACAGGCGCAATGGTTTCCCTACGGACCGGTTCGCAAATCGGCGCTCAAGCTGATCGGCAAGCATCCGGAAGTCGATGTGGATATGGCGAAATACATTCCCACCTCAAAGGATAATTTCAAGCGGGCGCTGCGGCGCGACGCCATGTGGTGGCAGGAGAACGGGGCGGAACTGAAAACCCGTTTCGGCGACTGGGCCGCGGGCGAGGATGCGCCCGGCCCCGATGCCGAGAGTGAGATTTTCACGCAATAACACATGTCCGCCGCGGCGATCCCGAAGACCCGCCTTTACCTTGATGTACGCCCGGCCCGCCTCTTGGCCTCCAATCTGTTAGTCTCTATACCTCAGGATATGACCGGCCCCTCAAACAGCGAAGCAACAGGGGCGGAGACCCCTGCGGCGGGCCGGTGAATGGCATGGAGTGCGGACAAACCCGCCCGTCAGGTAAGCGATATGATCTACCGCCTTCTTTCGATGGTGCTCAAGGTTTTGCTGGCCTCGCTGCTCGTGGGCGTCGCCCTGTCGAGCCTCGATATTACCGCCGCGAACGTACTCGAAGACTTCGGCCTGACACCCGAGCGAATTTTCAATTTTGCCCGCAGGGGCATTCAATGGGCGCTGCCGCATATCATTCTGGGTGCGCTGATAACCATCCCGATCTGGCTTGTGATGTATCTGTTTCGCCCGCCGCGCGGCGACTGACCCGCGATCGCGGCCCTGCGCAAAGAGCTTGCCTGCCGCATATTCGCAACAATTTGGCGCCCCGCGGGGGCCTGAAGCCACGCGATGAAGGCGCCCCGGCATTGCGCCGTCCGGACGATGCCCGCCGTGCCGAGCAAAAAAAATGCCCTGGCTGCGCATTGATCAATTGATTCGGCCAAAGCGTTACGCCATTCTCAAAGCCGCAGCGGGGGGCCTGGAAACAGCCCGGCACCGCAGGATAGGGTGTTTTCCGCCACGCTGAATGGGCCAAAGAGGGCGGCCGGGATCGATCCCGAAGCGCGGTAAAACGCGCCGGGACGAGCCTGGGCGAGGCGAACCGGAACTCTTCCGGCGCCAGACGAAAATGCGGGGTGAACTGCCGGCGCGACAGTGCCGGCAGTTTTTCTTTACGGCCCATCGCCGCTGAACCGCCCCTCGCGCCGGCGGCGGCCCCGGCAGAATTCGAACGCAAAATTTCCCGATTTTCGCGCCGCGGGGATCCGCGCGGATTCCCTCCAAATGTCCGGAAATCGGGCAATAACCAAAAAAAAGAATGGCGCTATCCCTATGTTTCCCCAGCGTGCACTTGATAGGCATTTGAATCGAAACGATTTTTTTGTCTACCCCCGAGTTTCGACCTTCGGGGCATTGACCCACTGACGGAAAGGGTCTTGCATTACAGGCAGACAACCCTTGTTGGCTAAATTAGGGGGATACCGCGCAGCATTGTGGCTTCTCCGGTTTGTGACGGGTTGTCTGATGTTCAATCAGGGGGAGACGTGACCCATGAAAGCGGAAGTCATTTGGCTTTTCATTTTCGTCCTTCTGTATTGGGCGTATTGCATCTTCTGGGGAATCCGGGGTGCGATGACGGCCAAAACAGCAAGTGACTATTTCATCGCGGGACGCGGCATTTCCATCTGGGTGTTTGTGCTGGCAGCTACTGCCACATCATTCTCCGGGTGGACGTTTATGGGCCATCCTGGCCTAATTTACCGGGACGGTTTTCAATATGCGTATGCCTCGTTCTACGCCATTACAATCCCGTTTACAGGAGTAATGTTCCTGAAGCGCCAGTGGATGCTGGGCAAACGCTTCGGGTTCGTGACGCCTGGCGAAATGCTCTCGGAATATTTCCGGGGAGACGCAATTCGCATTCTCGTGGTCGTGGTGGCACTTTGCTTCTCAGTACCGTATCTGGGCCTGCAATTGCGGGCTTCGGGCTTCTTGTTCAACGTTCTGACCAGCGGTCTGCTGTCGGTTGACGTTGGCATGTGGCTGCTGTCTGCGATTGTGTTCATCTATGTTGCATCGGGCGGTCTGCGCGCCGTGGCATATGTGGATACGCTGCAATGCATCCTGCTGGCCTTCGGCATCATTGTGATCGGCATGATCGCACTGAACTCTGTCGGCGGTTTTGCGAAGCTGAACGAGGGCATTGCCGCTCTTGCGCAGATCGACACGAAACGAACGCCCGACGGGTATAGCCACTACATTGCTATCCCCGGGGTTATCCAGTTCGTGTCGGCGGGGCCGAAAGCCGTCGGCGGCGCCTGGACAGGTATGATGATTCTCACATACATGTTCGCGCTGATGGGCATTCACTCCGCTCCGGCCTTTACCATGTGGGCTTTTTCAAACAAGAGCCCCGAGCCGTTCGCACCTCAGCAGGTGTGGGCTTCGGCGTTCGGCATTGGCCTCATCCTGTTCACCTTTACGGCGTTTCAGGGGCTTGGCGGCCATATGCTGGGCGGCAATCTCGCCTTTGCCGAGAAGTTCCCGGAACTCACCAATAATGTGATGGGCGCCGGACTTGGCGGTGTTGACCTGATGAAGTCTGCCGGCAAGCAGGGCATGCTTGTGCCTCAGTTGATCCATCTCATGGGCGAAACAGCCCCGTGGCTGGTGGGTCTGCTGGCGGTGTGTGCGCTGGCTGCCATGCAGTCGACGGGCGCTGCCTATATGTCGACTGCCGGTGGCATGCTTACGCGTGACATCCTCAAGCATTTCATCATTCCCGACGCCAGCCATGCGACCCAGAAATTCTGGGGCCGTGTCGGTGTCGGCGTGATCGTGCTTGCGGCGCTGGTGGTTGCCACGACCTCGAAGGACGCACTTGTCCTGCTCGGCGGTCTGGCGGTTGCCTTCGGCTTCCAGATGTGGCCGTCCCTGATGTCGGTGTGCTACTTCCCGTGGTTCACCCGTCAGGGCATTACGGTTGGCCTGTTCTTCGGCATCATCGCCGTCATGGCCACCGAGACGATTGGTCAGCAATTCTTTGGTATCACGGCCTGGGGCCGTTGGCCGCTGACCATGCACTCTGCCTTCTGGGGCATCCTCTTCAATCTGGGCGCGGCGATCGCTATCTCCGCAGTTACCCAGAATGCGGACGACATGAAGCACAAAATGAAGTTCCACAACTTCCTTAAGGAACATGCCGGTTTGTCGGCCGAAAAGCGCAAGCTGATCCCGACGGCATGGATCATCACTTTGGTGTGGTTCTTCTTCGGTATCGGCCCCGGCGCCGTGATCGGTAACACGATCTTCGGTGATCCGAACGGCGGTGTCGAAGCCTGGACATTTGGCATGCCCTCGATCTGGGCGTGGCAGATTCTGTGGTGGGCGCTTGGCGTCTTCATGATGTGGTTCCTCGCATACAAGATGGAGATGTCGACGGTTCCGCGCAAAGAGGTTGAGGCTCTGGTCGAAGACATTGGCGACCTTGGCGAAGGCAAGGCGCGTCTGGACCTCGACAAGCCTTAGATCTTTCACACAATAACTGGAGGGCCGCCCGCTTGGCGGCCCTCTTTCTTTGCTTCGCCAGCTGCTGATATGATACCTCTCGCAAAGCCAGTGAAAAGCAATCCGGTGAATATGAATGAGTTCTGAGTATCTATGGTTTTTCGGCTGGAGTGCGGTGCTCGCCGCCATGCTGTTTTTCCCGGTTTCCAAGCTTGTCTGGACGCTGAGTGTAAGGCGCCAGCAACGCAAGCGGGGCCGCACCCTCGATCAAAAGGAACTGGCAGGCCAGCTGACCCGCGCGCGCTTCATCTCAATCTTTCTCGTCCTGGCCTTTGCATTAATGTTCAACGTCAACATTTTCGGATTCCCCGGTGCCAAATGAGCCAGGATCAAGGACCTCTCTATAAACTTCTGAAATGGGTCGCCATCTGCGGCGGCGTGGCCTGGATAAGCTATGAAGGCTACCGGCATTTCGCCGGAATGGCGCCGGGAGACATTTCCTATATCGACGGCAACAACCTGTTCAAGGCCGGCCTTTATGAACGCGCGGCCGGGTATTTCAAGACCACCCTCGAGGCCGATCCGCGGCACGCGCCCGCGCTGCGCGCGCTGGCCAACAGCTATGTTCAGCTCAAGCGCTATGACGACGCCCTGACGGCAATCGAGCGGGCCATCGCCATCGACCCTGAATTCGCCGGCAATATCGCGCTGCGCGGAATCGTCTATGACCATGCCGGCCGGCACGAGCAGGCCATCGCCGACTATGAACGCTCATTGAAAATGGATCCGGAAATCTCAAAAGGCATGCATTGGCTGGACCGCCTGCTCTACAACGTCCAGGAAACCCCGCCCACGATTAACGACCGGCTGGAATATCTGAAAGGCCAGATGAAGCTACCCGCTTCCCAGCGTGTGTTGAGCATGCCTGAACTGGACGGAAAGCAACGCCCCTATGAGCGCTAGGGTCTTTTCGATTTTTATGGAATCAAAATCAGACCCTGGTTCTTTGATCTAACGTGCTTCTTATCGGAAAACCGGTTCCCGCTTTTCCCGAAGCACTTAG
>BDTT01000125.1 GCA_002897995.1 bacterium BMS3Bbin10 | reverse complement strand
GGGATGCACGAAGAAATTGATATTGAGCGGCCCGTTGGTCGCCCGGCGGGCCTGCGCGACAGCGCCCCGCAAGCCCTCGCCGTCGAGCATCGCCGCGGCGATCGATCCCATGCCGCCGGCATTGCCCACGGCGGCGGCCAGCGCCGGCGTCGACGCGCCGGCCATGGGCGCCTGGATGATCGGATGGGCGATGCCCAGCAGGCGGGTCAATCTGTCGTCAGGCCACATGGCACCGTTTTCCGTTAAAACCCGGGGTGAAGCCGGTGGTGGCTACAATTTCTGGCGGAGCGATCAAAAAACTTTGAACCAGCGTCATTTCCCAATACCTACGTTCCTGGCGTAACCTGTGGTATGTCTGCGTGATCCCGCATCATCGAATCATCAACCCTCAACCGTCAAATTTTCGACGCAACCACCAGATCATGTAAGTCCATGCCAACGCCCGTTTTTGCGGTCTTCAATCGTAACACAAATCTTGTACTCAACTCTTCCAAGCCGGTTTCAGGAGTGAAAAAATGAAAACATCCACATTCGCACTCGCCACGCTATCGCTCGCGCTGCTGTATGCCCAGCCGACATATGCGGAGCCCGTCAGCCCGGACATCTTCATGGAATCGCACTGCCCCGACGGCACGGTCTGGAACCCGGATGAAAATAAATGCAAGCCAGTGCCGCGCGGCTCCAATTAGGGTCTTTTCGATTTTGATGGAATCAAAATCGGACCCTGGTTCTTTGATTTAACGTGCTTCTTATCGGAAAACCGGTTCCCACTTTTCTGAGAAGCACTCTAGGAAAGCCGAGCGCGCCCGGCGCCGTTAAAACCTTCGCTCCACCTGTCATTTTCTTCAATCCGGCGATCGCCCTGGCCGGATTGGGGGCCGTGGGGCAGGCAGGAGGCGGAGCGGAAGGCGCGCGGGATGCGCTCATGAAGCTGGCAAGCCCAAGCCGCCACTCCAGACAGCCGACGGCGGCTATTGCAGTTTGATACGCAGACCGGCGCTGACGGCCGTGCTGAACTCAGAGTCGCCCTTCATATTCATGATCCCGCCGGCATTTGACGTATCGCGAGCAGAGAAGTCGGCTTCGGCGGTGAACATGGTCGAGACGCGCAGCGTCAGGGACGTGCGCTCTGAAACTTCCCAGTCAAAACCGGAATGATAGGCGGCGGTAAAGACCGTATCGGTGTCGTCCACAACGAAACGTGACCCGGCCGGCGCGACATTGTCGACGTCAATCCGCGTTACGCCGAGGCCGATTCCGTTATAGGGCCGCAACCGGCCGAAGATGGTGCGGTTCCACGACCGCAGCACATTCACCATAACCGTATCGACCGTGATATCGCCATTCGCTTTAAGCGTCTGCGGTGAAAACGGGTTCAGGGGAGCGCCGGAATAATCGATCTTGATGTCGTCGGTGGAACCATGCGCCCACTCCACCTCGCCACGCCATCGCGGCATGAAATATTTACCCACCGCAACCGCGAAGCCGAAACCGCCATCGGTCTCGATCTCCAGCGACCCGTTCGCCCCTGCGACATTGGGGCTGACCATGTCGCTATCACTCTCATCGGAGAGCGCTCCGCCAATCCGGCCCTCCAGATACCAGCTGTTCTGGGTCATCGGCGCGGGTTCAAAGGAGCCTTTGCCCATGCCATCGGCCTGTGCGGGAACACTGTGCATGACAGCCATAAACCCCGCAGTTGCCGCCAGCATGACGGTTTTCGAGAATCGTGCATTGCTATTGAACATGACATACCCCCCGCAAATTATGGGCAAAGGCTAGCAGATCGCCGGGTAAACTGCACGGTATTGGTGCAAACTAGCGATTTATAGAGTCCTGACGTTGCCGATATGCACCATTTTCGGCAAATCCGTTGCGTCAGAGAGACAGTGAGAAGGTTTGGGCCGTCTTCGGCGGGCGCAACCGGATCAATACCGCCGCTCGATCATCATTTTCTTCAATTCGGCGATCGCCCTGGCCGGGTTGAGGCCCTTGGGGCAGGCTTTCGAGCAGTTCAGTATCGTGTGGCAGCGATAGAGCCGGAACGGGTCTTCCAGATTGTCGAGCCGCTCGCCGGTCGCTTCATCGCGTGAATCGATCACCCAGCGGTAAGCCTGCAGCAGCACCGCGGGGCCCAGATAGCGGTCGGGATTCCACCAGTAAGACGGGCAGGAGGTGGAGCAGCAGGCGCACAGGATGCACTCATAAAGCCCGTCCAGCTTCTCGCGGTCCTCGCGCGACTGTTTCCACTCGTTTGGCGGCTCCGTCGTTTCGGTTTGCAGCCAGGGCTGGATGGAGCGGTGCTGGGCAAAGAAGTTCGTTAAATCCGGCACCAGGTCCTTGACCACCTGCTGATGCGGCAGGGGGTAGATTTTCACCGTGCCCCTGATCTCGTCCATGCCGCGCGTGCAGGCCAGCGTGTTGGAGCCATCGATATTCATGGCGCAGGAGCCGCAAATCCCCTCGCGGCAGGAGCGGCGGAAGGTCAGCGTCGGGTCGATGTCGCTCTTGATCTTGATGAGCGCGTCGAGGACCATCGGCCCGCAGTCTTCCAGATTCACGGCATAGGTATCGACGCGCGGATTGTCCTGCGTCTCCGGACACCAGCGATAGACGCGGAACTCGCGCCAGTCGCCCTTGCCCCTCGGCTTGTTCCAGGTCTTGCCTTCGGTGATCTTGGAGTTCTTGGGGAGAGTGAATTCGACCATGATTCCCTCTAATAAACCCGCGCCTTGGGCACGATATATTTGATGTCGTCAGTCAGGGTGTAGGTGTGCACCGGGCGCGAGCCGAGCTTGACCTTGCGTTTCTCGTCATCCGCCCAGGCTAGCGTGTGCTTCATCCATTTCTTGTCGTCGCGGTCGGGGAAGTCCTCGCGCGCGTGGGCGCCGCGGCTTTCCTTGCGCGCGACCGCGCCGGCGACCGTGACCGCCGCCTGAATGATCAGATTGTCATATTCCAGCGTCTCGATGAGGTCGGTGTTCCAGATCAAAGAGCGGTCGGTGACCTTGATGTCGGCGCTCGCGTCCCAGAGCTTCTGTATCTCTTTGCGTCCGGTCTCCATCAGCTTGCCGGTCCGGAACACGGCGCAATTGGTCTGCATGGAGCGCTGCATCCGGTCGCGCAATTCCGCCGTCGGCGTGCCGCCATCCGCATGGCGGAACCGGTCGAGCCGCGACAGGGCGAGATCGGCGGCGCCGGCCGGCAAATCGGGATGCGCGGACCCGGCTTCCACCGTTTCGGCGCATTTGATGCCGGCGGCGCGCCCGAACACGACCAGATCGATGAGCGAGTTCGATCCCAGACGGTTGGCGCCATGCACCGACACGCTGGCCGCTTCGCCGATGGCCAGCAGGCCCGGCACGACGGAATCGGGATTTCCCTTTTTCGAGGTCATGACCTCGCCGTGATAATTGGTGGCGATGCCGCCCATATTGTAATGCACCGTGGGAATAACGGGGATCGGCTCGCGCGTGAGATCGACCCCGGCGAATATCTTGGCGGACTCGGTGATGCCGGGAAGCCGCTCGGCCAGAATGTCCGGGTCGAGATGGTTGAGATGCAGATGGATATGGTCCTTGTCCGGCCCGACGCCGCGCCCCTCGTTGATTTCGATGGTCATGGAGCGGGAAACCACATCGCGCGAGGCGAGATCTTTCGCATGAGGGGCGTAGCGCTCCATGAAGCGTTCGCCTTCGCTATTGGTGAGGTATCCGCCTTCCCCGCGCGCGCCTTCGGTAATCAGCACTCCCGCGCCATAGACGCCGGTGGGGTGAAACTGCACGAACTCCATATCCTGCAAGGGGAGCCCCGCGCGCAGCACCATGGCGTTGCCGTCGCCGGTGCAGGTGTGGGCGCCGGTGCAGGAGAAATAGGCGCGGCCATAGCCGCCCGTCGCCATGACCGTCTTGTGGGCGCGAAAGCGGTGCAGGGTGCCGTCCTCCATGTTCAGCGCGACGATGCCCCGGCATACGCCGTCCTCATCCATGATGAGATCGATGGCGAAATATTCGATGAAAAACTCCGCCGTATAGCGCAGGGACTGGCCATAGAGCGTGTGCAGCATGGCGTGGCCGGTCCGGTCGGCGGCGGCGCAGGTGCGCTGGGCCGGCGGGCCCTCGCCATATTCGGTGGTCATGCCGCCGAAGGGACGCTGGTAAATCTTGCCTTCTTCAGTGCGCGAGAAGGGCACGCCGTAATGCTCCAGCTCATAGACCGCCTGGGGCGCCTGCCGGCAGAGATATTCGATGGCGTCCTGGTCGCCGAGCCAGTCCGACCCCTTGACCGTGTCATACATATGCCAGCGCCAGTTGTCCTCGCCCATATTCCCCAATGAGGCGGCGATGCCGCCCTGGGCCGCGACCGTATGGCTGCGGGTCGGGAAAACCTTGGTGATGCAGGCGGTTTTGAGACCGGCCTGCGCACAGCCCAGCGTCGCGCGAAGCCCCGCGCCGCCCGCGCCGACCACCACCACGTCATAGCTGTGGTCCGTCATCGGATAGGCCTTGCCGTTTACGCGCGGCGCCCCAGCCCCGTCGCCCTTGCCGTTTGCTTTGCGTGTCATGTCAGCTTCCAAGGCTCAATTTGATGATTGCGTAGACGCAGGCGAGGCCGACCATGATCGTAAAGAAGGTGTTCGCCACCAGGGTCAGTATCTTCGCCCCTTCGCCATTAACATAGTCCTCGATGATGACCTGCATGCCGAGCCGCATGTGGACCGTCGCCGAAACAATCAGCGCCAGCATCGCAATGGCCGCAAGCGGGGAACCCAGATAGGCCGCGACCTGCGCGTGATCCTTTCCCGCAAGCAGGGCGATGGTGGCCACCAGAAACAGGGTGAGCGGGATATTGGCGAGGGCGGAGACCCTTTGGCGCCAGAAGTGATCCGCGCCTTCTTTCGCCGAACCGAGCCCGCGAACCTTGTTCAGTGGCGTACGCATATCGGCCATGATTACAGCCCTCCCGGCGCAATGAGGGCGATGGCCCATATAAGAACCGTGAGGCCCAGCGAAGCGGCGAGGCTCGCCCGCGCCATGAACTCGACTACGCTCAGATCAAAGCCGCGCCCGGTATCCCAGATGAAATGCCGGATCCCGCCGATCATATGGTGGATCAGCGCCCAGGTGTAGCCGAACAGCAAGAGCTTTCCGATGAGCGTACCGGCAAGACCATTCACGAAATTGAAATATTCAGGCCCCGTGGCGGCGGCTATCAGCCACCAGGCCAGCGCCAGCGTGCCGAAATACAGCGCCGCCCCGGTGATGCGATGCGCGATCGACATCATCATGGTGAGCATGGGCCTGTAGATCTGCAAGTGTGGAGAGAGCGGCCGGCCAGTCTGCAATTTGGCGTTCGCCATGGAACACTCCCGAAAGGAATCGGTTCGCGATGCCACATTTCTAACGCGATGCAGAAAGGGCGGCAATGGGTGATATGTCTATGCGAACATCGCGGCGCGGATGCGCCCGCGCGGCGGAACGCGGCCGCGAGAGCAGGTTTTGGAATCAACAAGAATCAAACGGCGAAACCGTCCTTAAGTAATAATTCACAGGTGAATGCGAATATGGCACCTGCGCGAGGCCATTTCCAGCCGCGCGATGTAGGGCTGGATCACATCGGATTGGTTACGAAGCGGTCGATTCCGCTGGCGGGGCCCGTCCGAATTGCGTTGAAAGTGATGCAATGGCCAGTGATTCCAAAGATTACCTTCACTCCAAATCCGGCGATGAATCCGTTCATGAGTCCGGTCAGGCGTCTAATTGTGAAAATCGGCGCGCCGGGGACACCGGCGACAAAATTACTCCGGACAACGGTCACAACCCTGAGTATGCCCCGCCGGACAGGGACGAGACGCCCGCCGAACCTCCATGCGCCTCGGAATTTGCCCCGCCGGACAGGGACGAGACGCCTGCCGAACCTCCATACGTCTCGGAATTTGCCCCGCCGGACAGGGACGAGACGCCCGCCGAGCTTCCACGCGCCCCGGCAGATGCGGCACGCGCCGCGGACGAGGCATTGCTCG
>BDTT01000124.1 GCA_002897995.1 bacterium BMS3Bbin10 | reverse complement strand
CGACATTTTCAACGCCTTGCGCATTCAGATACATGGCGAGTTCAAACACCGAGATCACCTTGGCCCCGGTGTTTTTGGCGATTGCCACCGTATCGCCGACATGATCGTCATGGCCATGAGTGAGGGCGATGTGGGTCACGCCGGCGGTCGCCGCCTCCGCCGACATGCCCGAAGCCTCGAATATGCCGTTGCCTGTCAGGAACGGGTCGATCAGCAAAACGTCCGGTCCCATTTCAATTCGAAAGGCGGAATGCCCCAGCCAGGTCAGTTTCATTATTGTCGTCCTCCGGTCAGAAATTTCGTGTCGCGGTTGTGTTGCGCGAAATTGCAGTATAAAGCCGCTGCGAGCGCCAGCAACCATGCCGGCGCCGCATAGCCCGGCGCATGGCGCTCCAAAAATGACAGATTCGCAAATTGTTTCGCTGGAAGTACTGGCCGGGTCGCTCGAAACCGGCACGCGCCTTCTGGGGCTCGATCTTGGGACAAAAACCATCGGCCTCGCGCTTTCCGATGTGTCCCGGACCATCGCAACGCCTTTGGAAACCATCCGGCGCACAAAGTTCATGAACGACATGAACAAAATTCTTGAAATTACCGGTAAACTGGATGTTTCCGCGTTTGTCCTTGGGCTTCCGCTCAACCTCAATGGAACGGAGGGACCGCGCGCGCAAGCCACCCGCAGCTTCGCCGCGAACCTGACCCGGCAGATCGATTTGCCCCTGGTGCTCTGGGATGAAAGGCTGTCCACGGTCGCCGCCGAACGCACCCTGCTGGAGGCCGATGCGTCCCGGAAGCGGCGTTCAGAAGTGATAGACAAGGTGGCGGCGGCCTTTATCCTGCAAGGCGCGCTGGACCGGCTGGCCAATATCGGCGCTGGGTAATCGAGGAAGGCAAATGCCCATTTCCGGACTGACGATTTTCGATATCGCCGCGCTCGTCTGGTTCTTCCTGCTCACGGCCGGATACAGCTATGCCACCCGCCGCGGACCGCTCGCAAAGAGCGGGATCGTGCACGCCATCGATCGGCGTCTGGCGGAATGGATGTCGAACATGGCCGAGCGCGAAAACCGGATGGTCGATGTCCAGATTCTGGCCACCCTGTCGCGTGGCAATGCCTTTTTCGCGTCCACATCCGTGTTTGTCACCGGCGCGCTGGCGGCGCTGTTCGGCAATGTCGAGGAACTGCACCTCCTGGCCGCGAAATTTCCCTTCCTGCGCCAGACGACCGTCATTATGTGGCAGTTCAAGGTGCTGTTCCTGATGGGTATCTTTATTTTTGCATTTTTCAAATTCGCCTGGGCCTACCGGCTGTCCCACTACACCGGCATTCTCATCGGCGCGACGCCGATTCCCAGCGGACGCAACAAACGAATTTGCAGCAGCCACGCGGAGCGGGCCGCAGGGCTTGCCGGCGGCGTCGGGCGCCACGCCAACAGCGGCCTGCGCGCATATTATTTCGGCATCGCCACCTTCGGGTGGTTCATTCACCCAACGCTTTTCATGGCGACCATGGCGTGGGTGATTGGCGTCCTCTATCGCCGGGAATACCGTTCGCGCGCACTCGCCACCATTGCCGGCGAGAATGTGTAGCGAGATTAACCGCGCACCCGCCTGACCCTAGCTCCGCGGAAGCGCGCGTTCCAGTATCGCATGGACATCGCCTTTTATTTCAACCGATCCGTATTGGGCGTCTCTTGGCGCGGAAAATCGAGCGGACAGGTAGCATTCCGCGATCCCTTGCGGCGCATGGGCATGGATCAGCGCGGCCGCGGCCAATTCGGCGATCAATCCGGTCAGAACGCGGCCGTTTTCCTCCAGACCGGAGTTTAGGGCAAGCATGCCCTTGATCCGCTCGAGATCGGCCTCCAGCCTGGATTCGCCGCGTATGGCCTCACCCAGCTCCTCAAGCACGAGTTCAACTGACCCCGGGTCGCGCCGGACCACGCGCAGAACATCAAGGCACATGACGTTGCCCGAGCCTTCCCAGATGGCGTTAACGGGGGCCTCGCGGTAGAGACGGGCGAGCGGAGATGCGTCTTCGACATAACCGTTGCCGCCAAGGCACTCCATCGCCTCGAATGCGAAGGCGGGCGCGGTCTTGCAAATCCAGTATTTCGCGACAGGCGTCATGAGCCGCCGATAGGCCTTTTCCCTCTCGTCATGCGCGCCATCGAAGGCTCGCGCCAACCGGAAAACGAGCATGGCGGCGGCTTCAGCGTGAAGCGTCATATGGGCCAGGACCCTCTCCATCAGCGGCTGATCGATGAGCAGTCTCTGAAATACACTGCGGTGGCGGCAATGATGGATCGCCTGCGCCAGGGCAAAGCGCATCAGCCCCGCCGAGGAAACCGCGCAATCAAGCCGGGTGAGCGTAACCATATCGAGGATGGTGCGAACCCCTTGCCCTTCCTCACCGATGAGCTGGGCATAAGCGCCGTGGAATTCGGCCTCCGAAGATGCATTCGACCGGTTGCCCAGCTTGTCTTTCAGCCGCAGTATCTGAATCTCGTTGATGCCGCCACCGGGCCGGAATCTCGGCATCAGAAAACAGGAGAGCCCGCCCCGGGCCTGCGCCAGAACGAGGAAGGCGTCGCTCATCGGCGCCGACATGAAATATTTGTGCCCGGTAATCGAGTAATGGCCGCCCGGGCCGCCGCCCTCCACGGCTTCGGCCCGGGTAATATTGGCGCGCACATCGGTGCCGCCCTGTATCTCGGTCATGCCCATTCCCAGGGTCACCGAGGTTTTCCCGGTCATCGGCACGAAGGCCGGATCGTAGTTTCGCGACAGAATTTTCGCCAGCCAGTCATCGAGAATGTCCGGCTGGTACCGCAAGGCCGCCACGGCTGCGTGGGTCATCGTGACCGGGCAGCAATGCCCCGCTTCCATCTGGGCCGCCATGTAGAAAGCCGCGCAGCGCGCGACATGGGCGCCCTTTTGCGGCTTGCCTCCCCGGGCCAGATGTTCCCAGGTCGAACAATGCAGGCCCTGGCCCATGCTGGTGGCCATAAGCTCGTGATAGGAGGGGTCATATAGAATAATCCCATCGCCGCCGCCGGAGCCGCTTTCCGCCGCGATACATGGCGGATTTTCATTGGCGCGCAGTCCCAGCTCAAAGGCTTCTTTACTGCCGGCCTTCGCGCCGAACGCGGCAAGATTTCCGCTTGCGCCTCCCGCTCCTTCGCGCACCACGGCTTCCCGCAATGCGAGGTCCGTTTCATACAGGTTCATGCCCAAAAAAGGCGGGCTCTGGTTGAGATTTTCCGGGGTCTGCGGTTGGATGGCGGCCATGGATGCCTCCTCTTCGCTAACTACAGTATAACACCCGCTTGCACGCTTTGCAGACTCGGCCTATAGAGTCCGCTTTAATGAGTATCGTCGCCTCACCAGACAGCTTTTTCTATCCGCACCGCCATCTTCTTGGAATCGAAGGCCTGACACCGGCGGAGATCACCGGACTTCTCGATCTCGCGGATGACGCCGCAGAAGCCAACCGGCAGATCAACAAGAAGCAGGACACGCTTCGCGGACGCACCCAGATCAATCTGTTCTTCGAAGCCTCCACCCGCACGCAAAGCTCCTTTGAACTGGCCGGAAAACGCCTCGGCGCCGATGTCATGAACATGTCGGTCGGGTCTTCGTCCATCAAGAAGGGCGAAACCGTCATCGATACCGCCATGACCCTTAACGCCATGCGCCCCGATATACTGGTTGTGCGCCACTATGCGGCGGGCGCTGTGGAACTGCTCGCGCAGAAAGTCAGCTGTTCCGTCATCAACGCCGGTGACGGCAGTCATGAACATCCCACCCAGGCCCTTCTCGACGCCCTGACCATCCGGCGGAACAAGGGCCGCATCGAGGGCTTGAGCGTTGTCATCTGCGGGGACGTGCTGCATTCGCGCGTGGCGCGGTCCAACATCATTCTGCTCAACGCGCTCGGCGCACAGGTCAGGATCGTCGCGCCATCCACCCTTTTGCCGCCCTTCGCCGAGCGGCTCGGCGCGCAGATTTTCACCTCCATGGATGAAGGGTTGAAAGGCGCCGACATTATCATGATGCTGCGCCTGCAACTGGAACGGATGTCGGGAACCTTTGTCCCGAGCGTGCGGGAATATTTCCGCTTTTTCGGCCTCGACCACGAAAAGCTCAAACTGGCCAAGCCCGACGCGCTGATTATGCATCCCGGCCCCATGAACCGGGGCGTTGAAATCGATTCAGCGGTCGCCGACGATCATCGCAGCGTGATTTCCGAACAGGTGGAAATGGGCGTGGCCGTCCGCATGGCTGTTCTCCAGGCTTTCGGCCAGCACCTGCAGAACCAATGAGCAGGACACCAAAAGCCACGCTCGCGAAAGAGCTTACGAAGATCGGCCTCAAGCCGGGCGACAAAATCGCCCTCATCAATGCGCGTTTGATCGACCCGGCCACCGGGCGGGACGAGGCAGGCGGGCTGGTCATCGCGAATGGCGAAATTGCCGATCTTGGCCCCAAGCTCAGGCGCAATGCGCCCGACGGGCATGAGGTCATCGATTGCGGCGGACATGTGCTCTGCCCGGGCCTTGTTGACATGTGGATGTATTCAGGAGAGCCCGGCTTCGAGCACCGCGAAACGCTGGCGACCGCGAGCCACGCGGCGGCGGCGGGCGGGGTCACGACAATTATCTGCTCGCCGGAAACCAATCCGGTCATTGACGACGTCGCGCTGGTTGATTTCGTGGAGCGCCGCGCCCGCGATACGGCCATCGTTCATGTTCACCCCATGGCGGCGGCGACACGCGGCCTTAAGGGCGAAGAGATGACCGAAATCGGCCTGCTGAAGGAAGCCGGAGCCGTCGCCTTCACCAACGGCGCATCGAGCATCGCCAGTGCGCGCGTCATGCGCCGTATGCTCGCTTACGCCAGGGACTTCGACGCCCTGACCGTTCACAATACCGAAGAGTCTGAATTGGCCAATTCCGGCGTGATGAACGAGGGCGAGGTCTCCAGCCGGCTGGGACTTCCCGGAATTCCCAAATCAGCCGAGGTCATCACGCTTGAGCGCGACATCGAACTGGTCGCGCTGACCGGAGCGCGCTATCACGCAGCCCAATTGTCCTGCGCTTCGGCGCTCGATGTCCTGCGCCGCGCCAAGGCGCGCGGCCTTCCCGTGACATGCGGGGTGTCGATCAATCATCTGTCCCTCAATGAGAATGACATCGGGTCCTACCGGACATTCTTCAAAATGCGCCCGCCCCTGCGCCCGGAAGAAGACCGTATGGCGATGGTCGAAGGTCTCGCCGCGGGCGATATCGATGTCGTTGTTTCAAGCCATAACCCCAAGGACGCCGACGCAAAACGGCGCCCCTTCGCCGAAGCCGAAGACGGCGCCATCGGCCTGGAAACCCTGCTCCCGGCGGCCCTGCGCCTCTATCATTCAGGACACATCCAGTTGCCGGCTCTGCTGCGCACCATGATTTCCAATCCTGCGGAAATCCTCGGGCTGCCCTACGGCCGCCTTCAGACCGGCGCTCCGGCGGATTTGATTATCCTCGATTTGGAAACGCCCTGGGTGGTCAATCCCGAGCAACTGCATTCGAAGTCGAAAAATACACCCTTTGACGAGAGCCAAATGCAGGGCCGCGTCTTGCGGACACTGGTCAACGGCAACACCGTGTATACTCTCTCGGATGACGAATAAGGCTGGCTGGTGCGCCCAGCGGCATGTGAGCAGCAATTTGCGTGGGAGATAACACTCGATGCCGGATCCGATCGATTGGGGCCTGGCTCTGCCCTATTACGGCGCGGCGCTGCTTGTTGGATATGCGCTGGGATCGATTCCCTTCGGACTGCTTCTCACAAGGATTGCCGGGTTTGGCGATGTGCGCGCGATCGGTTCGGGCAATATCGGGGCCACGAATGTCCTGCGCACCGGCAATAAGGGACTTGCCGCGCTCACGCTTGCCGCCGACCTGCTCAAAGGAACGGCCGCCGCGCTGATCGGGCTCCAGTGGGGTCCCGATACGGGCATTCTGGCCGGGCTTGGCGCTTTTCTCGGTCATCTGGCGCCGCTTTGGCTCAAATTTCGTGGCGGTAAAGGCGTGGCGACCTACACCGGCGTCCTGCTCGGTCTGTACTGGCCTGTCGCGGCCGCGTTCTGCGGTCTGTGGCTGCTGATCGCCGCCACATCGCGTTATTCCTCCCTGGCCTCATTGGGCGCTTCAGCCGCGACGCCCTTGCTCCTGGCCTATTTCGGCCAATGGCAAATCATGGAGCTGTTCGTGCTCATGACGGTCCTTGTTTATGTGCGCCACTGGGCGAATATCAGCCGGCTTGTTCGCGGCGAGGAGTCGAAGATTGGCACCTCCTGAGGGCAGCGGCCGCATGGCTGGCGAAAACCCCAAGCGAATGCTGAGCGATGAGCAGCGGCTGAACTGGCTCCGGCTGATCCGCAGTGAAAATGTCGGGCCGGTCATCTTTCGCGAACTGATCAACCATTTCGGCGGTTCAGGCGCGGCGCTGGAGGCCATTCCGCAGCTCTCACGGCGCGGCGGGGCACGCCGTGAAATCAAGATATTCTCGCTGCAAGCCGCCGAAGCGGAGCTGAAACTTGCCGGCCGGATTGGCGCATCGCTTGTCGCTCTGGGCGAAACCGACTATCCGGCCTGGCTTGCATCGGTGGATGCGCCCCCGCCGCTGATCTATGTCAAGGGCGCGCTGGAGTTGTTGCGCCGGCCCATGATCGCCATTGTCGGCGCGCGCAACGGCTCCGCGATCGGCCAGAAATTCACCCGCATGCTGGCTGCCGATCTGGGACGCGAGGGGTTTGTAATCGCGTCCGGCCTTGCGCGCGGCATTGATACCGCGGCCCATGTTTCATCGCTTGAACGCGGGACGCTCGCGGTGCTCGCCGGCGGTATCGATTCCGTCTATCCGCCCGAGAATGCGGATTTGCAGGACGCCATTGGCAAACAGGGCGTCCTGCTCAGTGAAATGCCGATCGGATACAGGCCGCGCGGAAAGGACTTTCCACGGCGCAACCGTCTGGTCTCCGGCGTCTCGGTCGCCGTTATCGTGGTGGAAGCGGCCAACCGGTCCGGATCGCTGATTACCGCCCGGCTCGCCGGAGAACAGGGCCGTGAAGTCTTTGCCGTGCCCGGAAATCCGCTGGACCCGCGAGCGGGAGGAACGAACAAGCTGCTGCGTGACGGCGCCGGGCTGGTCACTTGCGCCGAAGACGTGATTTGCGTCCTGGAGCCCATACTGGGCCGCGCGGCCGCGCCAACTTCCCCCAAAGGCATCAGCTTCGAGGCCGCATCCGATTCTCCCATCAAAGTCGATGTCGGACAATCGGAGCGCGAGCAGGTTATTGGCGCTTTAGGGGTATCCCCCGTCGATGTCGATGAAGTGATCCGCACCACCCGGCTTCCAGCGCGGCAGGTCCAGGTCATCCTGCTGGAACTCGATCTTGCCGGCCGCATTGAGCGCCATGGGAGTCAACTTGTCTCGCTGATACAACCCGAGTGATGACCAGCCAAACCAGATGCGGCCGGTTCTCGGAGCAGGCTCTGGATCGCTTCATGTTTTGATGGAATCAAAACCGCGATCTTGGCTTTGTTTATGCGTATCATTTTTCCGATAACCGGTTTCCATCCCCGCCTTCGCGGGGACATGCTTATCGGTGAGACGCACTAGAAACGGCCGCGCTTCTGCATGCCACTTTCCTCGATCACCAGATCCAGCAGATAAGCGAGGAATGAAAGCCTCGCCGATTCGGCAATATCCTTCAATTCAATCGCCATTTCCTGAATATAGCCGGCAGCATCGCTCGGTAATATCTGTTCATCGCACCCACCCGCTCCGATGCCCGCCTCCATATCTCCCGCACCAGTTCGCGCGGCTGCCGCATTCCGCGATCCCAATACCTTCGCTGCATTGTCAGTTTCAAGCGTTTGCACGCGTTTCTGAGTCTTGCCCATTTGACCTCTCGCTTACGAAGTGCTCTGCCGCCGCTGTTACTTCGAATCTATTACTGAATCTTCTATACACGCATGGGTTGTATTATTCAACTCTCTACCACCGGGATGAAAATTTGGCGTCACGGGATCAATTGACAGCGATGCCGCGAGTCACCATGTTCAGTCGCCCCGCGTTGCGAGATCGTGAAATTGCCGTGAGCAGTCGATCAGCGGGGTCAATCACTGGGAAATAATTTATCCGGAAACCTTAAAAATGAACGTTGTCATTGTCGAATCGCCGGCGAAGGCCAAGTCCATCAACAAGTATCTTGGACCTGGCTACACGGTACTGGCCTCCTATGGCCATGTGCGCGACCTGCCCTCAAAGGACGGTTCGGTCGATCCGGATTCCAACTTTGAGATGCAATGGGAAGTTGATCCGAAATCCGCCAAACGCCTGAACGAAATTGTCAGAGCCGTAAAAGGCGCGGACAAACTCATCCTCGCCACGGACCCTGACCGGGAGGGAGAGGCCATCTCCTGGCACGTGCTTCAGGTTCTGGAAAAGAAAAAGGCGCTCAAGGGCGTCGATGTCGAACGGGTGGTTTTCAACGCGGTGACCAAGCAGGCTGTCACCGAAGCAATGTCGAAGCCGCGCGAAATCAACGCTCCTCTGGTGAATGCTTACCTGGCGCGGCGGGCCCTGGATTACCTTGTCGGCTTCACGCTTTCGCCGGTGCTGTGGCGCAAACTCCCCGGTTCGCGTTCAGCGGGCCGGGTTCAATCCGTCGTGCTCAGACTTGTTTGCGACCGTGAGGCCGAAATCGAACTCTTCAAGAGCCGGGAATACTGGTCCATAAATGCATCCCTGACCGCGCCCGGCGGAGATGAATTCCCCGCCCGCCTGGTTTCCGTTGGCGGGGAAAAACTCGACCGCTACGGCATTCCCGATGAAGCCACGGCAACCCGGTACAAAACCGGGCTGGACGGCGGCGCATATTCTGTTTCCAGCGTCGAAAGCAAGGCGCAGAAACGCCACCCCGCGGCGCCCTTTACGACATCGACCCTGCAACAGGAAGCCTCGCGCAAACTGGGATTCAACTCGCGCCAGACCATGCAGGTCGCGCAAAGGCTCTATGAAGGCGTGGATATCGGCGGCACGACCCAGGGCCTGATTACCTATATGCGGACCGACGGCGTCCAGATGGTCGGCGAAGCCATAAGCGCATGCCGCGATATGGTGGTTCAGAATTTCGGCGGCGCCTATCTCCCGGACAGCCCGAGAATTTACAAAACCAAGGCGAAGAACGCCCAGGAAGCCCATGAGGCCATTCGCCCGGTTGATTTTTCCAAAGACCCAGGCAGCCTCGCCGCCTATCTCGATTCAGACCAGGCAAAACTCTACAAGCTCATCTGGCGGCGCGCCGTCGCCAGCCAGATGTCGAGCGCGGAACTCGAACGCACTGTCGCGGAAATCGAAGTGCGCGGCAGCGATGGCGTAACTTACGGCCTGCGAGCAAATGGATCCGTCATCAAATTCGACGGTTTTATGAAACTCTATGAAGAGGGCCGGGACGACAATGGCGGCCGCGAGGGAGACAGGCGGCTGCCGGCGCTCGCCAACGGCGATTTGCCGAATCCGCGGTCGGTAGAAGCCAAGCAGCATTTCACCGAGCCGCCGCCGCGCTTCACCGAAGCCACGCTCATAAAACGCATGGAAGAACTCGGCATTGGCCGGCCATCCACATACACCTCGACACTCACTGTGCTGCGCGACCGCGAATATGTGCGGCTCGAAAAGAAGCGTCTCATCCCCGAGGACAAGGGCCGCCTGGTCATTGCCTTCCTTGAAAGTTTCTTCAAGCGCTATGTGGAGTTCGATTTCACCGCCGGACTGGAGGAAAAGCTCGACCAGATTTCTGCCGGACAACTGGAATGGAAGGATGTGCTGCGCGAATTCTGGCGCGACTTTTTCGCGGCCGTCGATGAGATCAAAGACTTGCGGATTACCCATGTTCTGGACGCGCTGAATGAAATGCTTGGGCCGCATATCTTCCCGCAAGGCGAGGATCCGGACGCCGACCCGCGCAAATGCCAGTCATGCGAGGATGGACGCCTCAGTCTCAAGACCGGGCGTTTCGGGGCATTTATCGGATGTTCCAATTATCCCGATTGCCGTTTCACCCGGCAGTTGGCCAATTCCGGCGATCAGAACGGGCAAGCCGCGCAATCGGACGCCAAGCTCCTTGGTCAGGACCCCGAGACCGGTCTCGACGTAACTTTACGCTCGGGACGTTTCGGGCCTTATGTGCAGCTTGGCGAGCCCGAGAGCGGTGAAAAGCCCAAGCGGGCATCGGTGCCCAAGACCTTCGATCTCGAAACCCTCGATCTCGAGCGCGCGCTGGCCCTGCTCGCCCTGCCGCGCGAAGTCGGCATGCACCCTGAAACCGGCAAACCCATTTTCGCCGGCATCGGGCGCTACGGACCCTTCGTTCAGCATGACGGGGTCTATGCAAATCTCGACAGTCCGGAGGAAGTCTTCGACGTTGGCATCAACCGCGCCGTGACCGTGCTTGCGGAGAAGAAAACCAAACGCGGGGCCCGCCAGGCGACCGTGCTGAAGGATCTCGGCGTGCATCCCGAGCTGGGAGGACCCGTACAGGTGCTGGACGGACGCTACGGCCCTTATGTCAAGCATGCCAAAACCAACGCCACACTGCCCAAATCCATGAAACCGGAAGACGTCACTCTCGAACGGGCGGTTGAGCTGATTGCGGAGAAAGCCGCCAAGGGCAAAGGCGGCGCCAAAAAACGCAAACGCCCCGCGCGGGCCACAAAAGAGGCCGCGCCATAGGCGCAGAGCGGCCCCGCGTGTCTCCCCAAAAAAAGCCTGGAAGCAAATCCCGCACCAAACGCGCAAAACGGCGCTCGCCAGGTCTGCCGAGCAAAGCCGATATTCTGAAGTTCATTCAGAGCGCCTCCTCCCATGTTGGCAAACGCGAAATTGCGCGCGCGTTTCAGGTGAAGGGCACCGACAAGATCGACCTGAAGCGCCTGCTCCGCGAGATGGCGGATGAAGGCCTTATCAAGGGGCGTCGAAAGCGTGTCTCGGCGGCGGACGGGTTACCCCCCGTCACGGTTATTGAAATAACCGGGCGCGATGCAGACGGAGAATTTATCGCCCATCCCGCCAAATGGGACGATGAGGGCAGCGCCCCTCCCCGCATCTTGCTGGTCTCGCGCAGAAACGACCCTGGACCTGCGCCGGGCGTCGGCGACCGTGTTCTTGCCCGGCTCACCAGGCTCGAGGAGGGAGACCCTTCGGGGGTCGCCTATGAAGCGCGCCTGATCAAACGCCTGCCCCGCGAACCCTCGCGCTTACTTGGTATCTTCCGCGCAATTCCGGGCGGCGGCGGGGTGATCGACCCGATCGACCGAAAGCAATTGCGCGAATGGAGTGTCCACCAGGGCGATACCCACGGCGCCAAGGACGGCGATCTGGTTCGCTTCGAGATAGAAAAGAGCCGCCGGTTCGGACCGATGCGGGCGCGGGTCGTGGAACTCTTCGGCAACCCGGACGCTCAAGGCGCAGTCAGCCTCATCGCCCTGCATTCGCTTGGGCTGCCGGACGAGTTTCCCGAGGCGGTCCTGAATGACGCGGAGAAACTCATCGCCCCGACCCTGGAGACCCATGACGATCTGCGCGACATTCCCTTCATCACCATCGATCCGCCCGATGCCCGCGATCATGACGACGCGGTCTGGGCCGCACCCGATGACGACGCCGCCAACCCGGAAGGCTGGGTGGTGATGGTGGGAATCGCCGATGTCGCCCATTTCGTGAAACCGGGCTCAAGTCTCGACAAGGAAGCCTTGAAGCGGGGCAATTCGATCTACTTCCCCGACCGGGTTGTGCCCATGCTGCCGGAACGCATCTCCAGCGACCTTTGCTCTTTGCGCGAAGGCGTGGACCGCGCGTGCCTGTGTGTGCGCATGGTGTTCGACGCATCGGGAGCCAAAATCAGCCATCGCTTCTCCCGCGGCATCATGCGATCGCGCGCCCGCCTCAACTATGCTCAGGCGCAGGCGGCAATTGATGGCAAGCCCGATGAGGCTACGAGCCCAATACTGGAAAACATTCTGCGCCCCCTCTGGCAGGCATACGCCGTTTTGGCCAGGGCGCGCGACAAACGCGGGCCGCTCGATCTGGATCTTCCCGAAAGAAAGGTCGTGCTCGGCGAAGACGGTCAGGTTGAGCGCATCGTCATTCCTCCGCGCCTGGAAGCGCACCGGCTCATTGAAGAGTTCATGATTCAATCCAATGTCGCAGCCGCCGAAATACTCGAGGCGAAGCGATCGCCGCTCATCTACCGTGCCCACGATGCCCCATCGAGGGAAAAGCTTGAGACGCTGCGGGATTTTCTGGCCTCCCTCTCGATTGATCTTCCCAAGAGCGGTAGGATGAAACCGGAACACTTCAACCGAATCCTGGCGCAGGCGCGCGCCGCCGACATGGGGCAGCTTGTCAGCGAAGTTGTACTCCGCTCGCAAGCTCAGGCGGAATACAGTCCTGCGAATGTCGGCCATTTCGGCCTGAACCTGCGCCGCTATGCGCATTTCACCTCACCCATCCGCCGCTATGCCGATCTGATCGTCCACCGCGCCCTGATCCGGGCGTGCGATCTGGGGCCGGACGGGCTCACCGACCGCGAGATCGGTGAATTGGATCAAATAGCGCAAAATATTTCAGACGCGGAACGCCGCGCCATTGCAGCGGAACGCCAGACCGTTGACCGGCTGATCGCCGCTTTTCTGGCTGACCGCATCGGCGTTCTGTTCGCGGCGCGGGTCTCGGGCGTCGTTCGCACCGGCTTGTTCGTTCGGCTTGAGGAAACCGGCGCCGACGGATTTGTGCCCGCGTCATCCATCGGCGGAGACTATTTCCGCCATGACGAGCGCCGCCAGGCCCTTATCGGCGACAGAACCGGCATGGGCTACTCCCTGGGAGACAGAGTCGAGGTTCGGTTGATCGAAGCAATCCCCAGCGCAGGAGCTCTAAGGTTTGAAATGTTAAGCGATGGCGCGTATATGGCTGCTGCAAAGAAAAATGCGCGCAAGACGGTTCCCCGCAAACGAAAAGGGCGCAACCGGGCCGCACGGCGCAGACAGCGCTAAAGCGTGTCTCGCAAAAGTGGGCACCGGTTTTGCGAAAAAAGACGCGCTCAAACAAAGAGATAAAGCAGGGCGCGTGAATGCGAATGAACGCGACATGCTTTAGGCCGTGTCTCGCCGGCGCCGTTGGAAACACTCATTCGCAAGCCTTTGGGCGTCAAACCTGAGAAGTGCAGATATGCCTGTTGAGATTAGGGAAAATCCGCCACGGGATCTGGTTCAATCGCTCATGCGCGGGGCAAAGCTGCGCTGCCCCAATTGCGGGATTGGCAAGCTGTTCGCCCGTTACCTGAAGGTGGCGCCGCAATGCCGGCATTGCGGCGAGGAATTGCACCATCATCGCGCCGATGACGCTCCGCCCTATTTTACAATTCTGGTGCTTGGGCACCTCATTGTCCCGATGGTGCTGGCTGTTGAGATGACATTCCGTCCGGCGCTGTGGATTCACGCCGCGCTTTGGTTTCCGGTGACGGTCGTCATGGCCCTGGCCACGCTGCCGCACATCAAGGGCGCCCTGGTTGCCCACCAATGGGCTCTCTATATGCACGGCTTCGACCCGCACGACCGGGAACCGGACGCGGCCGGGCAGTATTCGGGCTGATAACCGCACCCTATCAACGCGTGCTTGACTTCCCTCCGCCGGACGCTAGGTTGCACGCCACACAGCTACATACATACTTCCAGGGACATGAAAAGATGGCCAAAGGCCCAACTCAGAAAATCAAGCTCGAGAGCACCGCGGGCACCGGCTACTATTATGTGACGAAGAAGAACGCGCGCACCCTGACTGAAAAACTCGTCATGAAGAAATACGATCCGGTTGTGCGCAAACACGTCGAGTTCAAAGAAACCAAAATAAAATAAGCTCTCCGCGCGGCACGGCGCGGTTCGATTCCAAAACCCTGTTCTTCCTGAATGAAAATGAAGACCAGCCCCGCAACCATTCGGTAGCGGGGTAGATCCGACGTGGTTTGCAGGACTGGCCAACAAGCCAAATGAGCCAAAGAGGGTCTTGGTCATCTGACTTGGTGGCCGGCCGGCGGACGGCGTTTACGAGGAGGCCACTCAAACCGCCCACCGGCCAGCCAAACCCCACGGACCCAGGAGATGCGGCGGACCTGAGCACTCCGTAGGGTTATCTCGTCTCGGGAGACTGAAGAAGGACACACATATCAGCAGACCGACATGAAACGACGATCTCTATCCCGCATAAGCCTCCACTTATCTCAACGCAGGCAGTCGCCGGGAATAGCCCAGCCTGCGTGCCGCTGAAATTATCTGTTTCGGCTTTGGCAATACACGAAAAGGCACGGTACAGTAAAGTGTTAACCTTAAGTGCTCAGACAGGGTATGAGGTTGAATTGTTGCGTGAAGCCGCAGTTATCCACAAGCTGTGAGTGTCCACGGCCGGGAAATGCGCTTGCAGGATCTGATTAACCGGTCAGGCGGCGTCCGCCACCACCCGGTTGCGGCCATCGCGCTTGGCGCTGTACAGCGCTTCGTCCGCCCGTTTAAGCAACCCCTCGGGCGTGTCATCGGCGCCATCCAGAGTTGCTATGCCGACGCTGGCGGTAATCGTAAGCTCCGTATTCGGAGAGACCTGGAATGGCACCGACGCAATACGCTGGCGTAACCGCTCTCCCGCCACATAGGCCTTGCCGAGATCGGTTTCGGGCATCATCACAACGAATTCCTCACCGCCGAGACGGCAGGCCAGATCGATACCGCGGATATTCTCACGCAAACGGTTTGCAAAATCCTTGAGCACCGCGTCGCCGGCCTGGTGGCCGTGTGTATCATTCACCGCCTTGAAGTAGTCGATATCCACAATCAGCATTGAAAGCGGCTTGCCGCGCTGAACCGCCTCTTTGACGAGTGTCGTCAGGTGGCGCTCCATATAGTGGCGGTTATAGAGGCCGGTCAGGGAATCGGTAATCGCCATCTCGACGCTTTCCTCGAGACGGTTGCGCAACTGGTCGGTATACCGCTTGCGCTTGATCTGGGTTCTGACCCTGGCCATCATTTCATTCTTTTCGATCGGCCGGACGAGATAGTCGTTCACGCCCATCTCAAGCCCGCGCAACAGGCGCACATTTTCGCCGGGCTCGGAAATGATAAGAATCGGCAGCTGGCGGAAGCGGTTAAGCGAGCGCAATTGCGAACACAGACGCAATCCATCGGTGCCCGAAAGGCTCAAAGAGACCATCAGCAAGTCATAGTCCTTTTCAGGAAGGATCATCAGCGCCCGCTGAGGATCGGATTCCAGATCGACCGTTTGCTCGCTGGACAATGTTTCCATGATGCGGGTTGCCGATCTCGCATGGTCCTCGACCAGCAGAACCTTGCCGCCCAATCCGGCCCCGCCGCCAAACGCCGAGGCGTCCTGATCCATTCCCATCTGCTCGCCGGTCGAGGCGCGCTTCAGCATCTCGTCCATGAGCATCTTGAGCCGCGAAAGGTTTTTCACCCGCGTGATCAGCGCAAGATCATCTACCGGCTTGGTGAGAAAATCGTCGGCCCCCGCCTCAAGGCCCCGAATCTTGTCGGAAGGCTGGTCGAGCGCCGTGACCATTATAACCGGGATATGCTGCGTCTTCGGGTCTGCCTTGAGCCGCCGGCATACCTCGAAGCCGTCCATCCCCGGCATCATGACGTCCAGAAGAACCACATCGGCGCCTTCGTCGGCACAGATTTGCAGCGCCTCCGGACCACTGCGCGCCGTCAGCGTTTCGAAATACTCGATCGTCAGCCGGGCTTCGAGAAGTTTGACATTGGCTTCGATGTCATCAACGACGAGAACACGGGCTGTCATATCGCTTCCTCGGATCGCCGGCTCAGGCGTCGCCGATGTACTGGCGCACAGTGTCCAGAAACATCGACACGGAGATTGGTTTTGAAATATAGGCTTCGCACCCCCCCTCGCGAATGCGCTCCTCGTCCCCCTTCATCGCGAAGGCCGTAACCGCGATAACCGGGATGCCCCGCAGATCATCGTCGTCCTTCAGCCATTTCGTGACCTCAAGCCCGGAGACTTCAGGCAATTGAATGTCCATCAGAATGAGGTCGGGCCGGTGCTCGCGGGCAATACCGAGAGCTTCCATGCCGTTTCTGGTTTGCAGGGTCTGATAGCCATGCGCATCCAGCAAATCATGGAACAGCTTCATGTTCAGTTCGTTGTCTTCGACAATCAGTACGGTTTTTGTCATTGGCCCGGCCGTATTCGAATCAGACGCCTCATAGTCGGCTATGCCGCCAGAATATTCCATGCCATCCGCTCCGTTTGAGTGCACCCCGCTTGCGGCGGCAGTTATCCGCCCCCTTTTCAACTGTTCCTATTTGACCGCAAAACCCGTAACTAAGTCTTAAAGTCCGCGCACGGCCGTTCAGCTCACATTCGGCGATGACTGCAACAAACTGATATGATGAAAAAAAGTCCGCCAATCTCCACAGACACCGCCCGGGACATTGCGATAAGCGCGCTCACTTTCCTGACCGTTGACGAAGCACGGCTTTCCCGGTTTCTGGATGTTACCGGCTGGACCCCCGCAACCCTCGTCTCGCCGGAATCAAGGGAGACAATCCTGATAACGGCCCTGGACCACTTGATGGGAGCGGAGGATTTGCTCCTCACCTTCGCCGCCGCTCACGGCCTTGATCCCGAAGATGTCGCCCTCGCCCACCGGGCCGTTCAGGGCATCGGCGGGTTCGCCGGAGACACAGGAGGCTGACATCGTCATGGAGCCGGCATTGCGCATCGGTATCGACCTTGGCGGCACCAAGATTGCCGGCATCGCGCTTGATGCGAACGGAGAGACGGTTGCTCATTCCCGCGCCGGGGCGCCGCGGGACGATTACCGCGGGACCATCGCAGCCATCACAGCTCTCATCGCCGGGATGACGGAAGGCGCGGCGGAAAATCAGCGCATCGGTATTGGCATTCCGGGCTCCGTTTCACCTGCAACCGGACGTGTCCAGAACGCAAATTCCACCTGGCTCAATGGCAAACCTCTCAAGCAGGATCTGGAACGCGCGCTGCGCTGCCCCGTAAGGCTTGCCAATGACGCGAACTGTTTCGCATTATCGGAAGCTGTTGACGGTGCGGGCGAGGGAGCGCGCTGCGTATTCGGCGTCATAATTGGAACCGGATGCGGCGGCGGGCTGGTCATTGACCGCACCTTGGTGGATGGCCCGCGCGGCATTGGCGGCGAGTGGGGCCACAATCCCCTGCCCTGGCCGGAACCTGACGAGTATCCAGGTCCGCAATGCTGGTGTGGCCGCAAGGGCTGCATGGAAACCTGGGTATCGGGGCCCGGAATGGCGGCCGATCACGAACGCTTCTTTGGCGAAACCCTGGATGCGGAAGACATCGCTTCGAGTGCGGGCCGAGGGTGCGGCAAAGCCCGGCAAAGCCTTGATCGCCACGCCTCGAGGCTGGCGAGGGGACTGGCTGGCATCATCAATATTTTTGATCCGGACCGTATTGTGCTCGGCGGCGGCCTGTCCAACATGACTCACCTCTATGAGCAGCTTCCCGGCCTGATTGCTCCGCATATTTTCAGCGACAACACGGGCATCGAGATATGCCCGCCCCGCCACGGAGCTGAAAGCGGCGTTCGCGGCGCGGCCTGGCTATGGGGCCGTACCGCCGTTTGACGAAGAGGTAATACCAAGGGTCATTGATACTGACTCATAGCCGATGCTTCGAGACGCGCCCTTACGGGCGCTCCTCAGCATGAGGTGTTGTATTTGTTTTTCTGTCACAAAACCTCATCCTGAGGAGGCGCAACGCGCCGTCTCGAAGGATGTGCGGATCGGTCAATGCTGATGACCCCTCGTATCAGTCTATTTGCAGCCCGGGAACGGTCTGATCTCCAGCGCGCTCAATACGCCCTTGATTGAAAAATCGCCATAATCGATCAGAATCTCACGGCTTACGCCGTTGTTATAAAGACGAAAGTCGAGCTGATAGGCCGGAGTTTCCTTGGCTTCGGCTCCGGTGTCGAAATAGCTGATCGAAACGGGCCACGACACAAGTTTTTCGAGTATGTCGTCATTGGCCACCCGCTTTGAGGGCAGCTTTGCGCCGGGCTCCAATCGCTTGCCGATGAAAGTTGTCGTCGCAAAGACCTTGCTTCCCTTGCTGGAGCCGTCATATACGCGCGCCTGCAACATTTTCTTCCCCGCCTGCGCCGCCGCAAGGATTTCCAGAGAATGCTGGGTGGGAAAGAGAACCGGCCCCGCCAATTTCAGCTCTTTGGCCTTTGGAGCGCTCACCTGCACCTTCACTTGACCATCGCTGCCGGACCGCTCGGCATTGCCGCGCGTGGATTCTTCCAGTGTTTGCCCAAGATAATAACTGGAATTGAAGCGGTAGAGCTTTCCCGCTCCCTGCTCCCAGGTTGAAGACCGCAAGTCCGATATGCTTGAGCGTCCCGATTGCGCCTGGATACGGGTCACCAGCCGCATATTCATGGTGTATCCCTCACAACCGGACCCGTCGAAGTCAAACACCATGCGACCCTGGACACCCGATATGCCGGACGCCGGCCGGGTTCCATCCAGCGTCATTTCATAAACAGCACGATGAGGGACAAGCTTTGCGGCCCCGCTCTGGGCAAGCGCATGCGCCGGCACCACCGAAAGCCAGACCGCCACGACCCCCAGAAGGGCCATTCCGAATTTTCGTTCACTGCGTATCATACAGATGTCTTGTGCGTTTCCGCGCGACCCTTCATCCAACGAGAATCATATTGACCACAGCATCGCAATATCGACGATGAATATGTCCAGCGCATGAGCTTTCCCCCAAGCACTTGCACAATGCGAAAAAAAGCTCAATGACTCGCCTGCATCATCGTAACCGAATAAAACAACGTTTCCCCAAGCGTCACATCAATAATATATGAGGAAGGCTGGCCCATGACTGGAACGATAGAAAGCCGTCTCAAGGAACTTGGCGTCGCATTGCCGTCTGCCGCCGCTCCGGCGGCCAATTATGTCCCGTTTTATATTTCAGCTCAGCAACTTTTTATCTCCGGCCAATTGCCAATGATCGCCGGCGGGCCCGAATACAAGGGCAAAGTCGGTGCGGAAATCGATGTTGAGACCGCGCAAAAGGCCGCAAAAGCCTGCGCCATCAACATCTTAGCACAGGCCAAAGCCGCGCTGGGCGATCTGGACCGCATCGAGCAATGCCTGAAGCTGGGCGGATTTGTGAATGCGACGCCGGACTTCACCGACCATCCCGAAGTCATCAATGGCGCATCGAATTTCCTGGTGGACGTTCTTGGTGACCAGGGGCGGCATACCCGTTTCGCTGTTGGCGTCAGCAGTCTGCCGCGCGGCGTGGCGGTCGAAATAGACGCGCTTTTTGCCATCGCCTAGTGCGTATCACCGATAAGTGGGAACCGGTTATCGGAAAAATGATACGCATATACAAAAAGTTAGATCGCTGTTTTGATTCCATCAAAACATGAAGCGATTTAGGCTGAAAGGTCGCATCCCGTGGCCAAGCTGGAATGGCTGAACCGGCCGATCGCACATCGCGGCCTGCATGACGAAGCCAAAGGCATTGTCGAGAATACCGCGTCAGCCTTTCAGGCCGCCGTTAACGCCGGTTACGCCATCGAATTCGATGTTCAGGAAGCTGGCGACGGCGCGGCGATAGTGTTTCACGACAGCACACTCGACCGGCTGATGGAGGCATCAGGCCCTGTTATTGCGCTCGGTTTTGAGCAACTGAAACGCATAAATTTCAAGAATGTATCAGACCGGCTACAGACATTGCCGGAAGTGCTTGAACTGATCGCGGGCCGGGTGCCGGTCCTGATCGAGATCAAGAGCAACTGGCGCATGCGCGGGCCGTTTGAGGCGGAGCTGGCGCAAATCCTCAAAGCCTATGATGGGCGCGCCGCGGTCATGTCGTTCGACCCCAATGCCGTCGCCGCATTCGCCGGCCATGCGCCCGGATTCCCGCGGGGCTTTCTGGCAGGCCCATTCCGGAACCCGCAATATTGGGGGCACCTGTCCCGCTGGCAGCGTTTCCGCATGCGGCATCTGCTGGGTGCATTCATCGCCAGGCCGCATTTTGTGGCCTATGATATCGAAGGCCTGCCCTCGCTGGCCCCCCTGATCTGGCGGCGGGCCCTAAACCGGACACTTCTGGCGTGGACAGTGAGAAGCGAGCCTGAACGCCAGCGCGCGCAGCGGTGGGCGGACGCCATGATCTTTGAAGGGTTCCGGCCCTGAGCACGGGGCTGCGGATATGCGTTGAGCCATGGGTGACGCGGAACAAATCCTCGCACGAACAGAGCCGGACATTACCGCGATTGACGCGGCCCAATGGGACGCCTGCGCCAATCCTGAAAGCTCGGAGATAGGTTTATCTCATCCATATAACCCATTTATAAGCCATGCTTTTCTTGCCGCGCTTGAGGCAAGCGGTTCTGCCGTTGCCGAAACCGGCTGGGCGCCGCAGCACATCGTTCTCGATGATGGTTCTGGCGGCATGCTGGCCTGCATGCCCTGTTATCTGAAGGCGCACAGCCAGGGCGAATATGTATTCGACCATGGCTGGGCGGATGCCTTTGAGCACGCTGGCGGCCGGTATTACCCGAAACTCCAGGCCGCCGTTCCATTCACCCCGGTGACCGGGCGGCGATTGCTCGTACCGCCGGGCGCGGATGCCGTTCTGCGCGAGCGCGCCCTGCTGAGCGCGGCCGCGTCGCTGCTGGACCGGCGTCGATTATCGTCGCTGCATCTCACTTTTCTGACAAGGCCGGAATGGGAACGCGCCGGGGAAATGGGCCTGGCCCGGCGCACCGACCAGCAGTTCCACTGGTGCAATGACGGCTATGTCACTTTTGATGACTTCACGGCCTCCCTGACCTCGCGAAAACGCAAACTGATCAATCGCGAGCGCCGCGAGGCCTATGCCGACGGCATCTCGATCAAACTGCTCACCGGCAGCGACCTTAAAGAGTCTCACTGGGACGCCTTCTACGATTTCTATGCCGATACCGGTGCACGCAAATGGGGAAACCCTTATCTGACGCGGGATTTCTTCAGCCTGATCGGGCAAAGCATGGCCAAGCGGATCTTACTGATCCTGTGCGAACGCGATGGCAGGCCCATCGCCGGGGCGCTCAACTTCATCGGCGGCGACACGCTCTATGGCCGTTACTGGGGTTGCCTGGAGGACCACAGGTTTCTGCATTTCGAAGCCTGTTACTACAGGGCCATCGAATATGCGATCGGCAACAAGCTTTGCCATGTGGAAGCCGGCGCCCAGGGGCCGCACAAGCTGGCTCGCGGCTATCTGCCGCAGACGACCTACTCCGCCCATCTGATTGCCAACCCGTCCCTCAGGTCGGCGGTGGAGGAGTTTCTGGCCCGGGAACGCGACTATGTGGCGATGGAGGCCCGTGAACTGGCGCGCAAGGCGCCCTACCGCAAGGGCAGCGGCGGCAGCCCCGACAAGGACGCTTGACCACCACATCGAGACCTGAGACACACATTCCCCAAACATTGATCAGACAAGGGGGCATCCATGACCTATGACGACAGCAACGTGTTTGCCAAAATTCTGCGCGGCGAACTGCCGTGTCACAAGGTGTATGAGGACGATGAAACCTTCGCCTTCATGGACATTATGCCCCGCGCCAATGGCCATACGCTGGTCATACCAAGGACACCCGCACTGAACATATTTGACGTTCAGGCCGACACATTGTGCACGCTTATACGCACGGTGCACAAACTTGCGCCGGCGGTCCGCGACGCGATGGATGCCGAGGGCATCCTGATCCAGCAATTCAATGAAACGGCTGCCGGCCAGATGGTGTTCCATATCCATTTTCACATCATCCCGCGCTGGGAGGATACGGTGCTGAGACCTCATACGGGCGAGATGGAAGACTCCGAAGTGCTGGCGGCGAATGCGGAGAAAATCAGGAGTGCCCTGGAGGGTTCCTGAGCCGGCGGGCGGCATTTGCGTCAGCGCATCAGGAAATATTGGGCCAGCATAAGGGCGCCGGCGCCGGACAACACGCCCGCGGCGAGCGATTTTCGCGCCAGGTAAAATACGCAGATGCCCAGAAAAAACGCTCCCAGCCGCACGTTCTGGGGGACTGATGCGAGTGCGCCGGCCGGAAGCAGAACCATGCGCGCCACCAAACCTGCCACAAGCGCGGTTGATACGGCGCGCACCCACACAAGTATCTCGGCGTCTTCGTTGATGCCGCGCGAAAGAAACACACCCAGATAGCGCCAGGGCTGGGTGGCGCAGAAGCCCGCCAGAAAGAGAAACAGATACGACCAGCCGCCCGTCCCCAGACCACTCATGGACCGCCTCCGCCCTGTTTCCGCCGCCACCTCATGAAGGCGTAGCAGGCCGTGCCGCCAATAAGCCCGGTCAGAACGAGGTCCAGACCCGGAACCAGCATATACAGAAGCGGACCCAGCACGACCCCGACCAGAACAGCGCCCCTGTCAGCGATATTCCGCGACGTCTCGAGCAGCGAAAGGAAAAAATAGACGGGCGTCAGAAACACCATGCCGGCCGCCACCGGCGGCGGCACCTGAGCGGCGAGAAAATACCCCGCTGCGGTCGCGATGAGCAGGCCCGCCATCATCACCAGGGCAAAACCGCTGAAATAGGCCACCCGCAGTTCTTTCGGGCGTTGCGGCAAGCGCCGCATGGCCTCGAGCCAAACGGTAATCGCCACGAAATGAGACAGAATAATTTCAAGCCAGAGCGGCGTGTTTTTTCCGCGCATGACGGGAAACAAGGAATAGGTCATCGGCAGCAGGCGAACCGATGTCAGCATGACAGCGAACGCCACCGCCGCAAGTCCGGACCCCTTTCCCGCCTCGTCGGCCAGAACGACCTGGCCGGGCAAGGCGAAGACGCTGAGGGAGACAAACAGAGCCTGAAACATATTCAGGCCGGTATCGCGCGCCAGCGCACCGAATCCAATGAATGTGATCGTGACGACAAGAACGGGAACCGAGGGCGCGCCGGCGGCGCCATGCAAGAAGGCGCGCGCTTTGGAAGAGCGCCGCGTCATCGCGGGCAGCCGCAAACGATGTTTGCCCTGCCCCGGGACAAAACCGCCCTATTTGGCCGGAAGCGGAACCTTGGGAACCGGACTGGACCCGCTGGAACCGGATTTGGCCGACTTCGGCTTACGTTTGGCCCTGGTGGGCTTTGGCTCGGTCTTCCCCTTCGCTTTGGCGCGGCGCGGTTTGGAGCTTCCCTTGCCCTTCCTGCCACCACCGGGCCGGGCCTTTGGCGCCGGGCTGTCCAGAAACTCGAAATCCAGGCCTTTTTTGCCGTCCTTGTCCTCGACAATGACACGCACCACACCGCCCGTCTTGAGCTTGCCAAACAGCAATTCATCCGCCAGCGGGCGCTTGATGTGCTCCTGGATCACGCGCGAGAGCGCCCGCGCGCCGAATTTTTCGTCGAAGCCCTTTTCCGCCAGCCACGCATTGGCGGCTTCGGCCAATTCGATGGTCACATTGCGATCCTGCAACTGCGCCTCGAGTTCAAAGATAAACTTCTCGACCACCTTTGAAATCACGTCCGGGGGAAGGCTGGAGAAGCCGATTATCGCATCCAGCCGGTTGCGGAACTCCGGCGTAAAGGTGCGGTTGATCGCTTCCTCGTCATCGCCTTCGCTCTTGGTGCGGTTGAATCCGATGGGCGCCTTGGCGAGTTCCGCCGCGCCTGCGTTGGTGGTCATGATCAGGATCACGTTCCGGAAATCGACCTTCTTGCCGTTGTTGTCGGTCAGTTTGCCGTGATCCATCACCTGAAGAAGGATGTTGAACAGATCGCTATGCGCTTTCTCGATCTCATCGAGCAGCAGAACGCAATGCGGCTGCTGATCGACGCCGTCGGTCAGCAGTCCGCCCTGGTCGAACCCGACATACCCTGGAGGCGCGCCAATGAGCCGCGAGACGGTGTGGCGCTCCATATATTCCGACATATCGAACCGCAGCAACTCGACGCCAAGCTGGCGTGCGAGCTGGCGCGCGACTTCCGTCTTGCCGACCCCCGTGGGCCCGGAAAACAAATAGCAGCCAATGGGTTTTTCCGGTTCGCGCAGGCCCGCCCGGGACAGCTTGATGGCCGACGACAAAGCTGTGATCGCCTGATCCTGACCGAACACCATACGCTTCATGTCACGTTCGAGACTCTGCAAAACCTCATAGTCCGACTTGGAAATGGTCTTGGGCGGGATGCGCGCCATGGTCGCCACGGCCGCCTCGATCTCCTTCACGCCGATGGTTTTCCTCCGGCGGTGTTCGGGGACAAGCATCTGCGAAGCGCCGGTCTCATCGATAACGTCGATCGCCTTGTCCGGAAGCCGGCGATCATGGATGTATTTGGCGGAGAGCTCGGCCGCCGTGGTGAGCGCCTGATTGGTGTAGCGGATCTTGTGGAAGTCCTCGAAATAGGGCTTCAGCCCCTTGAGAATGGCGATCGTGTCCTCAATGCTCGGCTCCTGCAAATCTATTTTTTGGAAACGGCGCACAAGCGCGCGGTCCTTTTCGAAATGCTGGCGGTATTCCTTGTAGGTGGTCGAGCCGATGCAGCGCAGCGTGCCGCTCTGCAGTGCGGGTTTCAACAGGTTGGAGGCGTCCATCGCGCCGCCGGACGTGGCGCCCGCACCGATCACCGTGTGAATTTCGTCAATGAACATTATGGCACCGGGATAGGCCTCGATCTCGCGCACCACGGATTTGAGACGCTCTTCGAAATCGCCGCGATAGCGCGTGCCCGCGAGCAATGCGCCCATGTCGAGCTGGAAGATGGTTGAGGTCTCGAGCACCTCCGGCACTTCGCCGCGCACAATGCGCCGCGCCAGGCCTTCGGCCACGGCGGTTTTGCCAACGCCCGGTTCGCCGACAAACAGCGGATTGTTCTTCTGCCGGCGGCACAGAACCTGGATCGTGCGGCGAATTTCCGCTTCGCGCCCGATCAGCGGGTCGATGCGCCCTTCGCGCGCCTTGGCATTGAGATTGACGCAATAGACTTCCAGCGCGTCGGCGCTGCGCTTCTTGTCGTCCGCGCCATCCATGGTCGCGGCATCGTCGTCAACTCCCCGCATCTCGCGAGGCTCGGACATGCCCGCGCGCTTGGCGATGCCATGGCTGATATAATTCACCGCATCAAACCGCGTCATATCCTGTTCTTGCAGGAAGAAGGCGGCATGGCTCTCCCGCTCGGCGAAAATCGCCACGAGAACGTTTGCGCCCGTCACTTCCTCACGGCCCGAAGACTGCACGTGAACCACGGCCCGGTGGATGACCCTCTGGAACCCGGCCGTGGGCTGGGCCTCGCTATGATCGTCCAGGACCAGGCCTTCAAGCTCAGTGTCGATATACTTGATCAGCTTGCCGCGGATTTCATCGAGATCGACATCGCAGGCGCGCATGACCGCCGACGCATCGCCGTCGTCAAGCAACGCCAGGAGCAGATGCTCCAGCGTCGCATATTCATGGCTGCGCTCGTTGGCGTATTCCAGCGCCCGATGCAGGGCGTCTTCAAGACTGGACGAAAATGACGTCACGGGCCGATCTCACTCCTTTTCCATCGTACATTGCAGGGGATGTTCGTTTTGCCTGGAGAAATTCATCACCTGGGCCACCTTGGTTTCGGCCACTTCAAATGTGTAGACACCACATACTCCGACACCTTTTTGATGGACATGCAACATCACACGAGTCGCCTCTTCCTGAGACTTGTTGAATATATACTCCAGAACATAAACGACGAATTCCATCGGCGTATAGTCGTCATTCAGCAACAGCACCTTGTAGAGGCTGGGCTTTTGCGTCTTCGGCCGGGTTTTTGTGACGATATCCGTTCCGGCATCGCCCGGGCGCTGATTTGTATCCTTCCGCGGCATGTCAAAAACTCTCTCAAGCCTGTTCCCGCCAGTTCGCTCAACCTGCGGGACTTCCCAAATTGCTCCCGCCACACATGAAGCAAATCACATTCTAACGGCATGTTGCCCCTGCCCGCAATTCACTCTCCCGCGTGAAATAGTCATCACCGGTCCCATATACGACTTTATTGTGGCCTGAGGGGGGTATGACGCCAAAAAAAGACCCGGCGCCAGGGCCGGGTCCTTCAAATCGCAAAGAGCAGTTTTGCCGCCCTTCAGAATGTCAAGAAGCATTAGCTGTTCTTGGTAATCACCGTCTCGACCGGCTTGTAGGCTTCCTTGGCCACATCTGCATACATCTCGCCGAGTTTCGACACCTGCGAGATATAATCCTCATATGCCTTCTTGGCATAGGTGGTCTGAACCTCGATGGCCTGTTCAACGGACTTGACGCCGGCCAGCTTCTCAAACGCGGCCGTGCCGTCCTCAATTGCCTTCTTCGTGTAGTCGGTCACTTCACTGGCAATCGCCTGAACGCCCTTGTTGACTTCACCGAAACTTTTCACGGCTGTGTCGAAATTGTTCTGTCCGGCTTTTTGAATATCTTCGTAACCTATCATCATACTCTCCATCAGGATGCTTCTGGCCTGGTCCGCATCACGGTCCGCTGGCCGCCAATATTGCAATGCAATAAAATATATATGCGCTGCACAATTTTTGTCAATAAAAAATATTGCACTGCACCATATTTATTTTCAGGCCCGCCGCTTAACTGATTCGTAACTCGCTGGCCGATAGGCTGGCGGCGTTGAATGCACGTTGTGGGGGCGTTCACTGCGGGAAATCAGGGCCCGCTCAACAGGAATGTTTAGGGGAACGGGGCCTTCTGGCCCTGGGGATAATTGTGTCAAGGTGGTTGCCGTTGCGCCGGTCATTGGCCGTGCGCTTGATGAATGCCGTTGCCGCTTGCCTTTTGACCGTAGCCGCACTGGGCGGCGCCACGGCGAAACAGGCGCAAGCCGCACCGCGCTATGCCGCGATGGTCGTCGACGGTCACACGGGGAAAATACTGTATTCCAGAAACGGCGACGCCAAGCGGTTTCCCGCCTCGCTTACAAAAATCATGACCCTCTATCTCCTGTTCGACTTTATGGAGGCGGGAAAAATCCAACCGGGGACATGGCTCACGGTCACCCCGAATGCGGCCAGCCAGCCGCCTTCGAAACTAGGGCTCAAGGCCGGCCAGAAAATTCGTGTGCGGGATGCAATTCGTTCACTGGTTACGAAGTCCGCCAACGACGTTGCCGTGACTGTCGCCGAGAATATCGGCGGCACGGAGAAAAACTTCGCCAAGATGATGACCGCGAAGGCCCGCAAGATCGGGATGCGCCGGACAACCTTCAAGAATGCGTCCGGCCTGCCCAACAAGGACCAGGTTACGACGGCGCGCGACATGATCACGATGGCCAACCGGCTGATGTTCGATCACCCGGAGAAATACGGCTACTTCAAGCGAAAATATTTCAAATACAAGGGCAAGAAATACCGCAACCATAACCGGCTTCTGTTCGACTATAAGGGCACGGACGGCATCAAGACCGGATATACACGGGCATCGGGCTTCAACCTGCTGGCCAATGTGCGCCGCGGCAACAAACACCTGATTGCCGTTATCTTTGGCGGCAAATCATCGAAACGCCGCAATACGGCCATGCGCTCGATCCTCAACAAAGCCCTGCCGAGAGCCACGGCGCAGCTCCCGCGCAAAAATCGCCCGCCGCGGAAGAAACCGGTTCAATATGCGTCAACACTCACATTCCCGCTCGAGGCGAGTACAAGCGCCACTCCCGCCAATCTCAAGACGCGAGCGCCGGCGCCGCAGGCCGATCAGGAAACGGTCGCATCGATTCCGGCACAACCGCAAGCGTCCAGGCCGCCGGTTCGCGATGGCAAATTCCACATACAGGTGGGCGCCTATTCGCGGCAGACCGACGCCATGCAGCGGCTTGCGGCTATCCAGCTGAAAGCCGGAGACGTCATAAACGGGCATGCCCCGTTGGCCGTACCGCTGGTGGAACCGAAGCGCTATCTCTACCGTGCCCGCTTCGCCGGATTTACGCGGAAGGCAGCCAAAAGCACATGCAGTCAGCTCAAGCGGCGCGCCATCACCTGCGTGGTCATGTCCGCTGAATAGCCGGCAAAGGATGCCGGGGCGATCCTGAAATTCAGCCCATCAACAAATCCTTGGCTTCGTTGATTTTCGCCGCCAGATAGGTTGAGCCACCCTGGTCGGGGTGCATCTTCTTCATGAGCCTGCGGTGCGCGCGGCGAATATCGGTACTGCTCGCGCCCTGCTGCAATCCCAGTATTTCATAGGCCTCATCGACGCTCATCGGCCCTTCAGGGCCACCACGGGATTCACCGCTCCCCTTTGGTTGCGCTCCGGCGCGCTCGCGCCAGTCCGAGAATCTGCGGTCCAGATAGGCTTCCAGAAGCTGGGCCGCCTGGTTATCGGCGACCTGGCAGTCGGCCCACAAACCGATCAGGTCTCTCTGACCCATGGATGACAGCATTTGCGGGGAAAACCTTCCCTTGATGACACGGCCTTCCATATCGCCCGTATCGTGATCCAGTTCCATCTCGATGGTCCGCGTGCGGACACGCGAATTCTGTCCGGCGCGCTTGTTGGCATTCCCGGGAAACGAACCGAAGCCCCCGGGAAAGGACGGGAAGTTTCCGCGCAACAGCGAAAACGCAACGAAGCCAAGCGGAATGGCCAGCGGAAAGCGCCCGGTCGCAGCCAGGAACAAGGCCGCCATCAGCGCGGCCGAACCGCCAATGTTACGCATGGTCTGGGCCATATTTGCCGGACTGGCGTTCGCAAATGTCCTCAGGCCCAAAAGGACGAGGAGCAACAGAGCCAATCCGAGTAAGATATACTGCATGTGTGCAAGCGCCGGTTTTCGGGTCTGGATCGCTTCATGTTTCGATGGAATCGAAACCGCGATCCAGCTTTTTGTTTAAGCGTATCGTTTTTCCGATAACCGGTTCCCACTTATCGGTGATGCGCACTAGGTCAATTGTTCCAGCAGCGCTTGGGCGCCGCCCTTGCCGCCACTGTATTTCTCCAGGGCCTTGCGGCCTCCCGCAGCATATACGGCCACGGCGGACAGCAGCTCCCTCAACTGCGCAGCGGACCCCGCATCGAAGGGGCAATAAGCGCCGCGGGTCAAGCGCGCAATTTCGCGAAACGCCGTCTCCGCCGCGGGGTCGCCGCCTTCCTGGAACAGGAATACGGGCATGCCCAGAAGCCCAAGCTCCCCTGCGATCGCGGCAAGATCGTCTATATTCTCCTCCATGCAGTCGCCAACATAGACAAGGGCGTTGACGCGGGCCTTGTGCGTCTCGTCGCGCGCATGCGTAAGGATACGGCCGATTTGCGTGCGCCCGCCCCGGCACGAAACCTGGGTCATGAGATTGGCCAGCGCTTCAGGGTCCCTGACCCATTTGCTGGCCCGGCATTCGCCAAAGCCCCGGAAATAAACCAGCTGCACGTCAAGCCCGCCCACCGCCTGGACGGCTAAAAACATGCCGGCCTGCATGCCGAGCGCCATGTCCCATGTGGGCTGGCGGCTCATGGTGGCGTCCATTGCAAAGATCAGCCGCCCCCGCGCCGCCGTGTTTTCCGGCGCCGCAAGCGATTTCACCTCGTTCAGGAAGGCCTCGACATCGGACGCGCTGGAGCGCGCCTCCGGCAGCGACTCTTTTCCGCCAGTTATCTTTGGATCGCGGCTCATATTTCTCCTGGTTCGTTTCACGCGGACATTTCCCGGGCCGGCGAACCTGCCCGTGCCACGCCGCATAATAATAGATCATTCTAATTATAAATGGTTACGCGCATACAGTCCCGCAACGCCGTCATAAACTTCGTGAGAGGTTCCCCGGCCGTGTGCTGAACCTTCGCGGCGATTGGCGCGCATTTGTTCCCCTGATATGGTCCGCTCCCGGTCAGTGAGACAAGAAACCATGACGGTAAAATTAAAAATCATCAAGACCATCGCGCAGCTCAGGGAATGCGTGGACGCCTGGCGGAGCGGCGGCGACAGAATCGTTCTGGTGCCGACCATGGGCGCGCTGCATGAGGGGCATCTGTCGCTTGTGAAAATGGCTCGGGACAAAGGGGACCGCACGGTGGTCTCGATTTTCGTCAATCCCGCCCAATTCGCGCCAAACGAGGATTTTGGCAGCTACCCCCGGGAACATGACGAAGATCTGCAAAAACTCACATCCCTCGGCGTGGACCTTGTCTTCATGCCGCCACGCGAAGAAGTCTATCCGCAAGACTTCTCAACCCATGTCGAGGTGCAGGGGCTGAGCGAAGGGCTGTGCGGCGTGTCCCGGCCGCATTTTTTTGGCGGTGTCGCGACCGTGGTCGCCAAGCTGCTCAACCAGTGCCGGCCGGATGTGGCGATCTTCGGCGAGAAAGACTATCAGCAACTCCTCGTCATCCGCCGCATGGCGCGCGATCTCGATATGGACGTGGAAATCCTCGGCGGACCGCTGATACGCGAAGGAGACGGGCTCGCCATGTCATCGCGCAACGCCTATCTATCGCCTCAGGAGCGCGAAAAAGCGCCCCTGCTCCATCAAACCATCAGCGAGCTGGCCGAACAGCTTGCAAATGGCGGAAGCATCGCGGAATTGTGCGAAACAGCCGCCAAACGGCTGGCTCTAGCCGGGTTTGAGGTTGATTATCTGGAAGTGCGCAACGCGGATAATCTGGCGCCCGTCACCACGCATACCGGTGAACCGGCCCGTGTCTTCGCCGCCGCAATGCTGGGAAAGACCCGTCTCATAGACAATGTGGCTGTTCCGGACAGGAAGAAATAGCGGCGTTTACAGCAATCCCAGCTCGATCAGTTCCGAACGCATGGCCTCGGGCATAAGTTTGGCTTCCGCATCGGACAGCCCCAGGTCTTTCGGCGCATCCCCGGCACTGAGATAACGCCAGCCCTGAAAGGCGCGGCGCGGGCGCGGGCGGGTCGGCACCAGTTGCGGATCAAGGATAAGGTCGCAACGGCGAATCCCATCGTCACAGCGCACCTGGCGCAAATCCAGCAATCCCTGGCGAACCGACACGCTCCCCTTGATGACCCAGTAAATCGATCCACCATCCAGCAACTCGTCGCGTCTGCGGGGCATCTGACGGGTGCGATGGCGCAACTCGGCGGTCTCGCCTTTCGCCGCCATCGCGGCGACGCGCGCCGCTTGCCGATCGCTCAAATGAGAGATGCTCTCAATCCCGACGCAGAGTTTGATTAAATGAACGCTCATTCCGCTCTTGGTGGTGATAGTGATGCGAGATATCCCGTGATCGCAAACGCTTGCTTCCTCATCCAGTGGTATTTCGCTATATCCCCAGCATACACATTGATCACATTACGCAGGATTTCAGCGAACTTGTAATGGCCCAACTGCAACTCGACCAGTTGATGCGCGCTGCCGCCAATGGCGACAGGCCCGCTTTTCGCGCCATTTACGATGCGACCAGCGCGAAACTGTTTGGCGTCGCCGTTCGTATTCTGAAAAGAAGAGATCTGGCCGAGGATGTGATGCAGGACGCGTATCTCAAAATCTGGGATGCGGCGCCCAAATACCGGCCCGAGGCGGGTTCGCCCATCAGCTGGATGGTGGCGATCACGCGCAACCGCGCAATCGACGTGTTGCGCAAGCGTACCGAAGTTGCCATCGAGGACGAAAAAGACGGCGGCGAACGGGCGGATGACGCTCCGGACCCGTTTGAAATGACTGCTCAGAGCAGGGAATTGAAGGCCCTGCTCGGATGTATGGAAGAACTTAGCCCGGATCAAAGAAAATGCCTGCTGATGGCTTATTATTACGGATATACGCACGAAGAAATCTCAGAGCGCATGACCACCCCGGTCGGCACCGTTAAGAGCTGGATTCGGCGTGGCCTGATTCAGGTCAAGGAGTGCCTGGGCAATGACTAAGCGGGATCTCGACATTCTCGCCAGCGAATATGCGCTTGGCATACTCGATTCCGGGGAACGCGCCGAAGCGGAGCGGCTCCGGGCGAGCGACGCCGCCTTTGCGCGCATGGTCAGTGAATGGGAACAACGCCTCGCACCGCTCGCCGAAGCGGTTGCGCCCGTTCCCCCTTCCGCATCGGCATGGAGCAAAATCGAAGCCGCCCTCGCCTCTCCTGGCGCGGCGGCAGACCAGCCTCTGTCCGAGCTTGCCGGCCAACTGGCGCAGATGAAGCGCGCAATTGCCGCATGGCGGTTTGCAACCTTGGCGACGGCCGCCGCCGCGATCGCACTGGCATTTGTATGGATAGGCGGTCTGGAATCGCCATTCGGTAAGGCTCCGCCCGCCGAACGCTATGTGGCCATGCTCCAGAGCGATCAGGGCAAGACCGGCTTCGTTATCACCATGGACATGAAGGGCAAGCAGTTCGCCATTCGCCCGGTTGCCGGCAAAGCGCCTCCATCCAAGAGCTATGAGCTCTGGGCGATAATGAAAGACGACAAACCGCCCATGACCCTCGGCCTCGTTGGAACCGACGCCTATGCCATGATGGATGCACCCGCGGAAATCGACCAGAGGGAGCTTGAAAAGGGCGTGCAGCTCGCCATCTCTCTCGAGCCCGAGGGCGGCGCCCCTTCCGGCAAATCCATGGGGCCGATCATGTTTGCAGGCCTGCTCATCAAACAGACGCCTTAAAACCGCCCGCCGGCCGCGCGGGGGCGGTATGGATCAGCCAAACCGAATGTCATTGCTCCTTCCGGTGGCGTTCGCGCTGTTGTGGGCGTCGAGCTATGCCACCGCACGGATCGGCCTCAACGATATTTCACCGGTGTTGTTTGTGACCATTCGCTTTGCCATCGCCGCTCTGGTGATCTTCTCCATCGTGGCCCTGACGGGGCGGGACAAATTCCCCGCACTTTCCCACTGGCCTCCCTTGCTGGTCGGCGGGGCGCTGGTGCACGGCCTGACGCTCGCGCCGGCGCATATTGCACTCATCACCGTCAATGCCGCGCCGCTGGCGCTGGTCCATGCCTTTCATCCGGTCCTTACCGCAGCGCTTGCGGTGCCGCTGCTGAATGAGAAATTTACGCCGCGCCAATGGGCGGGAATGGTTCTCGGGCTGGCTGGCGTCGTCCTCGCCTTTCCCTTCGCAACAACGCAGTGGAGCGTCATTGCCCTGGTGAGCCTTAGTCTTGCGGCTCTGACGGGCGGCACGCTTTTTCTCAAGCGCTTCGCACCGTTCGTGGCGCCCTTCCCGGCAACCGCGGTACAATTGTGCGGCGGCGCGATCATATCGGCCATTGGCGTGGGCTTGTTCGAAACGCCGCAAGTATCGTGGACGGGCTCCCTCGTCTTCGTGATGAGCTGGAATATCGTCATGGTTTCGATTGGCGCCATGGTCATCTACAGCCTGATGCTCGCACGCGGACAGGCCGGGCGGGCCGCTTCCGCTTTTTTTGTCGTGCCGGGTTCGGCTGCGGTGATGGCCTGGGTGCTTCTGGACCAGACGCTTGGGCCCCTTGCGCTCGGCGGACTGACACTGGCCAGCTTTGGCGTCTGGCTGGTTTGGAAGCAAGCGGATTAACGCAGTAAACTGCGCGCGCCGGGCGCTTGCAACCATGGCCCGGCCCGCCAGTGAGGCTGCGTTCTGGCCGCGTTCGGGGGGCCCTAATCGGTTGCAGCCCAGCCCAACTCCGGCATTTCAACCGGCCCTCCCGCCTTCTTCCACCCGGAAAATCCGCCGCCTATATGCGCCACGGGCCTGAGCCCCATGCGCTGCGCCACTTCCGTCGCCAGCGCCGAGCGCCAGCCGGACGCGCAGTGGAACACGAACTTCTTGTCCCCGGCAAAGATCGCCTTGTGATAGGGGCTTGCCGGATCAATCCAGAATTCAAGCATGCCGCGGGGACAATGGAAGGATCCTGGTATCTTTCCGTCGCGCTGCAGCTCGCGCACATCCCTGATGTCGACAATCACGACGCTATCGTCCTCCACCAGGTTCATGGCCTCCTCGACCGTAATCTCCTCAATCACTTCCCTGGCAGCTTCGACGAGCTGTTTCACGCTGAGGCCGATTTCCTGCGGCATATCATGCTCTCCTTGAAATCACGGACCCTTAAGGTCCGGGGAACAGTGTGGCCGTTCTTCCTGTTAACCGGTAGGCCAGAAGTCCGGCCCATTCCCGCACCGCATTATCCGTCCGGCGCCACCCTTCCGATGGTTTTGAAAAGAAACGCCACGAATCCCGGCGTCCCCGCGTGCGATAATCGACCGGCCAGGGTTCAATGGCAAACCCGACCTTGCGGAAGCTTCCCATAGCACGCGGCATATGGCTTGCCGAGGTTATTAGAAGCCACCTCGAGCCGGCGCGCGGGCGCGCCATATCCACACTGTATTGGGCATTCTGAAAAGTGTTTTTTGCGGAGGTTTCAAGCAGCAACCGCTCCCGCGCCACACCCAGGCTCACGAACAGCCCGGCAGCTCCTTCGGCTTCGCTCATGCGCTTTTCGAAAAGCGCGCTTGAACCGCCCGTGAAAAGAATTTTGGCGTCCGGGAAGCGGCGCGCGAGCAACACCGCCTCGATCAATCGCTCCGCCGCCTCATTTACGGCAATCACGCCGCGCGCGTTATGGATCGACATATCCTGCGCGCCGCCAAGTATGACAATGCCTTCGGGAGCCGCGCCGCTTGACAGATCGGCGCGCGCAAAGCGTTCCTCCAATGGCAATATGAGTAGATGGCCGAGAGGCGTCAGGCCGGTTGCGAAAAAGAAAACCCCGGAAACCAGAACCAGTCGCCGGCCCAGCCGCGCCCACCGGCTCCAGAGCATAACCATGCCGGCAAAAAGCAGCAAAAGAATCGCGGTCGACGGCTGTGCGAAAAACCACAAGAATTTCGAGACATAAAAGAACATGAGGACTTCAGGCCCGGTCCGAATTCACGTGGCCCATATTCGGCATGAGCGTCATCAGGCCCGTTCCCGGGCGCGCGTCTCCGCCTCGCGTTTAAGCATCCGGTTCATGACCTGAAACCCGGTGTCGAGCGCCTTGGACTGGCGCGAATACACCCTACCCCCCAAAATCCCGCGAAAGACCTCGAATTGCTCAAAGCGGCAGCGGCCGGTGTCCTCGGGCACGACCCGGAAACCATGCTCCAGATCGAGCATGCCGAGCAGCTTGCGCGTGCGCCAGCGAAACTCCCGGCCCTCCTCCAGCGCCACGACGACGGGGTCGAATGACACCGCCTTGCCGCCCGGCGCGCCAAGGGTGACGTTAATGCGCTCCCCCGGCGCAAGCACGCCCGAAGCCTTCATGACCGGGTTCCACTGCGCCCAGCCGTCCAGATCACCGATCACTTCCCACACGACAGGCGCGGGAGCGCCAATTCCGATTTCGGTATGCAGCGTCTTCACGGCACGCACCCCAAACTTGCGCTTATGCTTTATCGGGAGTTCATAATTCTTCGCGCGCACCGTAGCCGCAGCGGTCTTGAACAACAACTGTCCGGACCGCTATTTCCCCATTGAAAGCGCATCACGCCAGGCGCGCAATTGAAGCGCGCGTGCGGCCTTCAACTCGATTGTACAGGCCGGGCCGATGAATTCGGCCCTTTCCTGGGGGAACAGGACATAGGGCAGCCTGCAATCGTCGGACTGATATTTGACCCAAAGATCTTGCGTCTGCCGGAGCTTCTCACGCTGCTGGGGATCAAGATGCTTCTCAAGCGCCGCAATTTCTTTCCGAAGCAACAGGCTCCACAAAACAAATTCACGCTCATCGCATTCGATCTTGTCTTCGCGGTGTGTGTTTTCCGCCTTGGCCTTACAGGGTTCGGTCACCTTGCCGATACATACGCGCCCGCTGCGCCCGGCGGCGCGCTCGGCATCCACGCATTTGTAAATAATGGCGTTGGTTACATCCGGGTCGGCGCCGTTTGCGGGCTGCATCCAATAGGCATAGGCCAGCGTCGCCAGAACGGGCACGGCCAGCGAGAACCCCCGGCATTTACAAAACGCAGATTTGGGCATGGTGATCCCTCGCCTTGAGTTTGCGGCAACTGTTGCCAGATGTCCGCTCAGACAAACGGACCCGATATGGATATATCCCGCACTAAGCCATTGTCGCGCATCAAAAATAGTTGAGGTTCATGAGACTGTCACTGGCCTGCATTGTGAATCAAACCAGCCATATCGCGGCAAGGCCGAGAAAGGAAAAAAATCCGACCACGTCCGTCACCGTTGTCACAAACACGCTGGACGCTACCGCCGGGTCGATATCCATCGCGTCGAGCGCCACCGGCACAAGTATGCCAAACAGGCCGGCCACCACCATATTGATGACCATTGCGGTGGCAATGATTATTCCGAGCGGACCGTTCCCAAACCAGATATACGCCACACCGCCCATAATGACGGCGAACAAAAAGCCGTTGAGAAGTCCCACCAGGGCCTCGCGCGAAATGACCCGTGATGCGTTGACCCGGCCAAGGTCGCGGGTCGCCAGCGCACGCACGGCAACCGTCATCGACTGTGTCCCCGCATTTCCGCCCATGGAAGCCACGATCGGCATCAGCACCGCAAGCGCCACCATTTGATCGATGGTGGCGTCGAACAGGGAGATGACCAGGGAGGCCAGAATGGCTGTGGCAAGGTTGATCAGCAGCCAGACGAACCGGTTTCGCGTGGTGCGCAACACTGTATCCGTGATCGACTCATCGCCAACGCCGCCAAGGCGATGAATGTCTTCTTCGGCTTCTTCTTGCAGCACTTCCATGACGTCATCGACCGTGACGACGCCAAGCATGCGCCCATCGTCATCGACAACAGGCGCCGACATCAGGTCATAGCGCTCAAATTCCAGTGCGACTTCTTCCTGGTCTTCTTCAGCGGTAATCTGGTGCAGATCCCGGTCGGTAATCTCATCGATTGTGACCGGGCGCTTGGTTCGGAGCAAACGGTCAAGCGGAACGCGGCCGACCAGGTGGTGAGCCGGATCGACAACCCATATCTGCGTGAAGTCATTCGGCAAATCGTCTTCGTTGCGCATATAGTCGATGACCTGCCCGACATCCCAATAGGACGGGACGGAAATATAGTCCGTCTGCATGAGCCGTCCGGCTGAGTCTTCTGGATGTTCCAGCGAACGCTGCAGAGCGGCCCGCTCGCCCTTCGGCAGCTTCGCCAGAATATCGCTCTGTTCACTCGCCTCCAGGTTTTCCAGAAGATAGACCGCATCATCGGAATCGAGTTCCCGGACCGCTTCGGCAACCTGCTCGTTGGGGAGAGCTTCCAGAACCTGGTCGCGAACCGGCTCCTCCAGCTCGCTCAGGGTTCCGGGGTTGAAATCATCGCCGAGGGCCTTAATCAGTTCCGCGCGCTGCTCGTCCCGTAGCAGCTCGATGAGGTCGGCAAGGTCGGCGTCATGTATCCCGCCGGCAAGCGCGCGCACGTCCTCGCCCCTGCCTTCCTCAAGAGCAAGCGTCACCGCACTCACGAACTCCGGCAATAATGAGCCTTCGCGGTCGCGCACCTGGATTTCTTCGGGCGCATCCTGCATCGCCATTTCCTTCGCCAATTCGCGGCCGTCCTGCGTCTTCCGGGCCTGCAAACTCCCTGTGACCACCCGATAATAGAGCGCACTAGCTGGAACTTTTAGTTAACCACCTGGGGGTGTGGCCGAATTAACTCTTGTTTTCTGCGATTCTCCAGACAAAAATAGAAAGGTAGTTTTGCGTAACCCGGCCACCGGGGGGGTAAGTAATGCGTAGCTTGGTGGCTAGCCTGCCTGTTTGCGTACTCATTCTATTGAGCGGCACACCTGCATCAGCTAGCGATTGTCCTTATAATCCGGACGCCCTCGGCGTATCGCGTGTCCTCGAAATCGATACGTCGGACGGTCCGCGGTTCGGAACACTCCAATATAAGCAAACGCTTGATTTGAACCCAAAAGAGGTCGTGCTGACCTTTGATGACGGACCCCATCTCAGTAATACGAAACGTGTACTCGCCGCATTATCCAAGGAATGCGTCAAGGCGACCTTCTTCACGGTGGGCACGATGGTGCAGTATAATGCCGCGGCGCTCCAGGCGATTGCCGACGGGGGGCACACTATTGGAGCACATTCATGGTCCCATCCGCGCAATCTGGGGCGGATGACTTCGGCCCGCGCGACAACTCAGATTGAGCGCGGGTTCCGCGCCATCGATGCGGCTGTCGATATCCAGATCGCACCCTTCTTGAGGTATCCCGGTCTCAATGACAGCAATTCGCTCAACGCCTATGCGGCAAAACGCGGTTATGCGGTCTTTTCAACCGATGTCAGTTCCGATGACTGGCGGGGAATCAGCCCGCGCATGATTGTCCGGCGCACCATGGCGCGGCTCAACCGGAAGCAGGGAGGGATCATTCTTTTTCACGACACCAAGAGCGCAACGGCCACTGCCATTCCCGCGCTGCTGCGGGCCTTGAAGAAGGGCGGTTACAAGATCGTGCATATTGTGCCCGAACGCAGCTACGCCTCGGTGAAATCGGCAAATGCGGGCAGCGAACCGGGTGAAGAGGCTGCAATCGCCGCCCTCGCATCTTCTCCAAAAAGTCTGGGCAGCACGAAAGCGCCGGCATCGGCCAACCCCTAGGACGCCCACCGGGAAATCCGGTCAAACCGGTAATCCCGGCTTAAGCTCTCGCCTGGCCAGATCTGGGAAGAATGGTGCGGTCGAGAAGACTCGAACTTCCACGGGTGTTACCCCACAGCGACCTCAACGCTGCGCGTCTACCAATTCCGCCACGACCGCATGCACTGTCTCGCCCTGGAGCGAGTCGCCGTCCCATGTAGCAAACCAATGCGCGGCGGGCAAGCCGCGCGCCGCATTGCCGGGGCCCGCGTCCTGGTGCGCTCGTCAGGGATGGGTCAGGTGTCGCCGCGGTTGACTTTTCCGGTGATCTCGACGGCAATCCTGTCGCCCCTAACCACCACATCGCCCCTGGCGATAGGTGTGTTATTGGCGAGAATTTGAACTTCTTCGTTTTCCAGCGTCGTCAGTTCGATGACGGCCCCCCTGCCCATCTTGAGCAGATGATGAACCGGCATCACCGAGTTGCCGAGTACGACGGTGAGTTCTATTGGTACTTGATTGATTGATGACATTGCGCGTCCTGGATTATTTCGCCTGCCTGTTTGGTATAAGGATGGATCGACGCAATACTGTGAGGTGCCCAACCTGTTGAATGCCACTCTTCACGATTGAGGTTACCGGTTGGTAAAGCCCCGCGAAATTCTCCAAATAAATTTATCCGGCAGCGGCGCCGCGCGCGCCGTCGAATGGCGCGTCAGCGACACACCCGTCGACTATCCCCGGGCCGTGGCGGAAATGGAACGCCGTGTCGCCGAGATCAAAGCCGGAGATGCATCCGAATGCGTCTGGCTTCTGGAACATCCGCCGACATATACCGCCGGAACCAGCGCCAGGGGTGAAGATTTGCTGATGCCGGAGCGTTTTCCCGTCCATCGAACCGGACGCGGCGGGCAATACACCTATCACGGGCCCGGGCAGCGAGTAGCTTACGTGATGCTCGATCTGAATCTGCGCGGCAAGGATGTCCGCAAGTTCGTCGGCGCGCTGGAAGACTGGGTCATTGACACCCTGTCGGTTTTCGGCGTTACCGGAGAGCGGCGCAAGGGCCGGGTCGGCGTCTGGGTCACGCGGAGCGATCTAGGCTCGGCACGCGAAGACAAGATCGCGGCCATTGGCGTGCGCGTGCGCCGCTGGGTCACGTTTCATGGCATCAGCATGAATGTGAACCCAGAACTCGATCATTATTCCGGGATCGTTCCCTGCGGCGTCCACGAGCACGGGGTTACGAGCCTGGCGGACCTCGGCCGGAGTGTCACCATGGATGAGGTGGACAAAGCTCTTCGCGCCGGGTTCGAGGCCCGTTTCGGACCCACCGGATAACGCGCGCCCTACACAGACGGCTTTATGCGAAAACCCGACGGCACCGGGCTGTTATGGGGGATGTATTCGAGCGTGCTGACGCTGGCCCCGGGCGGCCCTTGCGCACATAGCCGCAGCATTTCATCCACTGCCGCGTCCGGACCCGAGAAGACCGCCTGCACAGATCCGTCGCGTCTGTTCTGCACCCAGCCGTCCAGCCCGAAATCACGCGCGGTTTGAAGGGTCCAGCCGCGATACCAAACGCCCTGAACCCGCCCCTCTATGAGCACCTTGACGGCACGCTGTTCACCTGGCGTTGATATGGCGGCTGCGCTCATTGCCCCTCTGATGCATTCTCGCCACGGCGGCCTTATTGCCCGCGCACCCTGTTCGTAACCATTCGATGGTGCAGATCGGTAATGATCCTGCTCGCGGTGCGCTCGAACAAAAACGGAAACAGCGCGTGCAGCAAGCAGCATATTGATCCCGTGAGCAGCCGCAGCGCAAATGACGCCGCCATGGCCAAATGCTGAAGATAGAGCACTTCTCGTGAGGAACGGGAACATAGTGCAATCTCGAGAGAAGTATTTTTTCTACTTTTTTATCTTTTTCAGCATTTTTATCCTTTTTTATACTTTTTATTGGGTTTTTATACTGCTTTTTATATATTAATTAGAATTTTCCAAGAGATGCGCGCGCTAACGGGGAAATCGAATCGGCCGGACTCCGCCACGATAGGGCATGCGCCGCTCGCCGATAGCCCGGTGTGGCAGCCAGGAGCGCAGCTCCTCGATATAGGATGCCGGCAAGCCGAACGCCTGCGCCCCGGGCAGCACAGCGGTCGCCATATAGCTTACAC
>BDTT01000123.1 GCA_002897995.1 bacterium BMS3Bbin10 | reverse complement strand
CGCGCGGCGAGGAGTGCCTGCGCCTGACGCCCAGCCCGATCCACTCCGATGAGGAGATGGACTATCTGATCGACGCGCTGAACACGCTATGGGGAGAGATGGATCTCGCGCGTGCCGCGTAAGCCGAAAGGCGGCGGGGCGGCTGGAAGAGATGCCTGGTGCATATCACCGATAAGCGGGAACCGGTTATCGGAAAAATGATATGCATAAACAAAGCTGAGATCGCGGTTTTGATTCCATCAAAACATGAAGCGATCTAGGGTCCGGAGCCATTAATGGCATATAATTGTGTTTGGTCAGGAGGGTTCGAATACTGGAAAACAAGCGCAAGAGCAGGCATTTCGCCTTTTCGAGCATTGTTCGCCCGTAGGTGAGCCCTCCTGAACAAACCTGAGCAGGCGAGGTGGATTTTGCCCCTGAGTGCGTTGGAAAGGCCCGGAAAACAGCTAGGTTAGCTCACGCCTTTCCGCCTTCTCAGCGGCAAAGTCCATCGCGCGCAATGGATGCCATTAATGGGTCTAAAGCATGTGTGAAAAACAGCCGTGAATGGTCACCTGAGCGAACAAGACTGGCGGATCGTCAAATCAACGCCGTTATTCAGCGCCATGCCCGACCAGGCGGTGCGCGACATTATCGCGCGCCGGGGGGCCAAATCATACAACAAGGGTACATTGCTGTTTCAGCAGGGCGACGAGGCCGATGCCTTTTTCCTCATTCTCGATGGCTGGGCAAAGATATTCCGTATCACTTCGGAAGGATCCGAAGCCGTCATCGGCGTCTTCAGCCGTGGCGAGTGCTTTGCGGAAGCGGCGATGTTTCTGGGCGGACGATACCCCGCGAGCGCCGAGGTCGTAACGCCCTCCCGCCTGCTGCGCATCGAAGGTGCAATCCTGCGCCGGGTGGTCCGGAATGAACCGGATCTGGCCTTTTCCATGCTCGCCTCTTCCTCCCATCATCTGAAATTGCTGGTCGAGCAAATAGAAGAGATAAAGGTGCTGCCGGGGCCGCGCCGCGTCGCGGACTTCCTGATGCGGCTTTCCGGGTGTGAAGAAGGCCCCTGCGTGGTCGGCCTGCCCTATGAAAAGGCGCTCATCGCCAACCGGCTCGGCATGAAGCCCGAGAGTTTTTCCCGGGCGCTCGCCAAGCTGCGGCCACTCGGCGTCGAAGTCGGCGGCGAGTATGTGCGTATCGCCGATGTGCGCAGGCTGAGCGCCTATGTCACGTCGGGCAAACTGTCACCGGGCACGGCCTGCGCTTCGAGCTGAGAGCCTTCGCGGCAACTCCCGCGTCAGTGGCTGGTACCCTCCGAAAGCGTGATCTTGTTATACACATTATACTTGCCCGATGGCTTCACCATGGGCAGGCGCTTGACCTCTTCAAGGGTTTTGGCGTCATAGATCACGAGCGCGCCCTTCTTGTCCCAGATGCTCACAAGCGCATGGGCGCCGGTGCGGTCGAATTCCACATGGGCCGCCGTCTTTCCCGGTTCGGGCCGCAGGGTTTTCACGATTTCCAGGGTCTGCTTGTCGATGACATGCATCGCATCGCGGTCGGGCCCGAAGAAAACATCGACCCACGCGTAACGGGAATTTTCATGGCTGCGCATGAAAAAGCCCGGACCCAGCGTCTTGATCCGCTTGATCGTGCGCCACGTCTTCATATCGATCACGCTGACCTCGCCGGTGCGCAAATTCGGCGTCGCGAGCACGGTGGTATCCTTGTACTTCCAGGTGATGCCCGAACCCAGATGAGGCAGGCCCGGCAGGTCTATTTTCGCCACCACCCGGCGCGCATCCAGATTGATCACCTGGCCGCCGCCGTCGCGCGAAGCGCCGATCAGATAAATGTAATCTTGATCGAAAAAGAAGTCGTCCAGATAGCTGTCCACCTTCGTGCGCCGTATGGGAAACCGCTCCGATGAGGGCTCTTCGCCGGACTCCTTGCGGTAATCATGCACCCAGCCGGAAAAGCCGGTAGGGGGATTGTCTTCATAGTTGATCTCCCACACCTCGGGGATATCCTTCAGCGCCACGATGAAGGAGTTGCGCGGGCGCGCGGTATAAACCGCGGAGACCCGGGAGGTATTGCCCTTGCCATCGGAGACGGGAATGATCTTGACGAGGCTCAGATCGCTTGCCTTCAGGATCACCAGCGTATGGGGCAGATAGTTGCCGACGATCACATAGCGGTCATCGGCGGAAACGGCCGCGTTGCGCGTGTTGATGCCGGCGCGCACCTCCGCCACCGTCTCCAGCTTGTACATGTCGAATTTGGTGATCCACCCGTCACGGGAGGCGAAGTAAACAAAGCGCCCGTCGGAGGTGTATTTCGGACCGCCATGGAGGGCGAAGCGCGACCTGAACCGGCGAATGGGCTCGAATTTGTCGCCATCGAGCACCGTGACGTGATGGTCGCCGGTCTCGACCACCAGAAACACATTGAGCGGGTCGGCGTCATAGACGGGCTTGGCCGATTTTGCGTCGCCCTCGACCAGATCGGGGCGGTAAACCACATGGCTGGCGGCGATTTCTTCTTTCCCCCAGACCGGGATTTGCGGCAGAGGCGTGTAGATATAGTCCGCGAGCGCGGCGATTTCGCTCTTTGACAGGATCTTGCCGAAGGCCGGCATCTGCGTCGCCACGGCGCCCTCGCCAATGACGCGGAGCGCCGCCTTCTTGCGCAATCGTTTCAGGTTCTGCGGCAGCAGCGCCGGGCCCTGCCCGCCGAGCCTGCCCGCCCCGTGGCACTCGGCGCAGCGCGTCTTGTACAGGGCTTCGACCTCGACCTCGCCGGCCTGCGCCGCGCCGGCCAGGAACAGGCCCGCAAGAAGCGCGGCCAGGCTAAGCTGTAAAGCGGTGCGCAGGCTCATGGCGTTGTCCTTTGAAGGGCTTGACGGTGAGACGGTCACCGGTTTCGGAGAGGCCGATTTCCGCGTCGCTCAGATAGCAGGCCGGATCCTCCGCCCACGGGTCGCCGGTGAGTTGCAGGGCCCGCACCCGCGTATTGCCGCCGCAAATGTCGAAATACCGGCATTTTCCGCAACGCCCGCCGATGCTGCGCGGACGCTGCTTGAGACCCGCCATGACCGGATCGGACACGTCGGTCCAGATCTGCGAGAAGGGCCGCTGTTTCACATTGCCCAGATCATAATGCCACCAGAAGGTATCGGGATGCACATTGCCCAGATTGTCGATATTGGCGACGTTGACGCCGCTGGCGTTGCCACCCCACTGGGCAAGCTTGGCGCGGATATGTTCGGCCGCCTGAGGAAAACGCCGCTTGACCCAGAAATACAGGAACACGCCGTCCGCATCATTGTTGCCGGTCACGAATTCCTTTTCCTCGCCGCGCTCGATATAGCTCCAGGCCCGCTCGAACAGCATCTCCATGGAATCGCGCGTGACCGCCCATTGGGCGTCATCCATCCGGTTCTTGTTGCCCCGTCCCGCATAAACCAGATGGGACACGTAGAATTTGTCGACGCCCTCCTCATCGGAAAGGTCCAGAAGGGCGGGAAGCTCCCGGTAATTGTCCATGGTCACGGTGAAGCGCAAACCCACCTTGATGCCATGGGCCTTGCACAGGCGCACGCCATCGAGAGAGTCCTTGAAACACCCTTCCTTGCCGCGGAATTTGTCGTGGGTGGCGCCGATGCCGTCGAGGCTGATCCCGACATAGTCGTAGCCGATATCCGCGATGCCGGAGATATTGTGAACCGAGATGAGCGCGCCGTTTGTGGAGAGGCCGGTATAGAAGCCCATCTGTTTGGCGCGTCTCGAGATATCGAGGATGTCGCGCCGCAAAAGCGGCTCGCCGCCGGACAGGATGAGCACCGGCACCTTGAAGTCTTTCAGCTCGTCCATGACCTGAAAGACTTCCCGCGTCGTCAGCTCGCCTGGAAAATTCACATCGCCGGAGATCGAATAGCAATGCTTGCATCGCAGGTTGCAGCGCCGGATGAGGTTCCAGATCACAACCGGGCCCGGCGGGTCGAGGCGCGGTCCGGCCGGCGTCGGCGATTTGATTTCCTTGAGAAACTGGCTCAGGCGAAACATGGGTGATCCCTTCTCATGCCGCGATGCGCAGCCCGGTTTTCTTGAGAATGCGCGTGCTGTAGAGAATATCATGCGCACGCACGGCCGTGCCCAGAAGACCGGCGATAACGGCGCGTTTTTCCTCGACCTCCTCGCGGCTCGCACCATGCACCATGGCGAAGAGATTGTAAGGCCACACGGGCGGGCGCCGGGGCCGCAGATAGCAATGACTGACGAAATCGAGCGCGCCCAGCGCGCGTCCCAGATCGCGGGCCCGCGCGTCATCCACGTCCCAGACCGACATCCCGTTGGCGCTGAGGCCGAGCGCATAATGGTTCGGCACGACGCCGATGCGGCGCACTATACCAGCCTCCACCATACGCCTGAGCCGCGCCATGACATCGCCGCCGGTGAGACCGAGACGCTCGGCAATGGCCTCATAGGGCCGCGCGACGAGCGGCAGCCCGGCCTGGGTTTCGACGATGATCTTGCGGTCGATATGGTCCAGCTCCGCGGTCACTTGACGTCCACCTTCAGTCCAATGAAGAACTCTTCGAGTTTGGGAAAGGCGTGCACGCGAAGCCCGGTTTCCTCCTCGATTTCATTTACGATCTCATCGATCCGCCCGGGCCGGTCGCTGGCAAGCACGAACCAGACATTGAGGGTATGGGTGCGCGCGTAATTATGCGCCACTTCGCGATGGGCATTGATTTTGTCCACCACCTCCTCGAAATGCTCCTCGGGCACGGCCATGGCGCACAGGCAGAACGCGCCGCCCATGCGGTCGGCGTTATACATGGGACCAAAGCGGCTGATGACCTCTTGCTCCTTGAGCCGGGCGAGCCGGTCCATCAGCTCCTGTTCGCCCAGGCCAAACTGCTCCGCGGCGGCGGCGTAGGGCCGTTCGGCGATCGGAAAACCGCCTTGCAGCCCATTGATGATCGCCTTGTCGGTCGCGTCCAGCATGGAACCCCTCACACCGCCGAAAGCCGCGCGCCGCGCTGCTTGAAACGCCGGCCGGAAAACAGCACCGCCATCGGCGTTTCCGTCCGGGCGGTGGCCTTGAGTGTTTCGATCTGCCTGCGCACCGTATCGCGGTCGCGCCCATGAATCATGCAGAACAGATTATAGGGCCAGTCCGGCAAACGGCGCGGGCGCCGGTAGCACAGGGTGACAAAGGGAATTTGCGCAAAAGTCTCGCCAATATGGTCGACATCGCCGTCGTTCACGTCCCAGACGACCATGGCGTTGGCGCTGTAGCCCAGCTCGCGATGGCGCACGACGAGCCCGAACCGCTTGATAATGCCTCTGTCGATCAGCCCGCCCAGCCGCGCGATCACATCGTCTTCCTCCGACCCGATGGCGTGCCCGACCTGTTCAAAGGGGCGCGGGGCGACCGGCAATCCGTCCTCGATGGCCCGCAGCAGGGCCCGGTCGTCCCTGGACACCGGGCCCGCATCGCGAAGGGAGCGCGCCGCGCCGCCATTTCGATCTTTCGCGATAGGGCTGCCGTCGAGCGGGAAGCCCAAATCGATGTGGTAGGCGGTTCGCAATGGCAGCGTAAGCACATCGAGCCCGGTGGCGTCCTGAATGCGCGCGATGGCGGCGTCGACGGCGCGGCGGTCGCGGCCCGTGACCACGAACCAGAGATTGTAACGATGCTCGCGCTCGTAATTGTGGTTCACGCCGGGCTCGGCATTCACCACCGCCGCCACCTCTTCCAGGCGCCCTGCTGGCGCGGCGATGGCGGCCAGGACACTTGCCCCGGCGGTGTTTGGTGCCACAACCGCGCCAACCCGGGAGAGGATGTTTTCCCGAATGAGTTGTTTGATCATGCCAAGAAGATACAGCTCCGACACGCCAAGTTCGAAGGCCATATGCGCATAGGGATCGCGAAGAAGCGGAAAGTCCCGTTGCCAGGCATCGATAAGACGGCGTTGTATCTTGCTCAACGGCATCGCTAAAGCCCTATGGTGTGCGCCCGCGCGGTCATGAAAATACCGCTCGGCTTCCTGGCCGGCAACTCGCCGAGCTTTTCGAATGTCCGGGTGTCATAGACGTCGACCCGGTCCGCATCGCGCACCGAAAGCCATACCTCGTGGCCCCGTGGCGTGAACTCCATATGGAGCGTCGCGCGGCCGGGCTTGAATGTTCGAATGATGGACAGGGAGGGCACGTCCACCACCTGGATCGTGTCATTGTCCGGATGGGCGAAATTAACCCAGACATGGCGTCCGTCGGGGCGGGCAACGGCGAATATGGGCTGGCTGTGCACCTTGACCCGGCCCGCCTCCTCGAATGTGCGGGCGTCGACGGCGAGCAATTCATGGCGTCCCACCGCGGGAAGCAGAAAGCGCCCCGCCGCAAGAGCCCAGCCCTCCAGATGCGGCATCTTGAAGACCGGGAGTTTCTTCTCGCCCCTGCCATAGCCGCCCAGAATACGGCGCGGTTTGGGGTCGTCGGCCCACAGATCCATATGGACAAGCCCGTCCTCACCGAACAGCCCCGCGATATAGTGCCGCCCGTCCGACGTGATCAGCGCGTCATAGGGCAGCTCCCCAATGTCCGCAAACCGCTGAATGGAGGGCTTCGCGCCCTTCGAGAAATCGGCAATCCAGATCTCGCCCGCATCGTAAAGCGTGAAGATGAAACGGCGCCCCGGCGCATCGACAAGACCGACCGTCTTGGAGCGTTTGCCGTCTCCATAGACGGCCGGAATCTCCGCGACCGGCTCCAGGTTCCGCGCGTCGAACACATTGACGCCGCCCGGCTTGTAATTCGAAACGGCGACCAGACGGCCATCGTCGGAAATCGCGCCGCCGATCGAGTTCCCCGCCTGGATGACCCGCTTGGCGATGACCTGTTCCAGAATATCGAGTTTGGTGAGACCGCCATCGCGGCCGAAAATATAGGCGAAGCGCTCATCGCGCGAAAATGTCGCGGAAGCGTGCGAGAGGTCGCCCAGGCCCTCCACGCGGCCAAGCGTTTCGCGCGCTGTCGTATCGGCAATGAGGACCGACCCGCTGGCCCGCTCGACGATGACCGCCAGATCTCCCGTGCCGCGCAGGCCGGCCGGGCAGGCCATGGCGCGCGACGGCATCGCGGCGGCGAGCGCCGCGCCGAATGCGGACGTTTTCAGAAATTCCCGGCGCTTCATCGCGGGAAGCCTTGCTTTAATTTGCCGGCGATCCAAACCGCCTCCTCCCTGGTGAGTTGCCCGGTCCAGGGCGGCATGGGCTTGCCCGGAACGCCGTGCAGAATGATCGATGCTATGCTTTCGCTGTCGGCCCCGGCAAGGGCTTCGGGCAGCAGCGGGCCGCCCAGTCCGCCCTTCAGGGTCATACCGTGGCAGGACCCGCAGTCCTGGCGCACCAGATAGACGAGCTCCGCCTGGCGCTTCGGACCGAGCATCGAAGCAGCATGAGCCACGCCCGCCAATACAGCGGCAGCCACGCTACTCAGCAGCAACCATTTGATCCAGACCTTGCGCATGGCTCAGCGTTCCAAGAGTTGCGGCGAGGCGCACAACCTCGCCGATGATGAAGAGGACCGGGCTGTTCAGGTCCGCCGCGCGAGCTTGCGCCGCGAGGCGGCCGAGTGTCGAGACCAATTGTGTCTGGTCCGGCCTTGTGGCGCTGGCGACCGCCATGGCGGGCGTTTCGGGATCGAGCCCGTGGGCCATGAGCTGCGCGGTGATCTCGCGGATATTGGCAAGACCCATATAGATGACGAGTGTGGTGTTGGGGTCGCTCAGGCCTTCCCAGTCGAAATCGAGCGCCGCGCCGGCGCGGCAATGTCCGGTGAGATAGCGCACACTGCCGGCGATGCCGCGGTGCGTCAGCGGTATTTTCAGACGGGCGGCGGTACCCTGGGCCGACGTGATGCCCGGCACCACCTCGAAGGGAATGCCCGCTTCGGCCAGAGCCAGCGCTTCTTCGCCGCCGCGCCCGAACATAAACGGATCGCCGCCCTTGAGCCGGACAACCTTTCGACCGCCGCGCGCCAGACGAACAAGCGTGTCGTTGATTTCATTCTGCGGCACCGGGTGATTGCCGGTCTGCTTGCCGACATCGATCCGCGCGGCGCCGGCGGGGACAAGATCGAGTATCTCCGGCGAGACCAGCCGGTCATAAACCAAGGCGTCGGCGCTCCCCAGCAGCCGCCAGGCCTTGAGCGTCAAAAGATCCGGATCACCCGGCCCCGCACCCACCAGGAAAACGCGCCCAACACTCGTCACGGCAGACCACTCCCTTGTCGCCAAATCCGTTGCAGAGCTTAAGATGGGAGATGCGCCGAACACCTTGACTTCGGTCAAACCCCCGAACTTCGGTCAAGTCGCGCGGAGGGCGGCGTTTTGCAGCCCGGAGCCCGGTTCAGGGCTCAATGGTAATCGTGCCCCTCATGCCCTGCTGCTCCCAATGGGGACCGCAAATATAGGGGTTAACGCCCGGCGGCAGGTCAAGAACCATATTGACTGTCTCCTCGGCGAAAATCCGGTCGGATTCCTTGCCGCCCTGCTCCTGGAACCAGACGGAGTGGCTGGTGCGCTTGTCTACATTGACCCAGCGGACCTTGGCGCCTTTCTTGATTTTGAGATGCTGCGGGCAGAAGGTGTATTTATACATTTTGACGATCGTCACGCCCTCGTCCCTGGACGGCTTGCCGAACAGCTTCTGGTAGCGTTGCTCCGCCTTTTCGCAGATCTTCGCGCGTTCCGCGTCATCCTGCGCCCGGGCGGGCGGTGAGAGGACAAGCATGACCATAGCGGCGGTCATCGCGAGTGCGTAGAGTTTGCCCATCAGGCACCTGCGTTACTGTTTGACGACGTTGATCTCCGCCTCCGGATTGTCCAGCCCCAGCCAGTATTCCAGCGAGACGTGATGAAAGCGGGCATCGGTGTAATCATCGTGAATGGCGAACCCGACCGTGTAAAGTTTTCCCGGCTCAATCGGAATATCGCCAGGCGTGTCCGATTTCAGGGGCCGGCTCATGGTGACTTCCCACATATTGCCGGTGAGCTTGCCCTGGGCGGAAAATTCCAGTTTGTCTTTCATGGTCCGCGAGGCGGCGACATGGCCATTCTCCGCATCCTCGCCCGAATTATAGCGGTAAAGGTCGAGATATGAGCCCAGCTTGAGCAACTCATCAAGCTCTTCGTCGCTCTTCAGGTTGTTCCAGCCGCCCCGGGTTTTGCCGCGGCGTCCCTGGATCTCTACCTTGGTCCGCGAACTCTTGATGTATTTGGTGATGCCGCCATCTTCGAGAACGAGCCGTTTCGTGACCTCGGGGAATTTCGCCATGTCTTCGGGTTTCGGCTGTTGGGGCATGTAGCGGGAATCGATATGGCACGCGGCCCAGCAACCGGCACGGGTTACGAGTTCAACCTTCGGTTCGTCTCCCTCGCCATTCTCCGCGATCATTATCGCCAGCTTCACCTGGTTTTTCGGATCCATCTTGCCGCCCTCGACAAAGGGCACGGGGATATGTTTTTTATTTTTCCACCGGAAGCGCAGATACAGATTGTCAGCGTCATAGGTGGCCTGAACCTTCACATCGATATAGGCCCGCTTGCCGGGGATCGGCGTGGGTTCGAGTTTTTCACCGGAGACGATTTTCGCCCCCATATCCTTGACTTCCTTCAGGTGACAAGTCACGCAGCGGTCTCCGCCTTTCAGGAAAGCGCGCGCGCCGCCATGATCCTTGCCGGTCTGGACCCATTCGAAACTGGATTGGCCGGGATAGAACAAAGTGACGTTGGACACCTTAACATTGTCCCAGGCCGGACCGGCTCCGGACGCCTTTTGCGGAGCGGGCGCGCCCGACGCGGGCGATGATGCGGCGGCTTTCCCCACGCTTGCGGCGGCAACCGCGCTGTCCACGGCCGCCTTGATCCGGGCCTTCACATCGGCCTCGGACTCCGCATATTCGGCCAGCTTCTTGGCTTCCTCGGCGGCCTCTTTCGCCTCGACCCGCTTCATCCCGTCAAGGAATATTTGCGGCAGCGGTGAAAATGCGAATCTGGGATTGGGCTTCTCAAGCGCTTCCAGTTCATCTTCGGGCATCAAGTCCCGGACGTTCTTGTGCGCAATGCCCTTGTGGCAGTCGATGCAGGTCTGCCCCACCTCCATCGCCGACTTGTGCTGTTTGCGCGCGCGCGGGCGCTGGAATTCCGGATTCATGGAATCGATTGTGTGACAGTTGCGGCACTCACGCGAATCCGTGGCCTTCATTACGCGCCACACATTTTTCGCCAGATCCAGCCGCTTGGCCTCGAATTTCTCCGGTGTGCTTATGCTTCCCAGAGCCTTGTGATAAAGCTCCCGCGTCGCTTCGACCTTCCGGACGACTTTGTGCACCCATTCCTTGGGGACATGACAATCGGAGCAGGTCGCCCGCACGCCGGTGCGGTTTTGATAGTGAATCGTCTTTTTGTATTCCTGATAAACCGTGCTTTCCATCTCATGGCACGAGATGCAGAAAGTCATGGTATTGGTGGCTTCCATGGCGGTGTTGAAGCCGCCCCAGAAAATAATACCGAGTGCGAAGAACGCCGCGCCCCCCGTGATGGGAACCCCCCACAGGGTCCAGCGAAGCCATCTGCGCCAGAGTGCCTTTTCGGCGCCCGCGCTTTTTTTGCCGACTGGTTTGCTTGTGCTCTTTTTGGCCATTTGCTCTCTCCCAGCCGACTTGAGCCAATATTGCCGTCAATTCGCAGTATCAGTAAAGGGAGAGGCGGGCAGCCGAAGCTGCCCGCCGGGGATTGTCATCCGATCAGGTGACGTGATTGATGCGGATGGAGACATTGAACTTGCCCGTCGGGGCGTAGAGACCCTTGATGCGGGCTTTCTCCTTCAAGGTCTTGGTGTCATACACCACGATTTCGCCATTCGGCTTCAGGCTGTCCTTGCGATTCCAGACAGAAACCCAGAACTCGCTGCCGTCCGCATTGAACTCCATGTGGAGAGCCACCTTGCCGGGTTCTTTGGTCACCCTGATGGTCTTGGCGATCTTGCCGGTCTTCTTGTCGATGACCTGGATCGACTGCTGGATTTCAGGCTCGGGATGCTTGACCTGATCGATCAGCACATAATCCGAGTTGGGATGGGTGCGCATGAACAGGCCGGGACCATCCAGCTCGGTTTTGTAGCAGACCTTCCAGGCGCTATCGGGATTGCCCTTGGGATCGTTGCCCCAAGTTGTCAGCTTGCCTTCACCGATATGCATGGTGCCGCCCACGGGGCCGCATTTCGGGTCGACCCAGTTGGCGCCGGGACCCGGATGCGGCATCTTGCCGGTCGGAATAGAAGCCACGGCCACGCTGTTTACGCTATCGACGACTTCCATGCGGTTCGAGGCGTTGGCGGCGATCTGGAAATAACGCCCCGTAGGATCGAAGAAGCCGTCATGCAGGAACTTGTGCGTGTCCATCTGCACGATTTTCAGGTTTTTCAGATCCTTGTAGAACACCTGCCACATCTGTCCCAGCTCCTTGGCGGAGACCAGGAAGGAAGAGGCCTGCGGCGTCGTGTAGACAGCCGCGACGCGCGATTCGTTCACATAGACGCCATCGACATTCACGCCGCGTGTGGAAATCACTTTCAGCGGCATCATGGTCATGGCGTCGACGATCACGAAATGAGGCGGCCAGTATCCGCCGCCGATGACATATTTGCCATCGCCGGAAACGGCCACGTCGCGCGCATCGTAAGCGACCTGAACTTCGGCGACGCGCATCTTGTCAGGCGTTTGCCACAGGTCGATCTTGGTCAACTTGCCGTCACGGCCCATGGTGTACCAGAAACGGCCCATATTCTCGACTTTTTCGGTTTTGTGCTTCTCGGCCGTTTTGACCACATGCACCGCATAGCCGGTCGGGATATGGGCGACGATCTCTTTCTTGTCGCCATCGACAATAGCCACCTTGCCGGCATCGCGCTCGATGACGAGGAAGAAATTCTTCCAGTTGCGGTCATGCTTCGGCTTTGTGGGATAATCCTTCGCCGCTACATAGATCTTGACGCTCTTCTTCATCTCCTCAATCGACAATTCAGCCGGAACCGGCGGTTCCATCTGAATGTAGGTCGCCAGATTGGCGATCTGATCCTTGTTGAAGATGTCATCGAAGTTGTTCATGCCACCTTCGGTGCCGAGGGTGATGATTTTCTCAAGGCGCTTCTGGCCAAGCTTAAGGGTGCCGCCCGTCTTGACGGTCCCGTCCTTCATTTTCTTGGTCCATCTGGGCTCCAGGTTCGAACCTGTCGCGCCCTTACGCAATACGCCATGGCAGCCGGCGCAGCGCTGGAAATAGAGGGTTTTGGTATTTTCGAACGTTTCAGCTGAAAGCGTCGGTTCCGCTTTGGCTCCGTTCGAGCCAGCGGCGATAAATGCGCTGGCTACCAGACCCAGCGCGATTGGAAATAGCGATAATCTGTTCATGACAGACTCCCCGTTGTAGGGCGGTTCAACACACAAAATTGATAGGAAGAGCCGGGCCCGGTGTCCTTGACTTCCGTCAATCCGCCTATAAGGTTTTTGGCGGGTGCGGCATTAGCAGCACTTGCGTAAAGTCAATTCGCATTCCGGCGCGTTGTGTCAGCCTAGATGCCAGACCAGTGATCGCCCCGAGTTCCGCCATATGCTTTTCTCATTCGGTTTCAGACCCTTCTTCCTTGCCGCCGGCCTTTACGCCGTCCTCGCCATGGCGGCCTGGCTCGCCTGGATCGCCCTGCGCGCCGCAACCGCCATCCCCGCCTTCATGA
>BDTT01000122.1 GCA_002897995.1 bacterium BMS3Bbin10 | reverse complement strand
GGAAAGCAACGCCCCTATGAGCGCTAGGGTCTTTTCGATTTTTATGGAATCAAAATCAGACCCTGGTTCTTTGATCTAACGTGCTTCTTATCGGAAAACCGGTTCCCGCTTTTCCCGAAGCACTTAGAGTCCGTTTGGAAACTCCATTTAGTGGGCAATTCTCCTGAGCAGCAGGCTTCCCATGGCGACGTGGATCATGGCTTCGGAGACATCGATGCGGGTTTCGTAGTCGCGCACGAGACGGCGCCATCGCATCATCCAGCCAAAGGTGCGCTCCACAACCCATCGCCTGGGCAGGACCTCGAAACCCTCCTGGCCTTCGATACGGCGAACGATCTCGATGACGAAGTCGAGGAAGGCGGCCTTGTCCATGAGCGTGCTCCGATCATAAGCGCCGTCGGCAAACAGATGCTTGAGCCAAGGCCAGCGCTCGCGGATCGCATCGAGGATCATTTGCGCTCCCGCGGAGTCCGAGATATCGGCAGTCGTCAGATTGATCATGAGAAGGCGTCCATCGGTATCGACCGCGATATGCCGTTTGCGGCCGACAATCTTCTTGCCCCCGTCAAAACCACGGTTTTTAGCCGCCGGAGCCTTGACCGACTGGCTGTCGAGAATGCCCGCTGACGGGCTCGCCTCGCGCCCGGCGCGCGCCCGATCAAGCATCAGCGCCACATCATGAATGGTGCGAAACAGCAAAAGCCGGACAAACCGGCGGAACCACCAGTAAACCGTCTGCCAGGGCGGAAAATCCTTCGGCAGCATCCGCCACCCGCAGCCTGTCCGGGCCACATAGCGAATGGCGTTCAACACTTCTCGAAGATCGACCAAACGCTTTCGCCCCGTGCGCGCCGCGCACGGCAGAAAGGGTTCGACCTTCTCCCACTCCTCATCAGTCAGATCGGTCGGGTAACGCTTCGTCTTCCTCTCGATCTCGGCCATACGGCCTCTCGTCGCTCGGTTCCACATACCGAGCTTGAATCACATCGAAGCTGATTTGCAAACCCTTTTCAAACGGTCTCTAACGCATCCTGCGGCTTGCCGCCTGCCATACCCGAATGGCGGCGAATTGACCCGATCATCCCTAATGCCGGAAATGCCGCATGCCCGTAAACACCATGGCGATGCCGGCCTTATCCGCCGCCGCGATCACCTCATCGTCGCGCATGGAGCCTCCGGGCTGAATCACCGCCGTGGCCCCCGCTTCGACTGCCGCCATCAGCCCGTCGGCGAAGGGGAAGAAGGCGTCTGACGCGACGACGCTTCCCCGCGTCAGAGGTTCGCTCAGGCCCGCTTCCTTGGCGGCGTCCCCGGCCTTCCAGGCGGCGATGCGGGCGGAATCGATGCGGCTCATCTGCCCCGCGCCGATGCCGGCGCTGGCGCCGTCTTTCGCGTAGACGATGGCGTTCGACTTCACATGCTTGGCGACCGTGAAGGCGAATTTCAGATCGGCAAGCTCCTGATCGCTCGGCGCGCGTTTGGTCACCGTTTTGAGCTCCAGTGCGCCGGCACGTCCATTGTCGCGCGCCTGCAGCAGAAAGCCGCCTGACAGCATTTTCAGCGTGACGCCCTCGGCGCCGGCGTCCGGCAATCCGCCGGCCAGAAGCACCCGCAGGTTTTTCTTCTTTGCCAGCAGCGCCAGGGCGTCCTCATCGGCGTACGGAGCGATGACAACTTCGGTGAAGATTTGCGAAATGGCCTCGGCGCAGGCGGCGTCGAGCGTGCCGTTGAGGGCGACGATCCCGCCGAATGCGCTTGTGGGGTCGCATCGCAGCGCCAGGGCATAGGCTTCCGCCAGCGACGGCGCGGTCGCCACGCCGCAGGGATTGGCGTGCTTGATGATGGCGGCGGCGGCCCCGTCGCGCGGGTCGAATTCGCCGACCAGTTCATAGGCGGCGTCGGTGTCGTTCAGATTGTTGTAGCTCAGCTCCTTGCCCTGAACCTGGCGCGCGGTGGCGACGCCGGGGCGCGCCTCGCCGCTTGTGTAGAAGGCGGCCCACTGGTGCGGGTTCTCGCCATAGCGCAAGGTCTGGGACAGACGCCCGGCGAAGACGCGGGTGTCCGGGGTCTGCTGGTCCATCCGCCCGGCAAACCAGGTGGCGATGGCGGCATCGTAAGCGGCTGTGCGGGCATAGGCCTTGGCCGCCAGTTTACGGCGGAATTTCCGGCAGGTCGCGCCGCCGTGCTGGGCCATGTCGCCGAGAAGTTTTTCATAGTCACCGGGGTCGACCACGACCGCGACGCTCGCATGGTTCTTGGCCGCGGCGCGGATCATGGCCGGGCCGCCAATGTCGATATTCTCGATACAGGTCTCGAAGTCCGCGCCCGAGGCCACGGTTTGCGCAAAGGGATAGAGATTGACCACCAGCAGATCGATATTACGAATAGCGTGTTCTTCTTGCGCGCGGGCATGGTCTTCATTGCCGCGGATGGCCAGCAGTCCGCCATGTATCTTCGGATGAAGCGTCTTGAGCCGCCCGTCCATCATCTCGGGAAATCCGGTGATGTCGGAGACGTCCCTGACCTCCAGCCCCTCCTTGCGCAGGAGTTCGGCCGTGCCGCCGGTGGAGATCAGCTCGACGCCCTGACCGGCAAGCGCGCGCGCAAGGTCCGCGACCCCGCTTTTGTCGGACACCGAAATCAGCGCCCGTTCGATTTTCGAAGTTTTTCCGGTCATTCAGCCCTCGTGCCTTCAAGCCCGCATGATGAGAAAGACCGCCCGGTTAACATGATTGGCGCGCGCAAGGAACAGGGCAAATGCGCATCGCGCGCCGTATTGCCGGCCAAGCGGCTATTCGGCGTCAGCCTCGGGTTCGGCATCTTTCTCGGCGCCCTGCGGTTCCCCGGCATCGATGCGCTCCAAACTCCACCGCACGCTTGTGTCGGTTGCGCCGCCCATTGCGCCATAAACGACGATCTGCGATGTGCGGCGCGGTCCCTTGATGTCCGCCAGAAAGACGCTTTCCTCAATCTCCAGCTGCCCCTGTCCGGTTGTGAACCACCACTCTTCATTGTCCCGCAGGACGATGAGGGCGCTCTGGCCGTCCCTGGACGCTTCCACGCGCGCGGAGGGGTGAAGATGGAACCGGAGCGCGAATTTCCCGTTATTGTCGCGGGCGGCTCCTTTCAGTCCATGGGGTGCGATCAGCTGGTCGATTCCCTCAAGCAGCGTGCCGTCGTCCGACAGGCGCAAGGAGCGGACATGAGTGATGCCGTAGCTCTGGTCATAGCCGTCATGCGAGGCCCGCAACTCCGCGGGAGCGTTCCGGACGTTCATTCTGGCCTGCACGTTGACCGGTCCGGAGAGCCAGGGTTTGTGACCGGTCGTGGCGGGTGAGCCGGGGCCGACCAGTTGCGAGGACGAGGTGTCGCTCACGGTCAGCGTCGAGTGGGCGGCGGTGGCGCGCGAGACCGCGCGCCATTCCGGCTCGTCGCGCACGGGTACGCCGCAATTGACGATCAGGAGATGCCGCCCGGTGCTCATCTCGAATGACAGGCATCCCGCATGCGCATCCGCGCTCAATCCGATGGGTGGCGCCCGGCCGGTATCGGCGAGTATCACCGTTGCTGCGGACACAAGCCGGCAATATCCGGATTTCTCCGCATGCGACACGGGCGCGCCCTGCACGTCGTCATGGACCATCAGCGCGGCGAGAGATTCCATCGGCGTTGGCCCCATGCCGTTGAAACGGGCGAAACCCTGGTCGCCCAGCCGGAAGAAACGCAGCATCGGCATCATGCGGTCTATGGCGGTCAGCAACTCGGGAGGCGGTATCTGGTCGCGGGCGATAAAGCACTGCCGCAGGGGCAGCAGATCGTGCAGCAGTTCAATCAGCACCGCGGGATTGCGGCTGATATGGCCGCCATCGGCCAGTATCTGCCGCTTCAGCTCTTCGGCCAGATGCTTCGGGCGGGCGAAGGACGAGGGCTGATGCTCATCGGCGCACAGTCCGGCGAACGCAAGCGCGATCAGACCGGTCAGCCGGGCAAGGCCATCGGGGGCGTCCCGGTAAGCGGATCTCAGATAACGGAGCTGAAGCGCGAAGCTGCGCATCAGGGCGTCGTAGAAGTCCTCATCGGCGCCTTCCATGAGAACGGTGGCGTGGGACAGCCAGGAAATGATGCGCCGCGCGGTAATTTCCGGATCCCAGGGCAGCCCGCGCATTTCACCGTGAAGGGTTATCCAGTCGCCCACCAGCGCGCGGGCCTGTTCGCTGGAAATCTCGTCATGGGCGGCATGAAGATGGCGCAACCAGCCGAAGCCGTGAAGTTCGCGCATCCATGCGGCGCTCGGCGGCGGGACGGCAAACGGAGAGTTGGCGCCGAGCAGGGCGACCACGCCGGCCAGCCCGAAATGCCCATGATAGATTTCGCTGGCGAAACTCGGGTCGCTGGTGCGCAGATCCTGGGGCGTCAGATACAGCCGGTCGATCGGCGCCCCGCGGTACCGCCATCGCAGCAACCGGGAGCGCAGCAATCCCCGCCAGGCGACACGGCCCGCGCGCCCTGCCGCCGTTGTGGTCAGGCGCACGCGATTTGAAAAGGTATCAACGATCATACGCTGCCATAAACCGTATCTTGCCGGTCCGCCGGGAAATCAGGAAACACAATTCTATACCGGGTTGCCGCTTCATTCTTGAGTGGCCGCGCCCCGGGATCAAGGGCGCAGCCATTCTATGTTCATTTCCCGCCATCATGGATAATGAGCCGGGCGGCGAAGAATCCGTCGATACCGGCCATTTTCGCAACCCCGGCATTGAAATCGAATGGCAGGGTCCGCAGGGCGCCATCGTCGTTCAGCCAGCTGTCATGTCCGGAAATTTCGCGTGAACGAATCGGATCGGGGCGAATGCCGGGATTTTCGCCGAGCAGCGCCGCGATCTGGTCCTCGCCTTCCTCGCGCTCCAGCGAGCAGGTGCAATAGACCAGCCGGCCGCCGGGGCGAACCAGTGATACCGCGTGGCGCAGGAGCCGCGTTTGCAGCGCGGTCAGCTCCGCAAGATCCTTCGGTCCCTTGAGATGGGCGATGTCCGGATGGCGGCGGAGCGTGCCGGTTCCGGTACAGGGCGCATCCAGAAGCACCGCGTCGAAGCGGGTATCGGGGCGCCACGCCGCGGCGTCCGCAGCGATTACCCTTGCCGTAAGCCCGAGCCGCTTCAGATTCTCTTTCAGCCGCTCCAGCCGCCGGGGAGATGCATCGACCGCGGTCACATCGCCGCCCGCGTGGACAAGCTGGGCGGTCTTGCCCCCCGGCGCGGCGCACAGATCGGCCACGCGCTGGCCCGCGACACACCCGAGCAGCCGCGCGGGCAGCGCGGCGGCGGCGTCCTGCACCCACCATTCCCCTTCGTCATAGCCGTCGAGTTTTTCAATCCGCCCCTTCGACGCAAGACGCAGGCTGCCGGTGTCCAGCACAGTGCCTCCGAGCCGCCCGGCCCACTTTTCAGGATCTCCCTTGAGCGTGAGATCGAGCGCCGCCTCGCTCAGATGCGCATCGGCAATACGCCGGGCGACGTCTTCGCCATAGGCCTTCCTCCAGCGCTTCCATAACCAGGGGGGCGTGTTCAATGCGCCGGCGTCCTGCGCGGCGATCAGCGCCGGGCCCTGGCTCGCCACGCGCCGCAGCACCGCATTCGCCAGCTTGTCGAAATGCCGGGCCTTTCGGTCCTGTTTTGCCTGGCGCACGGCCAGATCGATGGCCGCGTGATGGGGCGTGTCGAGAAACAGCAGCTGGCAGGCCGCGACGAGCAGTATTTCGCGCAACGGACCGGAGCTTCGCGGGAGCTTCTTGCCGAGGAAATGATCGAGGACCGCATCGAGCTGGCCCTTGCGGCGCAGGGTGGTCGAGGCAATGGCGCGGGCGAGCGCCCGGTCGCGCGCGGCCAGGGAAACCATCTCGCGCGCGGCCCTTGAATCCACCAGCGCGTCGTCCAGCGGCTGGCGGTCTTTCAGCACCGCGCCCAGCAGGAGAACGGCGGCGCGGCGCGCGGGCAGGCCGACGCCATAGTCGCGGGCGTGGCGGGCGCTTTTGCTTTGGGCATTCTGGGGTGCGTTCACGGAGTGACTTAACCCCACGGGCCCGAACGGCCGCGCGAACCCCACGGGCCCGAACGCCCGCGCGGTGTGGCCGCCGCCGGGGGAATTGCGGCCCGTCCCCGCTCGCGCGCCATCGCAACGAGGCGCGCCACGCGGTTCTCGGTGCTGGGATGGGTTGAGAACAGATTGTCCATGCGCTCTCCCGAGAGGGGATTGATGATGAACATATGCGCGCTCGCGGGGTTGCGCTCCGCCGCCATATTGGGGATTAGCTTCGCTTTCCCGGCGATCTTCTTGAGCGCGGAGGCGAGTTGCAGGGGCTGCCCGGATATTTCCGCGCCCAGCTTGTCGGCTTCATATTCGCGCGACCGGCTTATGGCCATCTGAACCAGCGCCGCGGCTACGGGGGCGAGGAACATGATGACGATCATGCCGATAAACCCGAAGGGGGCGTTGCTGTCGCGATTGCGTCCGAAAAACATGCCGAAATTCGCCAGCATGGAAATCGCCCCGGCGATGGTCGCGGTCATGGTCATGATCAGCGTGTCGCGGCTCGAGATATGCGCCAGTTCATGGGCCATCACGCCGGCAACCTCCTCTTCGTTGAGTGAGCCCAGAAGCCCGGTGGTCGCGGCCACGGCGGCATTGTCCGGGTTGCGCCCGGTGGCGAACGCATTGGGCTGATCGTTCTCCATGATATAGACGCGCGGCATTGGTAGCCGAGCACTGGCGGCAAGCGCGCGCACCATACCGTAATAGCCCGGCGCGGAACGCTCATCGACTTCGCGCGCGCCATACATCCGCAGCACCATCTTGTCCGAGTTCCAGTAGCTGAACGCATTCATGGCAAGCGCTATCACGAAGGCGATCGCCATGCCCGTTTGCCCGCCGATCACCGCGCCGACCGCCATAAACAGCGCGGTCATCGCCGCCAGCAGGATTGCGGTACGAAAATAGTTCATTCAACTCCTCGACAACCAGGACCTGTTGACAAAGCATCTTGCGGCATGGCGCAGGCACGGCCAGGGTTCACCATTTCGCACATTCTCCTGTAAAATGGGAACGGAAGATGACCGCCGCAAGATTACAAGATCGCAAGGAACATACTCTCATGAGTTCCAAAAAACCCGAACAAAGGAGTGCGCGGCCCTCCCGGCAGGGGCGGAAACTCGCGCCCGCCGCCGCCCGCGCCCTCGCCGAGGCCGAGGAACGCCGCAAAGCGCGCGCCCGGCCGGATACGGCGCCGGGCAAAGAGACCGGCGGCCGCGGCGGCCCCGATCCGGCACGCTATGGCGACTGGGAAAAAGACGGGATCGCGTCCGACTTTTGAGAGTCCGCCGCGCGCGAATATCAAACCTTGCGGATATTCTTTTCGGCGCACCGGCGCTATTCCGGGTTGCCGGTCCTTGTTGAAAACTCACGCTCATATTGACGCGGTTCGGTGACTCATTTCTATTGAGGCCGGGTGCGGCAGCGGGCGAGGGCCATCGGCATGGCAGAGGCGGCTTTTGGCGAAACTTACAAGGCGGCGGACCGGGCGGCGGAACCGGCCGCGCCGCCTCCTGGCGTTATTCCGGCTGAACATATCCGCCTCGTGCGGGAGAGCTACAGCCATATCCGGCCGGCCTCCGATCTGGTGGCCGAGCTTTTCTTCCGCCGCCTGACCGCCATTGCCCCGGATTTGAAGTTTATGCTTGCCCGCGACATGGATGAGCAGCGCCGGCAGCTGCTGAACGCGCTCTCACTGGCCGTGGCGTCGCTGGGCCGGTTCGACCGGATTGCTCCGGCGCTGAAGCTGCTGGGCGCAAAATACCGCGGGATGGGGATCGCGGAAATCCATTATGGCGCGGTTGGCGAGGCCCTTTTGTGAACCTTGAAAGAGAGCCTCGGGCCTCGCTGGTCGTCGGACGTCGAGGACGCCTGGAGCGCCGCCTTTACCGCCATTGCCGAGACCATGACGGCGCGGGGCTGACTTTTCGGTTCTGAGCCCGCCGCCGGACACCCTTGTGCGGCATTGATACAGTTTGCGCCACAGACTCTGCGCGGCGCGACTTGAACGCGCCCGCGGACAAACTCGCGCGGCAGGGCGCGCAATACGGCAAAACCGCCAAAAAACAGGCATCGAAATCGCCGGTCTTAACGCCCTGTTCATCATAAGGACAGGTGCGGGGGCGCTATCGCCGCTCCCTTCCCCGGCGCGCACGCCCCTTGCAACGCCCTGATCACGGACAGCTCACATGTATCAGGGAGAGACAGTTCCATGGCGTTTTCAGCGATCATCTGCACAGTTGCGGGGCGGGGAAGAAGTCTCCGCGAGGATAGAAGCGGCAGCATCGCCATGCTTTTCGGCCTGTTTCTCGTGCCGGTCATCATGCTCCTGGGCCTGGCCATCGACGGGCTGCGCACCCTGAACGCCACAACCACCGTGACCGGCGCTCTCGACGCCGCCGCGCTGGCCGCGGCGCGGGCCATGACCGAAGGCAATCTGACCGACGCCGAAGTCACCGAGGTCGCCGAAAAGTTCTTTCTCGCCAACGCCCGTGGCGCGGGCAAGGTGTCCTATTCGATATTCGATCCGCTGGAAGTCACGACCGATCGCACCGCCAATGAGGTGACGGTCGCTGTCAATGCCTATGTTCCCACGACATTCAGCAAGATCGCCAATATCAATGAATTCTCCATTCGCCGCGAGGCGACGGCGGCCGCCGGTCTCAGTGACATCGAGCTTGGCCTGATGCTGGACGTCACCGGCTCCATGAACCGCAACGGCAAGCTCCGGGCGCTGAAGAACGCGACCAAGGATCTGATTGAAACCATCATACCGGAGGGGCCCGGCGCGGAGCGCGTGCGCGTCGCCCTCGCGCCTTATTCCGAACAGGTCAATGTGGGCCCCTTCGCCGGCGCCGTGAGCGATGCCCCCAACCCCGGCGGCTGCGTTGTTGAGCGCCGCGGCGCGGATATGAACCGCGACACGGCCCCCGGCGGCGGCAGTCTCTTTCACGTTGTGACGCGCGAGGAAGCGCGCCGTTATGACCGGGGCCGGTGCCCGGATGCGGAGCTGCTCCCGCTCACCAGCGACAAACGCGCGCTGACCCGCATGGTTGACGGCTACCGCGCCAATGGCTGGACCGCCGGGCATCTCGGCATCCAGTGGGCCTGGAACCTCATATCGCCGCGCTGGTCCGGCGTGTGGCCGGGCGCCAGCCGGCCCAACCCTTACGGCCAGGCCGATCTCATCAAGGCAGTCGTGCTCATGACCGACGGTGAGTTCAACACCGCCTATACCGGTGCTCCCGGCCGGGGCGCCATGACGGCTGAATCCTATGACCATACGCGCGCGCTTTGCCGCAACATCAAGGACGAGGACGTCATCGTCTTTACCGTCGCCTTCGATTTGCGGGCGCAGAGCGCCGAGGATGCCCTGTCGGACTGCGCGTCGTCGGAAGATTATTTCTTCCGCGCCGAAGACGAGGAAGAGTTGCGCCGCGCCTACCGGGACATCGCCATCAAGCTCACCCAGTTGCGGCTTTCGAAATAACCCCCTCACCCCAACCCTCTCCCCGGTGGGGAGAGGGGCTTATACCCTATCTGTTCTGCCGGTTCTCAATGAGGTCCTCGACCACGGCGGGTTCGGCCAGCGTCGAGGTGTCTCCCAGATTTGAGAAATCGTCCTCGGCGATCTTGCGCAGGATGCGGCGCATGATCTTGCCCGAACGGGTCTTGGGCAGGCCCGGCGCGAATTGCAGCAGATCGGGCGTGGCGATGGGGCCGATTTCCTTGCGCACCCATTGACGTAATTCGTCATGCAGCTCCTTGCTTCCCTTTTCCCCCGCCATCAGCGTGACATAGCAGTAGATGCCCTGCCCCTTGATGTCGTGCGGATAGCCCACGACCGCGGCTTCCGACACCTTGGGATGAGCGACGAGCGCGCTTTCCACTTCCGCCGTCCCCATGCGGTGGCCCGAGACATTGATGACGTCGTCGACCCGGCCGGTGATCCAGTAATAACCGTCGCCGTCGCGCTTGCAGCCGTCGCCGGTGAAATATTTCCCCTTATAAGTGGCGAAATAGGTCTCCACGAAGCGGTCGTGATCGCCATAGACCGAACGCATCATCCCCGGCCAGGAATCGATGAGGCAGAGATTGCCCGAGGCCTCGCCATCCAGAACCTTGCCCTCGCCATCGACCAGTTGCGGCTGCACGCCGAAGAAGGGCCGCGTGGCTGAGCCGGGTTTCAGAGCGGTGGCGCCGGGCAGCGGGGTGATCATGATGCCGCCGGTTTCGGTCTGCCACCAGGTGTCGACGATCGGGCAGCGCCCGCCGCCGACCACATTGTAATACCACTCCCAGGCTTCCGGGTTGATCGGCTCGCCAACCGTCCCGAGCAGCTTGATCGACTTGCGCGACGTCTTGTTGACGAAATCGTCGCCCGCTCCCATCAGCGCCCTGAGCGCGGTAGGCGCGGTATAGAAGATATTGACCTTGTGTTTGTCGCAGACCTGCCAGAAGCGCGAGGCATCGGGGTAATTGGGCACCCCCTCGAACATCAGCGTCGTCGCCCCGTTGGCGAGCGGCCCATAGACGATATAGCTGTGCCCCGTCACCCAGCCGACGTCGGCGGTGCACCAGTAAATGTCGCCGTCGTGATAGTCGAACACATAGTAATGGGTCATCGCCGCATAAACCAGATAGCCGCCCGAGGTGTGCAGCACGCCCTTGGGCTTGCCGGTCGAGCCGGAGGTGTAGAGGATGAACAGCGGGTCTTCCGCATTCATCGGTTCGGCGGGACAGTCCGGCGAGGCGGCTTCCGTGATCTCGTCGTACCAGACATCACGGCCCTCTTTCATGTTCACGTCGCCGCCGGTGCGTCTGACCACGATCACATGGTCGACCCTGGCGCCGTCGCCTTCGGCGATTTCAATCGCCTTGTCGGTGTTGGCTTTCAGCGGAACGGGCTTGCCGCCGCGAACGCCCTCATCCGCCGTAATGACGAAATTGGACCGGCAGTCCTCGATACGCCCGGCCAGCGCGTCCGGGGAAAATCCGCCGAACACAATCGAATGGACCGCGCCGAGCCGCGCGCAGGCCAGCATCGCATAGGCGGCCTCGGGGACCATCGGCATGTAAATGGTGATCCGGTCGCCCTTCTTGACGCCGAGGTCTTTCATCGCGTTGGAGAGCCGGCAGACATGTTCGTGCAGCTCTTTATAGGTGATGTGCTTGTCGACCTCCGGGTCGTCGCCTTCCCAGATGATCGCGGTCTGGTCGCCGCGCGTCTCGAGATGCCGGTCGACGCAGTTGGCGCACACATTCAGCTCGCCGTCCTCATACCATTTGATCGATACACTGTCATAGTCGAAGGACGTGTTCTTGACGCGCGTATAGGGCGTCATCCAGTCGATGCGGAGCCCGTGTTCGCCCCAGAAACCCTCCGGGTCGTCGACCGAGCGCCTGTACATCTCCAGATATTTGTCGTTGTCCACATGGGCCTTTGCCTTCCATTCGGACGGCACTTCATAAGTCTTGGCTTCCGACATATTTTCCCTCCCCCGTACAAGATAACGATGCTGCGCCGCATTATGGAGACGCGGGCCACGCCCATCAAGCACCCCGTTCGTCGTATGATTTGCGGCTGCGGCGCGGGCGCGGGATTCAGGCCGGATTTCTTGCCGTGCCGGGGCGCGAAAATGCCCGATCTTATTCGGAAGCAGCCATAAGCGCCCGCAGATCACCCATGAAGCTCTCCAGTGTGACAAGATGCGGCTGCACGGATTTCGGATAGCTGTCCGTCAGGCCACGAGGCACGACGAGCTGAACCCCTGCGTCTGACATCTGCCGGAACTGGTTTTCGGAAACGCCTTCCTGGAGCGTCAGGAGATGCTTGAGCGAAATTCTCTCCGCTTCATCGACGACCTGCCGCCACAAATATCTTTGCTATTTCCAAATCGGCTTTGGACCGGGAAAGCGAAGTATTTCATCTCTAACCAATGAAAATTTGTTCTCTATGGAAACGAATAAAATCCAAAGAAGGCAAAAAGCGATTAGGCAGGGAAATTTTTTTTCCGGCATATTTGTCAAAAAACTTATGCGTACTAGCTAGTTTTTTAGACAATAAAACTTTGAAATTGTCATCAATAGAAAGAAGCCCTCTATCAAATGCCTTGTCATGGAGCGCATTTAGACAAATGCCATTTCTAGGGTCAGTTCGACTCAGCTTATTAACTGACCACGGTGTAATGTGGCTTGCTATGAGAAGTTCAGGAGAATCGATCCCCGTGATGGCGCATTTTACATTATATGCCGCCAATACCATCTGGCGGAAATAGTCCTGATTCTTTCTGGCTTTTGCGACCACTTCATATTCCCCGCCTTCACGAAAGCCGCTGGCAGGGTCGGTATCTTTATCTTCCTGTGCATAGCTATACTTGTTCGCAATATCTATTGCCTTTTCGAGGAACAAATCTGGGTTCTCGAAAAATTCCGCCCAAATTGCGGAATCAAGTTTGCTATGATTTCCCATCCCTGCGCGATCAAGCGTGATATCCAAGCTGGCAAAGTTAGCCATCTTGAGCGCTACTGAATTCGAAGTGCGCTCAATTTTTTTCGCAAGATCAATTATTTCTATATTTTTGCTGTGGATTCTTCCAAACGAGGTTCGACAATATAACTCCACCGCCAAAATAGTCTCATCTCTTGTCCAATTGCGTGTTTTTCCCATCAAAATATCCAACCTGCCGATTTTTGTTTTACAAACATATCTTTAAAAGCATCAACAGGTAAAAAATTAGCTTGTTCATCAGTTTTTTTTGTTGAAACTAACTCGTGCCAAATATGATCATCTTCGTTGGTTGCGACGGGAACTAAACTCTTCAGACCCACACGTTCTGGGATGAAATAATCACCTTCGTGAAGATAATTAGAAAGCTCTGATATGCGGATATCGCCAGAAAGAATGACAGAGCAAAAAAATTTGTAGTTCGATGCGTCCCGATACAAGTACGTTAATTCGGTATTCATGCCTTTCTCCGTCTCTACTATGAAGGATTTCATGAATTTTGCGATTGTTTCAACTAGTAGCGGAATTGATGCGCGAGAAAACTGCTTGTAAGCCTGTGTATCGGAGACGGGAATATGAAACCGCCCGCTATCGGGCGTCTCGAACCCCATGAGACGGGCGCATTCCCGTGGCGTCAGGCGGCGTGGTCCGCTGCCTTCCTGCTTTATCAGAATTTCCGATCCGTCCTTGTAGTATCTGGCTGAAAGGGTCCGGGCGATGTCGTCCGGTCCGAACAGGCCAAAGCCGAAGCCGTTGCCTTTCCGGCGGTGCTTCTCGGCATAGTCCTGGAGATACTGCCACAGATGGTCGGACAGGGTGTATTTGCCGGAGACTTTGCCCTGCCGCCCTTCGGTAAACGGTTTTTCCGGTTTTTCCGATCCGTTTTCAGGATGCAGGATCGCGCCGAGTTTCGGTCCGGTGAGCGGGTCCGGAATGGTGAGATCATCGAAAGAGAAATCCGAGGGTTTACGAAATCCCGCGATAAATATGCGCTCCCTGTGCTGCGGCACCCAGGATTTGGCGTTAATGACTTTCCAGTCAATATGATAGCCCAGCTCCTCCGTGAGAATCTGGCGGATAACGCGGAAAGTGCGTCCTTTGTCATGGTTCACCAGGTTCTTGACGTTTTCCAGCAGGAATGCCTTCGGTCTGTGGTGACGGATGATTTCCGCCACGTCAAAGAACAGCGTGCCCTGCGCATCACAGGCAAAGCCGTGAGGGCGGTTCAGTGCGTTTTTCTTTGATACGCCCGCAATGGAGAATGGCTGGCACGGAAACCCGGCCAGAAGCACGTCATGGGCCGGGATTCTGTCAAGATTTCCGTCAGTGACTTCCCGGATGTCTCCGGCGATCTCATGATCGCAGTCGTAATTGTCGCGATAGGTTTCCTGACAGTAGCGGTCCCGTTCGCAGGTAAAGACACATCTGCCGCCTGTGGGTTCAAATCCCTGGCGCAGGCCGCCGATTCCGGCAAACAGGTCAATGAAGGTGAAAGACGGGTCTGGCGCGTTGATTTCAGGAATACAGGAGCGGATCAGATCAAAGACGGCGCGGTGCGGCCTGGTTTCACCGTTTTCCCATCTGTAGATGGTGCGTTCATGGTAGCCGGTACGCAGGGCAGCTTCCGCCATAGTCAGCCCGGCTCTCTGTCTTATTTCCGAAAATTCGCTCATTTTCCCCCCTGATTATATGATTCTGGGAATCATTTTGACAGTATGGCAGGGGAACAATATAAGAACAAGTGTTAAGATCAGGTAACTGAATTCAGGCCCGGTCCATTTTCGAATCCGCGCCCGAAAGCACGACGCTCCCGCCGCTGACATGGACGCGGACAGGCTTGAGCGAGGCCCCCTTGCAGGGACCCGCCACGCAAACGCCGTCGCTTACCTGGAAGCGCGCGCCATGAGTGGAGCAGATGAGCAGATCGCCGCCTTCGTCGAGAAACCTGTCCGGGAAGGTCTCCAGCGGCGTGCCGCCATGCGGGCAGCGGTTCACATAGGCGAAGACCTGGTTGCCCCGCCGCAGCACGATGAGATCAAGGGCGTCCGCGCCCGCGCCGGTCTCAATACCCCTGACGCCGCCGTCGGGGATGTCGGTGAGTTTGCAGAGCGTGGTGTCGTTGATGGCTTTCCCCTGCCTAGAGCCCGCCCAGCGCGCAAACCGCCTTCCATTCCTTTTCGCTCACGGGCTGGACCGACAGCCGCGAATTGTTCACCAGAACCATGGCGTCGCATTCGGGCTCGGCGCGGATGTCCTTCAGCGCGACGGGCCTCGGCATGTCGCCAACCGGGATGACATCGACCACGCCGAAGCGCCCGGTGGGGTCGGTCTCGTCGGGATAAAATTCCCTCACCACCTCAACCAGCCCGACGACGCGCTTCTCCTTCACCGAATGATAGAAGAAGCCCCTGTCGCCTTTTGCCATCTGCTTCATGTGCTTGTTGGCGAGATGGTTGCGGCTCCGCTTGACCGGGTGGCCCGCCTTGCCGGTCTTCTTATGGTCCTCCCAGGACCAGTTTCCCGGTTCCGTCTTGAACAGCCAGTAGGCCATGATGTGAGTTCCCCGTCTTTGCCTGCCATGGGATCGCCGATTCCCGCTCAGGGGAAATCTATGAACCTGTTTGGGGCTTGTCCAGCCATCCCGGCGCGATGGCGCGGGGCCTGATGCAGGCATGTCAGCTCCGGCGTAACCTGGCGATCAGCTTCACGGCGAGCGGCAGCGCGGTGAGCGCGCCGAGCAGAATGACAGCGAGCAGAATACGATCCGTTTCGTCGGCGACCAGCTCACTTCCGAAATGGGCCAGCAGAAAACTGGCCGGAATGATGCCCGCCAATGTGGCGATGGCGAAACGCCAGAATGACAAGGATGTGAGACCCGCGGCATAGCTTACGATATCGAACGATATGAAGGGCAGCAGCCGGCTCGCGAATACGGTCCCCATCAGAAAATTCTGCGACCCGGCGAGGCCGCGGCTCAACCGATCGCCAAACCATTTATGCAGAAGGTCATATCCAAAGAAACGGGCGATGGCGAAGGCGGCGAGGGCGCCGATTTCCGCACCGGCAAGAACATAAAACCCGCCCCAGAAATGCCCGTAGATCGCGCCTGCGGCGAGGGCGATCGGCGCGCTGGGGATGGGGCTGACGAGAATCGCCGCGACCATCGTTCCGATCACCGCGGCGGGGCCCCAGACGCCCAGCGTATCGAACCATCGGCGAAGCATGTCCCCGTCTGGCAACTCGGAAGGCAGGCCAATTCGCGAACCCCACCAGCCGAACGACAGGACGACCGCCGCAATTGCCACGCCGAGCACGAATTTTATGACAGTCATCGCATTCATGAATCCGGTGGTGCGCGGCACAAATTTCAGAACCGCGGTTTCGCGCCGTTCGCACCCTACTCCTCGCCAAACAGAATGGTATGATCTGATTGAGTATGGACCCTAACCTTTATGTGAAGAGTGAAACGAGCGGCTGGCGCTTCATCTGAACAGGCCGGAGGGTTTCTTGCGCTGTAAAGCGGCGCGTTAAATCGCGGCGCGCGCGGCAAACCCCCTAAGCGGTCCGAAGCGCGCCGAGAAATCCCTGAGCCACGGCACATTCTCTTCCAGATTGGGCGCGCGTTGCGACCAGCCCGGTGGCCGGAAACACAGCTCAGCTCAATTCCGCCCGCAGCGGTCTTGCGAGCAACTCCTCTATGGCCGCATCCACCGTAGCCTCGCCCGAGACCACCGAATGGACCGCCTCGCAGATCGGCAGATCAAGCCCTGAGCTTTGCGCAATCTCGACAACGGCTGACGCGGTATAGACCCCTTCGGAGACGGATTTTCGCGCGCCCAGCACCTGCTCCAGGGTTTTGCCTTCTCCCAGCGCGACCCCGAGCGACATGTTGCGCGACTGCGGGCTTCCGCAGGTGAGAATGAGATCGCCGAGACCGCTCAGGCCGGTCAGGGTTTCGGTTCTGCCCCCCAGCGCCCTGCCGAAGCGCGCCATCTCGGCGAAACCGCGCGTGGTGATCGCCGCCTGGGCGTTCTTCCCCAGCTTTTTGCCGACCACGATCCCGGCGGCGATGGCCAGCACATTCTTTATCGCGCCGCCGATTTGCGCGCCGATGAGATCGCCGCTCCAGTAGAGCCGGAACGTGGCGTGCCCGAGCGCCAGCGACAGCGCTTCGCCCATTTCCTCTCTCTCGCAGGCCAGGGTGAGGGCGGCGGGCAGGCCCTTCGCGACTTCCGCGGCGAAACTGGGGCCTGACAACACCGCCGGAACGGCTTGCGGCAAGGTTTCCGCCATCACCTGGCTCATGAGTTTGCGCGTTGTCTGCTCGATGCCTTTCGAGCACATGACGACCGGGCGGCCTTCGGGCAGGACCCCGGCGAGTTCGCCGGCGATCGCGCGGGTGTGCTGCGCCGGGGCGACCATCAGAATCGCGTCGCAGGCGGCGATCCCGGCCAGCTCCCCGGTGGCGCGCAGGGAAGGATCGAGCGGTATTCCGGGCAAATAGGTTCGATTGACGTGAGCGTCGTTGATGTCCCGAACCGTCTCGGCCTCAAACGCCCAGAGCAGCACATCGCGCCCCGATTGGATGACCGCCTGAGCCAGCGCGGTGCCCCAGGCGCCGCCGCCGGCAATGCCGATTTTCTGATAGGCCATCGTGTTTCCCCTAAAAAAACCTCAAGCCTTGACGCCCGCTCCGGTCGCGGGCGCCGCGTCCGGGTCCAGCGGCCAGCGCGCCCGGGCCGCGAAATCCAGCCCGTCGCTCAGGCCCCGCGCCAGGCGCTCCGCGCCAGCCCACGCTATCATGGCGCCATTGTCGGTGCACAGCGCCGCAGGGGGCACATGGAGCGTGAAGCCCCGTTCCGCGCACAATGTTTCGAGGCCCTTGCGCAACGCCCGGTTGGCCGCGACGCCGCCCGCGACCACGAGCCTGCGCTCCGTATTTCCGCCCGGGGCGGCCTCGTAGAGTGCCATCGCGCACGCGGTCCTGTCGATCATCACGTCGCAGACCGCGCGCTGAAACGAGGCGCAAAGATCCGCGATGTCCTGATCGGTGACGGCGCCCAGGGCCTCCGCGCGCCGCCGCAGCGCGGTTTTCAGGCCGGCAAAGGAAAAATGCGGCTCCGCGCGGCCCACCATCGGGCGCGGCAGATCGAAGCGGGTTTCATCACCCTGCCGAGCCTTGATCTCAACCTCCGGCCCGCCGGGATAGGGCAGCCCGAGCAGTTTTGCCGTCTTGTCGAACGCCTCTCCAAGGGCATCGTCAAGCGTGGTGCCAAGGCGCCGGTAGGCGCCGACGCCACTGACCGCGAGCAGTTGGGTGTGCCCGCCCGAGACCAGCAGCAGCAGATAGGGCGGCTCAAGCGCGTCGCTCAGGCCCACGGTGAGCGCATGGGCTTCGAGATGGTTGACCGCCACCAGCGGCAGGGCGCGCGCCGCCGCGATCGCTTTTGCGGTTGTGAGGCCAACCAGCAGGCCGCCGAGCAGCCCCGGCCCCGCCGTCGCCGCCACGCCGTCGAGATCCGCCCAGCCAAGCCCCGCCTCGGCCATCGCCTGCTTGATGATGACGTCCGCCACTTCCACATGGGCGCGCGCCGCGATCTCCGGCACCACGCCGCCAAAGGCGGCATGTTCATCGAGCTGCGAGCGCACCAGATTCGACAATATCTCTCCGCTTGCGGGCCCGCGCCGCAGAACGACAGCGGCGGCTGTTTCATCGCAGCTCGTCTCAATCCCGAGCACGCGCAGTTCGCGATTGTCATTGCTGGCGGTCATGGGCGCTGCCGTGGTTCTGCTGCCTGATTGCATTGCGCCGGGCATCGGGGCATTAATGGCGCGCGATATTGAGTTGATCCGATATGAGTTAGCACCCGGAGCGAACCGCTTGCAATCTCGTCCCCTGAAAATAGGCACCCGAGGCTCACCCTTGGCTTTGTGGCAGGCGGGCGACGTGCGGGCGCGGCTGGTCGCGGCGCATGGGCTCGGGGAGACGCCGCCCGAGATCTGCACCTTCAAAACCACCGGCGACAAAATACAGGACAAGTCGCTGCGCGAATTCGGCGGCAAGGGGCTGTTCACAAAAGAGATCGAGGATGCGCTGCTCTCGGGCGGCATAGACCTCGCCGTGCATTCCATGAAGGACATGCCGACGGTTCTGCCGGATGGCCTTGAGATCGCCTGTGTGCTTGAGCGCGAGGATGTGCGCGACGCGTTCCTGTCTCCAGCGGGGTCCTGCCTTGCCGATTTGCCGGAAGGGGCGGTCGTCGGCACCTCCTCGCTTCGCCGCCAGGCGCAGGTGCGGCGGATGAGGCCGGACTTCCGGGTCATTGAATTTCGCGGCAATGTGGAGACGCGATTGCGCAAGCTGTCCGAGGGTCTGGCCGACGCAACCCTGCTTGCGGCCGCCGGGCTGAGCCGGCTGGGCAAGCAGGAACATATCACCGCGTATATCGAGCCCGAAGAGATGCTCCCGGCCGTGGCGCAGGGGGCGATCTGTATCGAAACACGCTGCGACGACTCATCGGCGCGCGCGCTGCTGGGCGCGATAAATCATGCCGAAACCGCGATCTGCGTCGGCGCGGAGCGGGCGTTTCTCAGAGAGCTGGACGGGTCATGCCGCACGCCGATTGCCGGGCTGGCGGTGCTGGACGGGGGAGTCATGCGTTTTCGCGGGCAAATTCTCACCCCTGACGGAACCACGGCGCATGAAACCGAACGCACCGGGCCGCCGGGCGACGGCGCGGCCATGGGCATCGATGCGGCGAAAGAGCTGCTGGCCCTCGGGGGCGATGGTTTTTTCAAGGTACCCGCGTGATGCGCCTGCTGGTCACGCGCCCCGCGCCCGATGCCGGCGCCCAGGCCGAAAGGCTCAGGGCCCTCGGCCATGAGCCCATCGTTTCACCGCTTCTCAAGGTTGAATTCCTCAATCCCGAACTTCCGGCCCTGTCCTGCGTGCAGGCGCTGATCGTCACCAGCCGCAATGGATTGCGCGCGCTCGAGGTAGCGGGAAAGCTGGAGAGCGCCCGCGCCCTGCCGCTGTTCGCGGTCGGGAGCGCAAGCGCGAAACGCGCGCGCGAGCTGGGCTTTGAAGAGGTTTACGAGGGACCCGGCACGGCGGAAGGCCTGGCGCCGCTTATCGTCTCGAAATGCGTGCCCGCGCGCGGGCTCCTGCTCCATCTGGCCGGCGAGCGCATCGCTTTCGATCTGAAAGGCGCATTGGAGGGACAAGGCTTTGAGGCCGCGCAACCGGCTCTCTACCGGACGCTTGCGGCGAGCAGCTTTTCCACAGAAGCGCATGAAGCACTTGTCGCGGGGGCGCTCGAGGGCGTTATCGTGATGTCGCCGGCGACAGCGCGCGCCTATATGGAGCTGGTTGCGGCGCAGGGGCTTGGAGCCGCCGCGGCGAAACCGGCCTATTTTTGCCTGTCGGAAAATGTGGCGGCCCCCCTGGCCGCCCTCGAAGGCGCGCGAATCATCGTTTCTCCCAGCCCATCGGAGGACGATCTACTTGCATTAGCGCGGTGCAAGGCGGCAAAATGTTAAACTCAGGACTCACTGATGGCTCCTGAGCCCGGCACAGGCCCGCGCCGGAGAGGCAAGTACGAGGACCACTCAAGAGTATGAAGGGTGACGACAAAGACCCCCCGGGCGCGGACTCCAAAAAAGATGGCGCACCGGGAAAACCGAAACGGCCCTCGCGGGTCATCGATCTGGAAGCGGCGGAAGTCGAGGTCGAGGACCAGCCGGACGGCGCGCCGGGGCAAGGCGGCGATGACGGGACCGGTACGCCTGAGCGCGGCGCAGAAGCGGGCGCAACATCGGTCCCGCGGGTGGGCGGCAGCTCCGCCGGGGCCTCCTCCGGAGCGCCGCGCCAGCGCACCAAACCATCGGACATCAAGGGCTTTGTCACCCATCTGGCCGCCGGTCTCGCCGGCGGGCTGATCGGGGTCATCGGCGCCGGAGTGGCGCTTGACCGCCTGCCGCTTGACGCGGCGCGGGGCGCGCCGCCCGATACCGCGCCCGCCATCGAGAAATTCGAGCAGCGTCTGAATGCGCTCGACGCGCGGCTGGCCGAACAGGCAAAATCGATTCTCGCCGCCCGCCAGGGGGAGGCCTCGGCCAATGGGGAGGCTCTGAAAACGCTTCAGCAGCGTCTTGCCGCGCTAGAAAGCAGGCCCGAAGCGCCGCCGCCCGATCTTCAACCTCTGACGGACCGTCTGGAGAAACTTGAAGGCACCTTGAAAACGCTTCAGGCCTCTGGCGGCGAAGACGGCGCCTCGGGCCTGGCGCAGTCCGCGGCCCTGACCGGAAAGATCGCCGAAGTGTCGCAGCAGCTGGAGCGGCGCGCGGCCGCTCTCGGGCAGGAAATCGCGGGGCTGAAGAGCGCACTGGAAGCCCGCGTCCCCAGGCAGGGCGAGGGGAGCGAAAGCCTGGCGCTGTTGGTGGAGACGCGTCTTGAGGCGCTTGAAAACAGCATCGCAAAACTTGCCTCCCGGCCCCCTCCGCCGCCCGCGCAGACCTCTTCGCGAAGCGATGGCGCGGCGCTGGCTCTGGCGTTTGAAATCCTGCGCCGGACGATTGATCGCGGCGAGCCCTTCGGTGCCCAGTTGAAAGCGCTGGAAGAGGCCGCCCCCGCCGGGCTCGATCTTTCCGCGCTCGCGGCCCATGCGAGCGCCGGCATCCCCACGGACGGCGCGCTGCTGGCGGCGCTGGCGCTTGCTCTTAGAGCCGCGCGGCAGGCGGCGGCCGGGCCGGAAGGCGATACGTTTCTGGACCGGCTGGTGTCCAACGCCCGCTCGGTGGTGCGGGTAAGACGCCTTGGACCGGCCGAGGGGACGAGCGCGGCCGCGGTTCTGTCACGCATGGAGGCGCATATGGAGGCCGCGGACCTTGCCGGAGTCCTGCGCCAGGGGGAAGCCCTGAGCGGCGCGGCGCTGAAAAGCCTTCAGCCCTGGCTCGAAAAGGCCAGGGCGCAGCGCATGGCCAGGGCGAAGCTGGCCGAGATTGAGCGCGGCCTGCTCGCCGGTCTTCAGTCTCGCCGCGGCGCGGACAAGAGCAGGTAGGGGCGTATGTGGCGGCTTACTCTTTTCGTCCTTGTGACCGGAGTGGCGGCGGTGGGGCTGGCCTGGGTGGCCGACAAGCCCGGCGCGCTCACCGTTGAGTGGCTTGGCTATCAGCTCGAGACATCGGTCTTCGCCGCCGGGCTGGCGCTGGCTGTTGCGCTGCTCTCGGTCCTTTTGATGTGGTCGTTGCTGCGCTATGTGCTTTCACGCCCCGCGGCCCTGGCCGAACTGATGAAACGGAAACGGGAGAAACGGGGCCTCGACGCCCTGTCGCGCGGCCTGATTGCGGTAAGCGCCGGCGACAAGGATCAGGCCCGGAAGTTCTCCAGTCAGGCATACAAGCTGCTTCCGCGCGAACCCCTGACCGGATTGCTGCGTTCGCAATCGGCGCAGTTGCACGGCAACCGGGCGGCGGCGCGGGAAATTTTCCAGACCATGGCCGAGGCCCCGGGCACGGAGATGCTGGGCCTGCGCGGGCTATTCCTCGAAGCCAAGCGCGAAAACGAAACCGAAGCCGCCCGCCAGTTCGCCGAGCGCGCCATGGCGCGCAACCCGGACCTGGCCTGGAGCGTCAACGCACTGTTTGAGCTCCAGTGCAAGGCGGGAGACTGGGCAGGCGCCCTGCGGACACTCGATGTGGCCCGGCGCCAGAAGCAGATCGACAAGCCGGTCGCCGCGCGCCGCCGCGCGGTGCTGCTGACGGCGCAGGCGATGGAGGCGGAAGACGCCGATATGGACCGCGCCCGCGAACTTGCCCTCGAAGCGCACAAGCTGGCTCCGGAACTGGTTCCCGCGGCCGCGATCGCCGGGCGGGTGATGGCCTCCCAGGGCGACGCCACACGCGCCACCCGCGTCCTCGCCAAGACGTGGGAGCTCAATCCGCACCCCGATCTGGCGCTGGCCTATGCCCATGCGCGCCTTGGCGAGGGGCCGCGCGAAAGACTGAAGCGGGTGAAGCATCTGGCGCAATGGACCCCCGATCACGGCAAGGTCGAGGGTGCGATCGCGGTTGCGGCCGCGGCGATCGAGGCGCGGGCGTGGGACGAGGCGCGCACCGCCCTTGAGCCCTATCTGGAGGACAGGCCCCCGGCGCGCATCTGCACGGCGATGGCGCGCATTGAAGGCGGCGAGACCGGCGATCAGGGCCGGGTGCGCGAATGGCTGGCGCGCGCGGTTCACGCGCCGCGCGATCCGGCCTGGAGCGCCGATGACTATATTTCCAGCCAATGGGCGCCGGTATCGCCCATCACCGGAAGGCTCGACGCCTTTGAGTGGAAGGCCCCGGTTGAGTTGCTGGCCGCGGCGCGCGAACCGCTCGTCGTCGAGGCGGCGGGGGAGCTGGCGGACGCGGGCGCGGCGCAGCAGGACATGCAATCAGTGGAAGTGGAGGCACCCGAAGCTGGCGCACGGGATGCCGTGGCGCAGGATGCCGGAGAGCAGCACTCCGGAGTGCAGGTGGCCGAAGTGGAGCGGGAAAGCGCCGACGCACCGGCGCGGGACGATCCGCTCGAGACCGAGATATTCTTTCCCCCCCGCGCGCCCGACGATCCGGGCCCCGAGCCGGAGGGGAGTGACGACCAGGAGGCGGCAAAAGCCAAATTGCCGATGCCCTAGACCGCTTCCGTCTTTGACGGAATCGCTCCAGATTTTTTCGCTCACGGCTGTTCCCGCTTTCAGCGGGGCCTGCGCGGGCGCGCCCTGACCGGGCGGCGGCCGTTCGGCCTTGCCTCGGGGTTTTTCTGGCTCACGGCTGTTCCGCTTCGCGGGCCTCCGCCGGGGCGGCCTAACGGCCGGCGCGCGGTTGCGCTTGCCTCCCTTCGGTCGGATGGCCCAATCCGGCAAGGTCGGCCCTGTATCGCACTTCAACCGAGCGCAGCGAGGCAAGGCCGAATGGCCGCCGCACCTTATGGTGCGCGCCCGCGCAGGCCCCGCTGAAAGCGGGAACAGCCGTGAGCCAGAAAAACCCCGAGGCAAAGCCGAGGCAAGGCCGAACGGCCGCCGCCCGGTCAGGGCGCGCCCGCGCGGGCCCCGCTGAAAGCGGGAACAGCCGTGAGCGAAAAAAAACAGCAGCGCATTGCTTTCGCGGCTGACTGGAGTTATGCCAGTTTGCATCACGCAGGCCAGTCCCGCCGGTGTGACGGCGCCGCATTAGCTCAGTTGGTAGAGCACATCATTCGTAATGATGGGGTCGGGTGTTCGAGTCACCCATGCGGCACCATTTTATCAATTTTTGTGCAAATGCCATTTAACCCCTTGAAGGCAAGGGGGTTTTTGGTGTTCGAAAATGGGCTTTATGATGGCATGAAATGGGCGAGGAAAATGCAAGTCTTGGGGTGTATGGCTTCAAGGCAAACCATCTTGTAAGGCTGATAATTCAAAGACTTGCAGAAAACACCAACAGGTGTTCGATAAACTAATCGAAGCACATCCTGAATGACCCGGTTTAACGGCTCAAGCCCACCAAAAGGAAAGCCCGCCATCCTTCCTCCACCGCAGCCGCTCACCCGAATGTGGGCAAGGCGAGCGACAGCGGCTCCGAAAGGATGGCTACTCAGTTCATTTTTACAAAAAACAAAGGTTATCGCGTTCCGCAAGATGTGTGTTGTATTACAACACCACCTTGGCAAGGGAGACACTACGCTCTCCCGTTGCATCCCTCTGGCAATTAACCATCGTAGCTTTCGTCAAACTTTACAAATAATGCGGTATTAACTCGCTCCACCCAATCCAGAAGGTCCTTAAAATTATCGTCATAAGCATCAATCCTTTGCAGCCAAAGACGGAAAGGCTTGTTGCTAAAACGTAAAGTCGGCGTCACATAACGGATATCAGCAGGATGTGAGAAAGGAAACGTTGAGAATGTGCCATCATCATTCTTGGTGAGGCACCAGTCCATTGACTCGTTCCATGAGCCGTGAACCGATTCAGACATCATCCCATAAGTGCATGCGTAAAGGTCGGAATGCTCAATTTCCGAGAAAATATCAAAAAAAGTTTTCCCCTGAACTCTCCATCTATTACATTTTTGTGCTTTAAAGTCATCGGTTTCAAAGCCCTCAAAATTCATCTTGTCTTGAATTGACTTTAATAAACGTTTGCCCGCTTTTGTTTCAAAAAATGCCGATCCGCTTTCCAAGTTGCGCAATATACGCAATCGATCCTTGTATGAGCACTTTCTGTAGTCCAACAAAACGGCATCGTCTTTTGTCATCAAGAATGTCGCCATAACTGATGCTTCCAACAGAGGGCGTTCAAGAATTCCGATTATTTCTGCGTTGTCCTGTTCGTAATATTTGACAACCTCTTTCAGGAGCTTCCAAACTCGCACTAACAGGCCAAGTATTGGCGCATCGTCTACTGAAAATCCCGAGGGATTACGCTCTGCATTTTTGACCCGAGTGATGCAGTCATAAATCTCCGCGACGTCTTTGTAGAAAGTTAGTGCAAACTGATTTATTTCCGCAACAGATTTGAGCCCGCTTTCAATATGGGTGCTGTCATATTTTTCAGTAATTCTGCGAATCTCATCCATTTGCTATTTTAACTCGTTTTCAATTAGATGCATTGTTTTCCTTCAGGGTGCACCAATTCGTATATCTCACGGCAAATCTTCGCCTTGTTAGGGTTTAGTTATGGGGCGCTCAAGCAACTAAGCTGCCAATCAGACTTGAGAACTTTTTGTGTTCGAGGTTTCTCTGCCCTGCTGCACCACAACCTCCAGCCGGCGCGGTACTGCCGGCGTATCGGGATCCCCGGGGCAAGCCCGGTCTCACCGGTCAATCCCGGCAAACGCTCTGCATGGCGCCGCCCGCCCGATATTGATTTTATCAATCAATATGTCGCTATTTTCGATTTAGCCAATACTACCGATGGTGCTAGCTTTACCGCTGACGGGTTCTGAGATCAGCTTGCCCGGCTCTCACCACGGGTGGGAGTCTGTCTGTCAAACAGCCGGGCGCATCAGAAGACTTCTGCCAGAACACCGTTTGACGCTCGCGTCGGACCGGTTGCACGAACAGCTGGAGGCGACGCACCCTAAGGGAGGAAACCAATGATTTGCAATGTAAAAAAGGCGCGCGACAAGACTCGCGGCCATGTCGTCCTGAAACGAAGCTGGCGGGCCGCGACACTCACCCTGGCGGCGGCCACCGCGGTGGTTGGCATGACGCAGGCGGCATCGGCCCAGGCCATGAAGTGCGAAAACCCCGGCGAGCTGACCTTCGCGATGGTGCCGACCGAAGAATCCGTCGCCGAATTGCAGCTCTACAAGCCCGTGACCGACCGTATGGCGAAGGAAACGGGAAAGAAAATCCAGTTCTTCATGCCGACATCCTATGCTTCGGTGGTTGAGGGACTGCTCTCCAAGTTCATCGATGTCGCGGTTCTGGGCCCCTACTCCTATGTGATCGCCAGCTCCAAGGACCCCTCGATCGAGGTCTTCGCGACCTATGCCAAGCGCCCCGGGCACATGCAGGAAGAGGGCCCGGGCTACAAGGCCGCGCTGGTGACCAAGAAGGGCTCGAAGTTCACAACCATCGAATCGCTCAAGGGCACGACCCTCGGGCTGGTCGATCCCGGCAGCACCTCGGGCAATCTGTTCCCGCGCGTTGTGTTCGCCAAGAATGTCGGCGGCAACCTCGACAAATATTTCGGCAAGGTGGTCTATACGGGCAGCCATGAGCTCTCCACGGTCGCCGTCGCCAAGGGTAAGGTCGACTCCGCTTTTGTGGCGACCCACCGCTTCGACAATGTCGTGAACAAGGGCGAAGTGAAACTCGAGGACTTCAATATCCTGTGGAAGTCCCCGGTCATTCCGCAGGATCCCTTTGTTTACCGCAACACGCTGTGCCAGGACCTGAAGGACAAGATCAAGGCAACCTTCCTTGGCCTTTCTACCAGCAATGCGGGCGAGAAGAAGTTCCTCGACAACGTCAAGTCCAACAAATTCGTTGCCATGTCATCGAAGGACTATGACGTGATCCGGGCGCTGAAAAAGGCGAAGGATGCGCGCAAGAAGAAGAAAAAATAGCGCGGATTTTCTTGCCGGCACGCAAGCCGGCTCCTTTAATGACCGGAGAGGCGGGCGACATGCCCGCCTCTCCCAAAAAATCCTGATCCGGGATCGGGAATACGGGGGCGCATGTCCATTCTTTCAGTAAGAGATCTCAGGGTCCGCTACTCCGCGTCCGGTCCTGAAATTCTCAAGGGCATCAGCTTCGACGTGGAAGCTGACGATTTCTTTGCGATCATCGGTCCGAGCGGGGCCGGAAAATCGACCCTGATCCGGTGCATCAACCGGCTGGTCGAGCCAATTTCCGGAAAAATCACCCTCTACGGCACCGACGTCCTTTCGCTGAACTCGCGCAAACTTCGCAGACTGCGCCGCGACATCGGCATGATCTTCCAGGAATTCAATCTGGTGGACCGTATGTCGGTGATGGACAATGTGCTGTCGGGCAGGCTTGGCTATGTGAGCAATTTCACAGCTCTGTTTCGCCTCTTCTCCAAGGAGGATATCGGCAGCGCCCTTTCGGTTCTGGACCGGGTCGGCTTGTCGGATCACGTGGACAAGCGCGCGGACCAGCTCTCGGGCGGGCAACGCCAGCGCGTCGGTATCGCCCGCGCGCTGATGCAGAATCCAAAGCTGCTGCTGCTGGACGAGCCGACCTCGAGCCTCGATCCGAAAATCTCTCGCGAGGTCATGGCGCTCATTATCGAAATCGCCGCGGAATACAAGGTGCCGATCCTGTGCAACATTCACGACGTCCAGCTCGCCCTGGAGTTCTGCAACAAGATCATCGGGCTGCAGGACGGCGTCAAGATGTTCGACGGCCCGACCTCGAAGATGAACTCCAAGAAGCTGGATGAAATCTACGCGATGGAGGTCCTGTAATGGCCTCCGCCTCGACGACGGCCCGCAATGTCGACCGCATCCTCGCGGCGCGCACAAAAGCCAAGTTCGGCCGCTCGATCATCTATGCCGCCGTGATCGCGATGGCTGTTTTCAGCATCAAGACGACCATCATCGATGATACCGACTGGGCGCGGCTGGGGTCGGTGGCGAATGTGCTGGCATCGGCCGCGGAGTTTTTGGGAGTGGATTGGGGCCTTTTGCCGAACCTCCTGGAACCGGCCATTGAAACCATCATGGTGGCGACGCTTGGAACGCTGCTGGGCGTCGTGGTTTGCGTGCCGGCGATCTGGTTCGGCGCCCTCAACATTACTCCCTTTACGCCGGTAACATATCCGCTGGCGCGGCTGATGATGACGCTGAGCCGTTCAATTCATGAAATCGTATGGGGGCTGTTTTTCGTTGCCGCGGTGGGTCTGGGAGCGCTCGCGGGCGTTCTGGCCCTTGCTATTCGCTCGGTGGGCTTCATCGCCAAAATGTCGGCCGAAGCCATTGAAGACCTCGACCCGAATCCGGTCGAAGCCATCCGCGCCGTGGGGGGGAGCGATTTTCAGGTCTTTATTTACGCTATCCTGCCGCAGGTGCTCCCCGTGATTGTCGGGGTGGTGATCTTCGAGTGGGAGATCAACATCCGCCGGTCCTCGATTCTCGGCCTCGTTGGCGCGGGCGGACTTGGCCTGGTTTTTTTCCGCCAGCTCAACACCTTTAATTTTCCCGGTGTGACGACCGTCATCCTCGCCATTCTGGCTCTCATCCTGTTTGGCGAGATCGTATCCTATTACGTGCGAAAGGCGATTATTTAGCCATGGTCTCCCGCACCACCGCGCAAGCCCGCACCGAACCCAAACCCGCGCCGCGCGAATGGCGGCGGTTCAAATTTCCCGAATCGCTCTACAAGTGGGCCGGGCTCATGGCGGCGCTGCTTTTCCTCAGCTATTCGATCGTCTATCTGAACATTCCCCTTGAGCGGTTCTTCAATATGTTCGGCCGGGTCGGGACATTGATTACCGACCGCTACTATCCGCCGGAAATGGAATATGTCACCGAGCCGGACTATCTGAGCTCCGTCTTCGACACCATCCAGATGGCCTATCTCGGGGCTTTGTTCGGCATGGCCGCGGCGATACCGCTCGGCTGGTTCGGGTCCTACAACATGACGCCGAGCCGGCGCTTCGTGTATCCCTTCGCCCGGTTCGTCGCCATGTGCACGCGCGCGGTCCATGAAACCATCTGGGCGATTTTGTTTGTCACCATCCTCGGCTTTGGAATGATGGCCGGCGTATTGGCGCTGACCATGTTCTGCATCGGCTTCGCGGGCAAACTTTTCGCCGAGGAAATCGAGGCCATCGACATGGGGCCGGTCGAGGCCATCCGCTCGACGGGCGCAAGCGAACTCGCCGTCATGGTCTATGGCGTGTTTCCGCAGGTGCGGGTCGCCTTTACCGGCATCGGCATCTACACCTGGGATGTCGCCTTCAGGGCGGCGACCGTGGTGGGCTTCTTCGGCGCGGGCGGCATGGGCTGGTATCTCAAGCGCAACGTGCTTCAGATCGAGACCACCCGTGTCTCCGCCATCCTGGTTTCGATTATCCTTCTGGTGCTGGTGTCCGAAGCCGTTTCCGCCTGGGCGCGCGCGCGGGTGGCAAAGGCGAAATAGAGTGTTTCTTCGCAGCTAGAGCAACTTCCATCAAACGGTCCCGTATGGCCGGAAGTTGCTCTAATGTCCCGGCTTGTCCATGAGCGCCCGCTTGTCCACGAGGGATTGGGCGAGGGCGAGGAATTCTCGGATCAACGGCCTGTTGCGGCGTGCTTTCAGACAGGCGATATAGGCGCGCGTATACATTTGCGCGTCGGACACCGCCAGCGCGTGAAGTTCGGGATGGGGCGCGAATTCCGTTTCCGAGATCACTCCGATACCCAGGCCGCGAACGATTGCCTCGCGCAGGCCTTCCCGGCTCTCGATTTCAAAGGCCGGCTCGACCGCAACGCCCGCCGCCGCCGCCGCATTGTCGAATGCTTCCTGGGTGGTCGAGCTCGCCATGCGCATGATCATGGGCTCGCCGGCCAGCTCCTTCATTCGTATGGATTGCCGCGCGGTCAGGCGGTGCGCGCGGTTCACGACGACGAAGATTTTGTGCCGGTTGTAAAAAACCGAGTGAATGGTCTCGCTCGCGCAGTCGCGGCCGACGATGCCGATGTCGGCGTTAAATCCCTCAAGGTCCTCAAGCACTTCATCGATCACGGCAAGGCGCACGGTACATTTGATTCCCGGACGGCGCTCACGCAGCGCGGCCAGAAGCTCCATCACGTCATAGGGACCGACCGCACTGAATTTTATTTCCCCGAATTCGAGATTTTTCACCGTATTCAGAAAGGCGATGGCTTCCTGCTCGTGCCCGTAAAGATCATGGGTGATGTCGTAGAGCATCTGTCCGGCGGGGGTCAGGCGTATGGTCCGGCCCTTGCGGTGAAACAGCTCAACGCCAAATCGCCCCTCAAGATTGCTGACATGGGTGGAGATCGTCGGTTGCCCGACATTCAGCTTGCGCGCCGCGCCGGTGAAGCTGCCCTCGGTCGCTACGAAATGAAAGGCTTCAAGCCATTTCTGATACATTGACCAAATCGATGAATTACTGCCCTTTTCCAATTTTACCAGATAATAGAGATAATGCTAGTTTTCTCAAAAGACTTCCCTCAAGCCTAATCGCTTGAAGCGAACAAGGGTGCTGATCAATGGCCGCGAACGAACCTGAGCTGAATGGGGTGAGATACAGAATTCCCGCCCGCCCGGTTGCCGTCGTCTGTATCGACGGAAGCGATCCGGAATATTTCGAGGCGGCGGCCAGGGCCGGTGTTATTCCGACCATCGAGCGTTTTATGAAAGAGGGGTTCGATGCGCCCGCGCATTGCGTGATCCCGAGTTTTACCTGTCCGAACAATATTTCGATCGCCACGGGGAGTCCTCCCAAAGTGCACGGCATATCGGGAAATTTCTACCTCGATCCCGAAACCGGAAAAGCGGTGGTGATGACCGGGCCGGAGCTGATGCGCTCGCGCACGATCTTCGACGTGATATCGAAAGCGGGGGTGAAGACGCTGGTGGTGACCGCCAAGGACAAGCTGCGCAAGCAGCTTGGCAAGGACCTTGATGTCGCCAACGGCAATGTCTGCTTTTCCTCCCAGCACGCGGACAGGACGACCCTGGAGGAAAACGGCATCGAGGACGCCCTCGGTTTTGTCGGGCAGCCGCTGCCGGACATGTATTCGGAGGAACTCTCGCTGTTCGTACTCGATGCGGGCATCAGGTTTATGGAGCAGGACGACAAGCCCGGGCTCCTGTATCTGTCCCTGACCGATTATGTGCAGCACAAATATGCGCCCGAACATCCCAAGGCGCTGGAATTCTACAAGGCGCTGGACGAGCGTTTCGCACGGCTGGAGGAACTTGGGGCCATTGTCGGCCTGGTTGCCGATCACGGCATGAAGGACAAGTGCGACGCTGGCGGCAGTTACAACATCATCTACCTCCAGGATTTACTCGATGAGCGTTTCGGGGCCGGCAGGACAAAAGTCATCTGCCCGATAACGGATGCCTTTGTCGGTCATCACGGGGCGCTGGGCGGCTTTGTCCGGGTGCATTGTTTCGACGGCGTGACGGCGCGCGAAGCCATCGACTTCATTCGCCCCATTCCCGGCATTGAAGAAGCGCTGCCGCGCGAGGAGGCGGCATCCCGGTTCGATCTCCCGGTTGATGTGGAAGCCGATGTGGTGGTGATTTCCGGTGAAAACCACTGCGTTGGAATGGGCCGCGACGATCACGATATCGCCGGTTTGAATGGCGCGCGCCTGCGCACCCATGGCGGGATTTCGGAGCGCGATGTGCCGTTCGTCATCAGCCGCCCGCTGAACCCCGAATATCTTGCACGCGCGAAATCAGAGCAGCTGAAAAACTATCAGATCTTCGACTACGCCATCAACGGCACCGCTTGATCGGTCAGGAGCTTAGGGTCTCGTGTCAAAACGTACCGCACGTGCAGCAGTTTACGATGCGCCCAACACGCCATTCGTCATCCGCAACTATCCCTTGCGGGATGTGCGCCGCGATGAGGTGCTGGTGCGTATTTCCATGTCCACGATCTGCCGGTCCGATATCCATTCGTGGGAGGGCCGGCGCCCCAACCCCTGCCCCGGCATTCTGGGCCACGAGATAATCGGCGTCATCGACCAGCTCGGGGAAGACGTGACCCTCGACATGCGCGGCGGGCCGCTGGCCGTCGGGGACCGGATTACGTGGACGGAGTTTTTTCACCACGGCGCGTCCTATTACGGCGACGTTCATGACATGCCCCAGAAATCGAACGGCATCAGGAAATACGGCCACGATCTGGTGGAAGAGGACCCCCACTTTCTTGGCGGGTTTGCGGAATATTGCTACGTGGTGCCGGGAACCGGCATCCTGAAACTTCCCGATGAATTGAGCGATGAGGAAGCCACACCGCTGAATTGCGGCGTCGCGACCATGATTTCGGTGGTCGAGGCGAGCGAGATCCAGATGGGCGATATCGTCGCCATCCAGGGTCTGGGACTGCTGGGGCTTTACGGATGCGCCATGGCCAAGACCCGCGGCGCGCGTCTGGTCATCGGTCTCGACTCTGTCGGGGACCGCCTTGAAGCGGCGAAAAAATTCGGCGCGGATGTCGTTGTCGATATTTCGGGCCGCGGCGAGGATGAGGTCGTTGACGAAGTGCGCGCGCTTGCTCCCCCCGACGGCGTCGATGCGGTGATCGAGGTTTGCGGCGTTCCCGATGTGGTGACGGCGGGGCTGAAGATGCTGCGCATTGGCGGGCGCTATACGCTGGGCGGGATTGTGACTCCCGACGCCGATGTCACCCTCGACGCCAATATGTTCGTGAAAAAATGGATCACCCTGCGGGGCATCCACAACTATCACCCGCGGCACCTGATCCAGGCTCTGGATTTCGTCGTCGCCAACCGGGAGCGTTTTCCGTTCAGGGACATCGTCGATTCAACCTTCAGGCTCGACGATCTGAACGAGGCGTTCAGGCGGGCGTCCGAACGCACGGTGCTGCGCGCGGCGGTCATCCCATAAAAACAGGACACAAATCATGACAATAAAGACACCGGACCTCGGTTTTGAGCCGAGGGGTTTGTTCATCGGCGGTGAGTGGGTGGATGCCGGTTCCGGCGGGACCATCACCTCCATCAATCCGTCCAACGGCGATGTTCTGGGCGAGGTTCCGCTCGCCGATGAGGCGGATGTCGATGCGGCGGTCGGCGCGGCCCGCGAAGCGTTCCCGGCCTGGGCGGCGCTGCCGGCGAGCTCCCGCGCGGAGTATCTTGTCCGCCTGGCCGACGCGATCGACGAACATGCCGATCATCTGGCGCTGATGGACGCGGTCGACAGCGGCAACGCCATTTCGGGCATGCGCGGCGACATGACCTGGACCTCCGACACCTACCGCTATTTCGCCGGCCTGGTCACCGAGATCAAGGGCGAGACCATGTCGCGCGAGCCGGGACATCTCAATCTCACCCTGCGCCAGCCCTATGGCGTTGTCGCCAAGATCAACCCGTTCAACCACCCGTTCCGCTTCGCCGCCGAGAAGGCCGCTTCGGCGCTCGCCGCGGGCAATACGGTTGTCATCAAGGGGCCCGAGCAGGCGCCGCTTTCCAGCCTGAGGCTTGGCGAGCTGTGCGAAGACATCTTCCCGCCCGGCGTGGTGAATATCGTCACCGGCGACGGCAAGACCGGGTCGGCGATGGTGCGCCACAGGCACGTGCACCGGATCGGATTCGTCGGCTCGGCCGAAACCGGGCGCATTATCGCGCGCGAGGCGGCCGAAGGGCTGAAAGAGGTCACGCTTGAGCTCGGCGGCAAGAACCCGATCATCATTTTCCCCGACGCCGACCCGAAGAAGGCGGCCCTCGCGGCCGTCAAGGCGATGAACATGAACCGTCAGGGGCAGTCCTGCTCATCGACCTCGCGGGTGCTGGTGCATGCCTCGCTGCATGAACAGGTGAGGGATGAACTCGTCAAGGCCGTGTCCGCCATCCCCATCGGGGTTCCGTGGGCGCCAGGAGCGGAAATGGGACCCATCGTCTCGCAGCAGCAATTTGACAGGGTGATGCGGTATATCGGCTATGGCGGCGAGGACGGCGCCAAACTGCTCACCGGCGGCGGCCCGCCCGACGACCCGGACCTCAAAGGAGGTTTCTTCGTCGAGCCCGCGGTGTTCGACGGCGTGACGCCGCAAATGCGCATTGGCAGCGAAGAGATATTCGGACCCGTCATGTCGATCATGACATGGTCGAGCTTCGACGAAATGATCGAAATCGCCAACGGCGTGATGTACGGGCTTACCGCTTCCATAGTGACCAATGATTACAGCGCGGCGATGCGTACTGTCGAACAGGTGGAAGCGGGCTATGTCTGGGTCAACTCAAGCGGACGCTATCTTGGCGCGCCCTATGGCGGCTGGAAGCAGAGCGGCATCGGCAGGGAGGAAACCCTGGAGGAACTGCTGAGCTACACCCGGCTGAAGAATGTCAACATGCGCTGGTAGATACGTCTGCGTTCCATAATGCGAAGTGAGTGACCCCCGGAAACAGGGGCCGCGCCCGCTTGCGCATGTCTCAATCTGGAACAAAAGAAGGCCATGCCCCCGGCGCGGCATGAAACTTGCCTCATTTGTCTAATGTTAATCCCAAAGACGCAGGCTATTCCCATGTCACTCGTCATGAATCCGGACCCTCGCGGTCTCCGCCATGTCTGGCGGTTGTTTTTCGTGCGAAACCGCGAAAATCCGGGTGGTTTCGGCGTTTACTACGCGATCATAGCAGGTCAGCTCCTGGTTCTGGCCGCGGCCGGCCTCCAGACCTCGGTGCCGCTGGAGCGTCTGTTCCGCGACACCATCGCCGTGGCCGAGGAGTATCCGGGATGCTGCCATGTCTATGACGGACTGATTTCGAACCTCGGTATTCTGCTTTGGTGGGCGGCCGCCTCGATCACCGGTTTCGCGGCGCTGACGGCGGCAGGCCTGTCATGCCGGCGGTATGAGATTCTAGCCCTTGCAATGGCTGCCGCTTTCTCGGCATGGCTCGCAATGGACGATCTGTTCATGCTGCATGAAAGCGTGCTCCCGCTTATCGGGTTCACGCAGCCGATGACCTACGCGCTCTACGGTCTGATTGCCGCGGCCTATATCGCCCTGTCCTGGCGGGTGGTTCTGATGGCCTCGCCCCTGCTGCTGGCGATGGCGATCGCAATGCTGGGCGCGAGTGTGTCGGTCGACATTCTGGCGGACCACGATCTGGGAGCTGTCTCGGCCTGGCTCGGTGCCAATCCGCGCATCGGGATTCTGCTCGATGACGGGCTCAAATTTCTCGGCATCGGTTTCTGGTTCTGTCTCCACATGGCCGCCGCCAGAGCGGTCATAACGAATGCCGTCCGGTCGCGGCCGCAGGGCCGGGGGAACTGATCGCCAT
>BDTT01000121.1 GCA_002897995.1 bacterium BMS3Bbin10 | reverse complement strand
AAATCCGAGCATCCCTCTGTAAGACGCGCAGAAAAACGCTCACAAGGAATATCGATGCATTCCTTGTCATAATCGAATTCTGCCAGAAAAATCGTCCGTCAAGAATTTCGACTAAATCAACAAAATCTGCCGGAACCGGACCTCCGGCACGCCGGAACGCCTGAGCTCATTGGCGGTATTTCCTGTCTGCATCAACGAGGACGCCCGCGGTTCTAACCACGACCTGCAATGCATCGGTTGTACCGTCCGCCTCGCCTTTTTCGAAATCTCCCTCGACCTGACCCATTTGGTTGGTGACATGGGCGAAGCAGACCACCGGTTTTTTGCGCGCCCGGGCAAAGGCGTAGAGACCCGCCGCCTCCATTTCAACGGCCAGCAGCCCGCGCCGGCGCATCTCTTCAATGGCTTCCGCCGTCTCGCGGAAAGGCGCGTCAGTCGTCCATGTCGCTCCCAGCAGCACCGGGACATCCAGATCATCGAAGGCGCCGTCGAGCCCCTTGAGAACGGGATTTGGCGCATCGCTATATGAAGATGGCGGCAGGTAGTGGTAGCTCGCGCCTTCGTCGCGCAGCGCCCGGTCGATCAGAATGAAATAGGGCGGCTCCCGCAGGGGCGCGAGCTGACCCGCCGACGTGATGCTGATCAGCAGGCTGCATCCCGATACAAACAGTTCTTCCGCCACCAATACGGCGAAGGAGGAACCGACGGCGCAGCCGACAATGCCGAAGGTCAGGCCGCGCTCTTCGAATACATAAAGGTCGGTATGATAGCATACCCACCCCTTATGACGCTTCGCGCGCCCCTCCGATTCCAGCCGGCGGACAATATCGCCGTCAGGATCGAGCAGACAGACATCCGGAACCGGTTCGAGGGAGACGGACTTCTGACGCCGCGCTTCGCGCAGCAGACTTTCAGGGGTGAAGGCCGAGGGCGCATCATGGTTCTTGCCGGCCAGAATCGGCGGGATATCGTCATCGCTCATCGGCGTCTGTCCCAGGAGTGTCCCGATACCGGGAGAGTTTGGTGGCGGAGAGTGAAGGTCCACTTTAGGAACCAGGCGGGCTCATCCGACGCGATATCGCATTCAGCAATCATGAGACTTATGTTTTTCACTGGGCCTTTCGTTTGCCGCCTCAATTTCGCCTCTCCCCTTCCAGCTCTTTTGATCGAGCCAATCCGACATCCTGTTGAATATCTCCAGCAATTCGGCGTCGGGCAGGCAGTAATACACGAAAGCGCCGCGCCGTTCGGGCCGCACAAGTCCTGCTTCCCGCAACAATCTCAAATGAAATGACACATTGGTCTGGGTCATACCGGTGTCCTTGATGATATCGGAAACCGGGCGGCATTCGAGCCCCAGAGAGCACAGAATGCGCAGGCGGTTCGGCTCGCCGAGAAGTTTGAAGACGGGCGCCAGCTTATTGACATTATCCGGTAACATGCGTATATACTCATATGCGTTAAAGCTCATGTAATTTATGAAGCAACACTGATCCCAGTCAATGCCCAAATCAGCGGGATGCGACATGAACAACCCCATGGCGGTCGAGAAAAAGCTCTTTCCGGCGACGGCGATGCCGGACAACATATGGTGGTCGGCACTATGGCCGGACCCCGGCGCCTTTGTTCGCAGGCTCGGGATAGAAGCCGGGATGAGCGTTGTCGATCTGTGTTGTGGCGACGGCTACTTTACCGCGCCCCTGGCGAAGCTTGTAAACGGTAATGTCTACGCCCTCGACATCGACCCCGAAATGCTCGATCAGGCGCGCTCTGAGGTTGCGCGGCAGGGAGCGTCAGTCGCTGAGTGGCTTTGCGCCGACGCGCGGAACATTGCCGAACTTGTCCCCCACGAGATCGACTATGTCCTGATCGCCAATACGTTCCATGGCGTTCCGGACAAGACAGCGTTGGCGCGGGCCGTAAGACGGGTGCTTAAGCCGGGCGGTCTATTCGCCATTGTCAACTGGCGCCCGCTCCCGCGCGAGCAGACGCCCGTGCTTGGCGAACCGCGCGGACCCAGGACCGAAATGCGCATGTCGCCGGAGCAGGTCCGGGCGGTTATCGAACCGGCAGGCTTCCGGTTGGCTGAACTGGTCGAACTTCCTCCCTTTCACTATGGGGCTGTGTTCCGGAAAAGCGCCGGTGCAACTCTGAATGGCGCCAGTGAAATCATTTGAAAAAATGGAGAGCATGATGACCGACAAGAAAGCAGCAGCCGGGAATGCGGGTCCCATGGAAATGGGCATGGGAATGGCGAGGAAGATGATGAACCAGACGGATGACGGCGATTCCGGACCGATGAAAAAAGGAATGGGGATGGCCAAAAAGATGATGGGCTCCGAAAGTCCGGCGAAAGAAGGCGGCTCCGAACCAAATCCAATGATGCAGATGTGCAGGGAGATGCTGGGCACCATCAGGAAGACAACGGACATGGCAGCCTTCGCCACACCGGAACTTCGCCAGCTTTTCGCGGAGTGGCTGGAGACCCTGGAGGACGAGGCGCTCCGGCATCTGGAAGAGTGTGGTGAAAGCGATGCGGCGGGGCTCGCCAAAGCGTTGAATATCAGCCAGGAGAGTACCGCCTACCTGATTGCCCACATGACCAGCAGCGGCAAGGTAAATTCCAAGGTCCGGGCCTCTGGGAAGAGTAAGAAACAATGAATTTTAAAGGAGAGGCGCCATGCCACAAGGATGGGGAATGATGCCCTGGGTTGTGAACTCTTAAATGCGCGAGGGCAAATCCCAAACACTCGCAAATCAGATTCATTGGCGTCATGGAGGGATTGCCATGGCATGTCTTGATCTGCCGGATTTTGAATGGTCTGTCATTGAACCGCTTCTTCCCAGCAAGTCCCGAGGTGTGAAGCGGGTTGATGACCGGCGGGTTTTGAACGGCATTTTCCGGCGGCTTCGCACCGGGCAAGCCGTGGGCCGGTATTCCCGAACGCTACGGTCCGCCGGCGGCCCGCGCAGCGCGCGCCGGAGCCTGACCGAAAGCGTCATCGTGACGCCCGGTGCGCCACGAACCCCGGTAGACATCGCGGTGCGCGCCAGGCTTGCCAGCCTGACAGGAACAAATGTTCCGCCAAATGCCCGTTATAGTGGAGGATGCGTGGTAGCGGAGGAGGGACTCGAACCCCCGACACGCGGATTATGATTCCGCTGCTCTAACCAGCTGAGCTACTCCGCCAAACCAGGCGACAGGATGTATCGCGCCGCTGCGCGATATAAGGAGCGGTCTCGCCCCCTGTCAAGAAAGCCGGAAGATCAAGGCAGGCCGGCGCGGACCCATCAGGCCCTTGCGGGCTTGAGGTGAGTATGCCCGCCCACGGCTTCGGTTTTGAGTTTGTGATCGGCCGCCAGGTCCGGCTGCTTGACGAAACGCAGCATCGTGAACAGCCCCCAGGGCCGCAATGACCGCCTGTCCGTCAGCCGCAGGCCGCTGCTCCCAAGCACCCGCTTCAAGGGGAAAACCGGCCGCCAGCCAATTGTGCTGGCCAGCGGCGCGAACAGGCGCTCGAGGCGCGCGCGCGGGCCCTTCTCCACGCTGAAATGATTGACCAGAATAACTTCGCCGCCCGGTGCGCACACCCTTTCGAGTTCGCGCAGAACCTGCTCCGGATTGGGCACCGTTGTTATCATATACATGGCAACGACCGTGTCGAACTCCTCATCGGGAAACTCAAGTCTGCCCGCGTCCATCTCGTGCAGGGCCGATATATGACCGAGATTCTGTTCGTCAACGCGGGTGCGCGCCTTGCGGAGCATATCGGGCGAAATATCGATGCCAGTAACCTGCAAGTGACGTGCGTAGTGCGGCAGTGACAGGCCGGTTCCAACGCCAACTTCCAAAACCGTGCCCTTGCGCCGGTTTATGATCTCGACGGTGTGGCGGTGTCCCGCTTCGATCAGCTTGCCGACGGTCATGTCATAGATCGGCGCCCAGCGCCGGTATGCCCGCTGCACGTCAAACAAATCAATGGCCGGGTTGCCTGCGCCCAGTTCCGCTTCCTGCATATTTCTCATCGCTCCGATACATTCGCCTGGGTGACGCCGGAAAAATGGGATTGTCCCCTGCCCCCGGCGCCTCTCTTCTAACTCGCGGGCGTCGCGGCCACGAGATTTCCCGCGCGACGCGCCGCATCATCCGGCATCGGCCGGCTGTCCGGCTCCGCCCTGGCAATCCATCCTCCTCCCAGAACACGGCTCCCGTCGTAAAGCACACATGCCTGCCCGGGCGAAACCCCCTCTTCGCCGTCATGCAGCTGCACAAATGCCGCACCCTCCCGGTTTTGCAGGGTCGCGGCCTGTGGCGCCCCGGTTGAGCGGATTTTCGCCATAAGTTCAAGACCTTTTTTGGGAATTTCCGAAAATGGCCGATCCCCGAGCCAGTTCAGCTGCCGCAGCCAAATGCGGCGGGCGCGCAAACTTTCACGCGGACCAACCACGACTTGTCTGCTTTGCGCGTTGAGTTTCACGACATAAAGAGGTTCCGCCGCGGCGATGCCGAGACCGCGGCGCTGGCCGATTGTATAGTTGATGATCCCGTCATGACGGCCCAGCACCTTGCCATTCAGGGCAACAATGTCGCCGGGGCGCGCCGCGCCGGGGCGCAGCCGGTCGATAACCTGGGTGTAGCGCCCGGTGGGCACGAAACAGATATCCTGGCTGTCCGACTTGTCGGCGACGTTCAGGCCATGGCGGCGCGCCAGTTCACGTGTTTCGGATTTTTTCAGATCTCCGAGCGGAAACCTGAGAAGGTCAAGCTGTTCGCGTGTGGTCGCAAACAGGAAATAGCTCTGATCGCGTTCGCCGTCCGCCGCCCTGTGCAGCTCCCAGCCGCCGGGTCCGCGTTTCGACGAAATATAGTGCCCCGTCGCAAGCGCGGCCGCGCCGAGATCCTTTGCCGTTTCCAGCAAATCCTTGAATTTGATATTCTGGTTGCAGGAAATACACGGGACCGGCGTTTCCCCGGTGAGATAGCTTTCCGCAAACTCGTCCATGACGGCCGCCGCGAAGCGTTCCTGATAGTCGAGAACATAATGGGGAATATTCAGCGCCCCGGCCACCTGACGCGCGTCATGGATATCCTGGCCGGCGCAACAGGCGCCCTTTGCCTGGACCGCCTCGCCATGGTCGTAAAGCTGCAGGGTTATGCCGATAACATCATAGCCCTCTTCCTTGAGCAGAGCCGCCACAACGGAAGAATCGACGCCGCCCGACATGGCGACAACAACGCGGGTGTCCTGAGGACGCCCTGGGAGGGACAGGCTGTTCAAGCTGATCATGAAATCGAACCTGCCGTTACCGGATCGCGGCCCGCGTACCGGCTTTACCGCCGGCGAGCCGCTTGTGTTTCCATACCCTGCCGCGAAGCCGATGCAAGAGCTACACCCGCCGCATATTCCATTGCTAAACCATAATTTATTGCCGTGCGCCCTCGTTATCAACCCGGTGCGACAATACTGAGGCGAATAATTTTCCCGGCAAGTTTCGCCGGGTCCCGGCAAATTCTGCCGGTTCTCACAACAGCTTCAGCCCGGCCCACGGCAGACAGATATTATCTAACCGCATGATTTTACGGGAATATCTGAACTTTCCCCGGATTGGCCCGCCACTTGCTCCTGTAAGGCGAGAAGTTCAAGTACCAGGCGTAAGATAATGACTTCAATTGCGGCAGTTTTATCCAACCTTGCTGGCGGTTCCCCCCAGGACCCCCTGGCCGCACCGGCGAATGCGGCCGGGTCGGGCGGGATTTTCGCCGCCCTGCTGGCGGCGGCCGGCGCCGCACCGGGTGGCGAGGGTGAAACCGCCATCACTCCCAATCCATTAAACCCTGCGGCCGCCTCCCTGGACGGGCAAGCCGTTATTGAAGCTGCGATGGGCGACGCCGCGCTGAGTCAGGCTTTGAGCGCGGGACTCGGGTTGCCGCAGGATGGCGCGGAGATTGACGCCGCCATTATAGAGGGCCCCGCATCCGCCGGCGCCGCGGCGACGGATCTGCTGCTGCCGGGTACTCCGCAAAATACCGAAGGCCGGGCCTCGCAGGCCACGCCCGAAGCCACTGTTCAGGCCAACCAGACCCTACAGGCGACGCTGGAACGCGGCGCCGCGCCGGTTATTCAGGCGCAGCGTGAAACCAAACCGCAAGACCAAGCCGCCGCGCGCGCGGCGGGCCTTGAAAATGCCCTGAACAAGGCGTCGCAGACAGCGCGCGAGGGCGGGCTCGAGAATGCAGAGAACCGCCCCGCGCAGTCCACCTCCAAAGGCGAACCGCAGCGTAGCGGCCTTGCCCAAACCGATGGCCGGACAACCGCTAATGGCGCATATTCCTCCAGCACCGGATCGGCCGAAAATTCACTGACCGAAAAACCCGGCGCCGGCCGGCCCGAATTCGCCCCCCGCAAGCCGGCAATCATCCAGCAGCAGCTCCAGCCCGGCTCGGGCCTGACCCTTATCAAGTTTCAACAGTTCACCGGCGGCGATCCCGCCGGTACTTCCAGTCCCCCGACGCTTACGGTGAGCGTGCAGGCACACGCGGCTTCCCCCAGCCCGGCCTCGGCCAGTGTGCCGCACGTTCCCGTAAGCGCATTGGCGGTCCAGATCGCCCAACAGGCCAGTAATGGCGCCAGAAGGTTCGATATCCGCCTTGATCCCCCCGAACTCGGCCGCATCGAAGTGCGCCTGGAGGTCTCGCGCGATGGTCGGGTCCAGACCCATCTGGTGGTCGAGCGTTCCGAAACGCTGGATCTGCTGCAACGCGACGCAAGACAATTGGAGCGGGCGCTTCAGGACGCCGGCCTCAGCACCTCCAAGGAGGATATGAAATTTTCACTGAAAGGCCAGGACCTCGCCCAGGGCGGTGACGGACAGGGAAACCCCGAAGACGATCCGGGGACCCTCACCGGAGAGTGCGATGATGACCTTTCCCTGATCCCCAACGACGCCATGCCGCCCCCGACGCGATATATGGCGTCCACCGGCCTCGACATCCGAATTTGAAGGAGACCAGACCGACATGGTTGAAATCAATCCATACTCCGCGCTTTCCGACCTCGGGAGCTCCAGCTCGGATCGGGTGGCGATCGCCGATAATTTCGACACATTCCTGAGCCTGCTGACGACCCAGCTGCTGAACCAGAACCCGCTCGATCCGCTCGACACCAGTGAGTTCACGCAGCAACTGGTCCAGTTCACGGAAGTCGAACAGACAATCAAGCAGAATGAGAATCTCGAGAAACTCATTCAGCTCTCGGCAGCCAACACGCTTACCAATATTGTCGGCTTCCTCGGCGGTGAAGTTACCCTGAGCGGCACAAGCGCGGAACTCAAGGGCGGCACGGCTTCCTGGAACTATGAGATCGAGGGGGCATCCGACAATGCAACCATCTCTGTCCTCGATTCCAATGGCGTCCCCGTCTTCACCACGAGCGGTCCCGCCCCTTCTGGAAAGAGTACTTTCCTTTGGGATGGGCGGACCGATGCGGGGACCACGGCCCCCGACGGCACATATACCCTTTCGGTTACCGCCGCGGACGCCAACGGGACCGCATTGAATGTGACGACAGAAGTTACCGGCATTGTCGACGGCGTCAATTTCAACGGTGCGGAGCCGGTTCTTCTGATTGGCTCGCGCGAAGTGAAGCTGGATGAGATCCTGTCCGTGAGACTGCCTGACACCGGCACGCAATCGCTACTGGGCGCCTGACATTAATCTTGCGCCGCGGCACACGAACCGCGGCGGTTTTGCCTGCGCTCTCCGCCTGAGAAACCGTGGCCAATTCGTTACTGCGGATTAACCTTCGGCCTTAGGCAAATCTTAAACGTGGTTGTGTAGTCTCGCGCCGAGTTGGGTCACGTGTACGAGTATCATGACAGAGCATTACAGGCCGCGCGTAAGATATGTCATCGGACCAGATGGCAGTCCTCTTACTATCGCCGACCTTCCGCCCAAGAATACCAAGCGCTGGGTTATCCGCCGCAAGGCAGAAGTCGTTGCCGCGGTTCGCGGCGGGTTGCTGAGCCTGGACGATGCCTGCGCGCGCTATACGCTGACGGTCGATGAATTCCTGAGTTGGCAGCGCTCCATCGACCGCCACGGTCTTGCAGGTTTGCGCGCCACGCGAATTCAGGATTACCGCCAATAATTCAATATATCCGCCCTGCCCGGATCGTCTTGCGCCCGCGCAAAGGCGCCGGCAAGCGCGTCGCATCCGTGCCCGCAGTCCGGTTTCCCGGCCCCGGGGGCGCCTTTTCGTAGCCGTCCGGCGCTGAAATTTCTCACATATCCGGAACAAATATTCCCGCGGTTAAGCTTCTGTTTAGATGTCACTGGGTAATTTTTGCCTACTCGAACCAAACGTGGTGAATCGCGAGTTAACGGCACTGCCCTCACAGAAGCATCCGTGCCGCCATTCGCCGCCAGACAAAAGGAACGATCCGGGGTGAATGGCGTCACAGAATTCGTAAGAACCCTCGGACCCGCGAGACTGGCCGCCATGGGAGCGGTCGCCGCTGGTCTTGTTGGCTTCCTGATTTTCCTGATGCTGCGCTTCTCCCAGCCGCAGCTCGGGGTGCTCTACACAGATCTCACATTCAACGATTCCCTCCAGATCGTAAAGAAACTGGAGAGCATGAATATTCCGCATGAGATCCGGCAGGACGGCTCCATCATTCTGGCGCCCAAGGACAAGGTCCTGCGGCTCAGAATGGAAATGGCCGATAGTGGCCTGCCGGCCGGGGGCACTGTCGGTTACGAAATTTTCGACAAGGCCGATACGCTCGGTGCGACAAGTTTCGTCCAGAATATCAACAGGGTGCGGGCTATCGAGGGCGAGCTGGCGCGAACAATCCGCGTATTGCGGCGGATCATCATGGCGCGGGTCCATCTGGTCCTGCCCAAACGCGAGCTGTTCGGCCGCAAATCAAGAGAACCTTCCGCGTCCATTGTGGTCAAGACGCGCGGTGAACTGGACCCGGGGCAGATCAAGGCCATTCAGCATCTGGCCGCCTCCGCCGTGGACGGCCTGAAACCGAGCCGGGTATCGATTGTCAATGAAAGCGGAGTTCTGCTTGCGAGCGGCCGCGAGGACGGCCCGCTATCGGGCGGAACCGAATTTGGAGAACGCAACCGGGCCGTCGAGCGGCGTATGCGCAGGGAAATCGAAGACATAGTCGCCAGTATCGTCGGCAGCGGGCGGGTCCGGGTCCGCGTATCGACCGAAATGGACTACTCCAAGGTCACCAAAACGACGGATGTCTATGACCCTGACGGCCAGGTTGTGCGCTCCACTCAATCCCGTCAGGAAAGCGCCAACGCCACGACACCCAACGGAAATGACGGCGTATCGGTCGGCAATGAATTGCCGGCCGCCAATGCCGAGCCCGGCAGTGACGGCAGCCAGCAGGAAAATTCAAACAAGAGCGAAGAGGTCGTCAACTACGAAATTTCACGCACCACCATGACCGAGACCGCCGAAGGCGGGCGGGTCAAACGGCTTTCGGTGGCGGTTCTCGTGGACGGCATCTACCAGAAAGACGCCCAGGGCACGGTAACCTACTCCCCCAGGCCCGAGGAGCAACTGGATCAGATACGAACACTGGTCCGCTCCGCCATCGGTTTCGTCAAGGACCGGGGGGACCAAGTACAGGTCGTGAATCTGCGATTTGCCGAGACTCAGGCGCCTGCCGTGGCGGATGGCGGCGAGCAAGGCTGGCTCGACTCGTTCATGTCGATGTCAAAGGACGACTATTTCACCATCGCCGAATTGACGGTGGTCGGGCTCATATCGCTGCTCGTGCTGTTGCTGGTGGTCCGCCCGCTTGTCAGGCGCATCATAACGCCCGAGCAAAATGCTCCGGCGCTGGAAGTGTTGACCGCGGGCGACACGCCTCTGCTCGCCGGCCCCGATGGTCAGCCGCTTTCAGGTGACAATCTTGCACTACCGGCGCCATCGAGCCCGATGGCGGAAACCCTGAAGAGCGCCCGCGTTGCCGGAGATATTCAGGCCAAGGCGGTGGACGACGTCGGTGAAACAATAAAGAGCAATCCGGACGAGGCGGTTACGATCGTCCGCGACTGGATACAGCAAACCGCGTAAGGCGACAGAAAAACATGGCGACGCCAGCACCTAATATCGAAGACGCAACTGCAGATGAGCAGGCCGTGCAGTTGCCGGATTCCGAAACCCGGGCGCAGATCAACCGAATGACCGGCCCGCAGAAGGTCGCGGCGCTGCTTCTGGCGCTGGGCGCGGATTGGGGAAAGCCCATCTGGGCCGAATTGAACGATGACGAGGTTGTCTCCATCTCGGTCGCCATGTCGGAGCTGGGAAACGTCACCAATGAGGTGACCCAGGCATTGCTCATGGAATTCATTTCGCAAATGTCGCTGGCCGGCGCGCTTCTGGGCACGGCATCATCGACCGAAAGGCTGCTGGCGAAGTATCTTCCGCCCGACAGGCTGAACGCTATCATGGAGGAAATCCGTGGCCCGGCCGGACGCAACATGTGGGAAAAGCTCTCCAACGTCCAGGCAAGCGTTCTGGCCAGTTATCTCAAGAACGAATATCCGCAGACCGTCGCCGTCGTGCTGTCGAAAATCTCCTGCGATCACGCCGCCGGCGTGCTGTCCATTCTTCCCGAGGAGTTTTCCACCGATGTTGTGCAGCGGATGCTGGGCATGGGCTCGGTGCAGCGCGATGTGCTTGAAAAGATCGAGAACACGCTGCGCAGCGAGTTTATTTCAAACCTTTCCCAGACCCGCCAGCGCGACTCTCATGAACTCATTGCCGAGGTCTTCAACAGCTTTGACCGGCAGACGGAAGCCCGCTTCCTGGCAACGCTCGAAGAGGCCGACTGGGAAGCGGCCGAACGCATCAAAACTCTCATGTTCACCTTCGACGATCTGGCCAAGCTCGACAAATCCAGCGTACAGACGCTCCTGCGCAAGGTCGATCAGGACGTCCTGCAACTGGCCATGAAGGGCGCTTCGGAGCCGACCCGCGAGTTCTTCTTCTCAAACATGTCTGAACGGGCAGGGAAGATGCTTCGCGACGATCTTGAGGTGATGGGGCCGGTCCGGTTGAAAGACGTGGATGAAGCGCAAACCAACATGGTCAAAACCGCCAAGGATCTTGGCGCAAAAGGCGAAATAGTCATTACCAAGTCGGGTGGTGACGATGAGCTTGTTTATTAAGGAACCCCATGGCCGAAGCAGCGAGATATTTATTTGACCGGAACTTCGATGGGACCGAAAAAGGTTCCGAATCGGATCAGGCCATCGCCGCGCGCCTGTTGCACGAAGAGTGGGAGCGCAAGATGGACGATGCCAGCCGCGCCGCTTTTGAGAAAGGACGCGCGGAGGGCGTGGCGGAGACGCTTGAAGGAATCGAATCGGATATCCGCAATCAGGTGAACGCGCTGCTGCAAAGCGCGCAACAGGTGCTCACCGGCGTGGAAAACGAATGCAACGCCATACGCAAGAGCGCGATCGAGCTGGCCACAACCACCGCGACCCTGCTTTCCCAGGAGCTGACAAACCGCCTGCCGACGGCAAATCTCGAAGCCCTCGTGACCGAAGCGCTGGAGCATATGGGCGATGCTCCGCACATAGCACTCAGCGTCAACGACGCCCACGCGCAGAGCATACAGAAGGCCGTGACCTCGATCGCGGCCGAGCGCGGCTATACCGGAAAAATCGTCGTACTCGGCGACCCGGAAACCAAGGTTGGAGATTGCTCCCTGCAATGGGCGGACGGCGGTATCCTGCTGGACCAGGACAAGACCCGAAGCACAATTGCCGGCATCGTCAAGCGCCACCTGGACAGTTTGCATGGTGACTCAGCGCCGCCGCCGGCCGCAACCGGGGCCACTGACGCGCCGCCCGCCGGCAGCCCATCGGAAACCGAGATTGGATACAAAGACATGACCGGATCAGGAGAACGCAAATGAGCGAAGAGACAGGCGGCGAAAACGTCGATCTTCCCGACTTTTCGCAACAGGATCAGACCGCCCCGGCGGCGCCTGCGGAACCGCCGCGGCCCGAGAGTGAAGCGGCGCCCGCGGAACCACCGCGGCCGGAGAGCGAAGCGGCGGCCAATGAGCCGCGCACCGCCTCCGATCTGGAGGCGGTGTTCGACGTGCCGGTCAGCATCGCGGCCGTGCTCGGGCGCACGAATATGGAAGTTGCGGATCTGTTGAAACTGGAAGAAGGCGATGTGGTGGAACTCGACCGCAAGGTGGGCGAAGCCATCGACATCTATGTGAACAACCGGCTGGTTGCGCGCGGAGAAGTGGTGCTTGTGGAAGACCGGCTCGGCGTGACCATGACCGAAATTATCAAAGGCGAGAGCAATTAGGACCGGCGATGGCGGCGCAATGTCCGCGCCCGGGCGCAATAGGAGACGGCAATGAGACTGATGATTATCGGCAGCCTCAATGGTGAGCTGACGACAGCAACCAAGATCGCGATGGACCGTGGCGCGCAGGTGACCCACGCCCCCTCTATCGACTGCGCATTGAAGGATCTGCGCTCGGGCCGGGGCGCCGATCTCATAATGGCCGAGGTGCACAACGACATTTCCGAACTGGTCGACAGGCTGGATGCGGAACATATCCATGTGCCGATCGTGGCCTGCGGCGTGGAAAATGACGCCAAGGCGGCCGTCGCCGCCATCCAGGCCGGGGCCAAGGAGTATATCCCCCTGCCGCCCGACCCCGAACTGATCGCCGCCATTCTGGAAGCGGTCGTGGCCGAGGCGCATGCGCTCATCTACCGCGACGAAAAAATGGCGCAGGTCATCTCGCTGGCCGACCAGATCGCCCGTTCCGACGCCAGCGTGCTGATTACCGGCGAGTCCGGCACCGGCAAAGAGGTCGTCGCCCGGCACCTGCACGCCAAATCGTCCCGCCGGACCAAGGCCTTCATCTGCGTCAATTGCGCCGCTATCCCGGAAAACCTGCTGGAGTCGGAACTTTTCGGCCATGAAAAGGGCGCCTTTACCGGCGCCATCGCCCGGCGCATCGGCAAATTCGAGGAAGCCCATGGGGGCACGCTTCTGCTCGACGAAATCAGTGAAATGGATACCCGGCTTCAGGCCAAGCTGCTGCGCGCCATTCAGGAACGGGTGATCGACCGGGTCGGCGGAACCAAACCGATCCGCGTCGATATCCGCATCATCGCCACCTCCAACCGGGATCTGGCGGCCGCCGTGCGCGAGGGCACGTTCCGCGAAGACCTGCTCTACCGGCTGAATGTGGTCAATCTGCGCCTGCCCCCGCTGCGCGAGCGGCCAACGGATATTCTGGAACTGGCGGACCATTTTGCCCGCAAATACGCCCAGGCCAACGGCGTGCCGCATCGCAGCGTATCGGCCGAAGCGCGGCGGCTGCTGCTGACCGGCTCATGGCCCGGAAACGTTCGCGAACTGGAGAACACAATCCACCGCGCGGTGCTGCTCTCCAGCGGCGCGGAAATCGAAGCGGAAGCCATTCGCTCGCCCGACGGCGCGTCGGCGCCGGCTGGATACGGACTGGACGCAACGGCCTCAATGGCCGCGCAGACGGCGGAAGCCGTGACCCGCGGACTTGTCGGCCAGACCGTTGCCGAGGTCGAACAGAATCTGATCCTGGAAACCCTCGGCCATTGCCTCGGCAACCGGACCCATGCGGCGAATATCCTCGGCATCTCCATCCGCACCCTGAGAAACAAGCTCAAGGCGTATACCCAGGACGGCATTGAAGTGCCCCTGCCGCGCGATGCGCGCGCGGTGATCGGGTAGGTTTTTTCGCGGGGGGAAGATTTCCTCGCGGGTTTGGTTTCGCTCACGGCTGATCCCGCCTTTTTTGTTGGCCTACCGCTTCGCTACTTGAGGCCATCGCATCGGCGGGGCCTGCGCGGGCGCGCCCTGACCGCGCGGCGGCCGTTCGCGCTTGCCTCGGCTGCGCCTCGGTTGGTATGCGAAATGGCATTCTCACTTCTTCCATTCCTTTCTTATTCCCCCCCCTTTCCCCCCCCCCCGTTAACCCTCCGCTAACCATATGGGCGGCAAATATTGCCTAGCAGTTTATCCGGCCGGGCTCTCCCGGCTGAGGGGAGTCCATCGAGCATGAGCGACACGACAGCAGCAGGGCCGATACCCGCCCCAGAGCCCGGCAAACCAGCGGCATCCGGCACCGGCGCCGGCTCCGCGCTGGCCGTGCTCGGGGAACTGGTCGGTTTCCTGAGGCGCGGGGACTTCGGGCTGGCGCTTGGCATCGTCACCATTCTGGTCGTCCTCATCCTGCCGATGCCGGCCGTCATGCTGGACTTTTTTCTCGCCGTGTCGATTACCTTCGCGGTCCTCATCCTCATGACGGCGCTGTTCATTCACACGCCGCTTGAGTTTTCCGCATTCCCCACGATCCTGCTGATCGCGACGATGATCCGCCTGGCGCTCAACATGGCGTCCACGCGGCTGATCCTGACAAACGGGCATGAGGGAACGGACGCCGCCGGATATGTCATCGAGGCCTTTGGCAACTTCGTCATGCAGGGCAATTTCGTCATTGGTATCATTGTGTTCGCCATCCTGGTAATCGTGAATTTCGTCGTCATCACCAAGGGTTCGGGCCGGATCGCGGAAGTTGCCGCCCGCTTCACGCTCGACGCCATGCCCGGCAAACAGATGGCCATTGACGCGGACCTCTCCGCCGGGCTCATCAACGAGGATGAGGCGCGCGCCCGGCGCAAGAAACTGGAAGATGAATCCTCCTTTTTCGGCGCCATGGACGGCGCCTCGAAATTTGTGCGCGGCGACGCCATCGCCGGCCTGCTGATTACCTTCATCAACATCATCGGCGGCATGATCGTCGGCGTCGGGCAAAACGGCCTGTCGATGGCCGAAGCGGGGCAGACCTACACCCTGCTGACCATCGGTGACGGGCTGGTCTCGCAAATCCCCGCGCTTATCGTCTCCACCGCGGCCGGCCTGCTGGTTTCCAAGGCCGGTGTGGACGGCGCCGCCGACAAGGCGTTCGTGCAACAGCTGTCGGGTTATCCCAAAGCGCTGGGAATGTCGTCATTCGTGATGGGCGGCATGGCCATGCTGCCGGGCATCCCGCTCATTCCCTTCCTCGGGCTGTCGGTGCTGGCGGGCGGGTTCGCCTGGCATGCGGTGAAAAACAAGAAAGAAAAGATTGAGACCGAGGCCGCCGTGAAGCAGGCCGAAACCGCCGAAGCGGCCGAGCCCAAGGAAGAGCCGATTTCCGAGACGCTCCACATGGACGAGCTGCGGCTGGAGCTTGGCTACGGGCTGGTGCCCATGATCAACGATCCGCTGGGCGACTCCGACAAGCTGACCGAGCAGATCAAGGCGCTGCGGCGCCAGCTCGCATCGGACATGGGCTTCGTCATGCCGTCGGTGCGCATTCTCGATAACATGCAGCTGGGCGCCAACGACTATGTCATCAAGGTGAAAGAGGTCGAGGCGGGCAACGGCACCCTTTTCCCCGAGCAATATATGGCCATGGACCCGCAGGGCGCCCAGATCGAGCTGCCCGGCAACCATACCAAGGAGCCGACCTTCGGCCTGCCGGCCACCTGGATCGACGCGAACTTACGCGATGAAGCCGTCTTCAAGGGCTATACGGTGGTCGATCCGGTGACGGTCATTTCCACGCATCTGACCGAGGCTCTCAAGGTGCATATGTCCGAGCTGCTCTCCTATGGCGAGATGCAGTCCCTGCTCGACCGTCTGCCCGACAAGTCGAAAAAGCTGCTGGATGACGTGGTCCCGGCCCAGGTCAGCGCCTCGACCGTTCAGCGCGTCCTGCAATCCCTGCTGGGCGAGCGGGTTTCGATTCGCGATCTGTCGACCATTCTGGAGGGCATCGCGGAAGCGTCGGGATTCACCCAGGCCGTTCAGCCCCTCACCGAGCATGTGCGCACGCGGCTTGCGCGGCAAATCTGCGCCTCGCATGTGAGCCCGAACGGGTATCTGCCGCTGGTGACGCTTTCTCCGAAATGGGAGCATGAATTCGCCGAAGCGATCGTCGGCGAGGGAGACGACCGGCAGCTGGCGATGGTCCCAAGCCGGTTGCAGGAGTTCGTCAAGGAACTGCGCGCCGCCTTTGAGACGGCGGGCGAGGCCGGCGAGGCGCCCGTGCTTCTGACGAGCCCCGGCATCCGTTACTTTGTGCGGCAGATCATAGAGCGGTTCCGCCCGCAAACGCCGGTGCTCTCCCAAAACGAAGTGCACCCGCAAGCCAAGCTCAAAACCGTCGGGCAGGTTTAGTGCGTATCGCCGGTAAGCGGGAACCGGTTATCGGAAAAACGATACGCATAAATAAAAAGTCAGATCGCGGTTTCGATTCCATCGAAACATGAAGCGGTCCAGGTCATGCCGGCTCCGCGTGCCGCACCGCTAAGCAGGCTCATTGCGTCACCCTGGGCCCGGAAACGGACCCGCGCGCCACGCCGCCGCTCGGAGCCTCCACCGGCCCGTCGCAATTCGCGCCCCCTTGCGCCCAGAACCCGACATCCGACATCATTTTTTGCCCCAGCGCATAGGGCAGGCGGAGATTCCGGGCAACGATCTGGGTGCCGTCCCGGCGCGGCTGGAAATCAATTGAGAAGGCCTTGAGACCGCGTTTGAGGTCTTTGGTCTGCTCGTGAATCTCAATCTTGGCCGCACGGCCTCCGGGGCCGCCGCCGGCCGGAGCTTCGGCGCGAAACACATGTTTCGTCAGCACGGGGTCGGCCGGATTGAGCCAGCAGGCGCGGACCTGCCGCGCAATATGGTTGTAGAGCTGCACGGGCGATGAGCCCTTGACGATCGTCGTCGGCCCCCGGGAGACGGGCGCATTGCCGCCGCCGGTTGAACCGCAGGCGCTCAGGACGCCCACCGCGGCAACCGCGGCAACCTGAAGCAACACTCTCGCCATAACCACTCCTCGCCCCGCACAAACCTAGCGCCATTGTCCGTAGGATGAGAAATCACATGTATTTGCTTTTCGGTCCAATCCTTGGAGTCCGGATGCCAGTGCGTATCACCGATAAGCATGTCCCCCGCGAAGGCGGGGATGGGAACCGGTTATCGGAAGAATGATACGCATAAACAAAGTCAAGATCGCGGTTTTGATTCCATCAAAACATGAAGCGATCTAATCCCGCATATTCACGAACTGGAGCGGCAGGCCGGTCTTCATGGCCTTCACATGGGCGATCGCCGCCTGGAGGTCGTCGCGCTTTTTGCCCGTGACCCTGAGCTCATCGCCCTGGATGGCCACCTGGACCTTGATCTTGGCGCTTTTGAGGTCCTTGACCAGCTTTTTGGCCACGTCGCGGTCGATGCCCTGGCGCACCAGCGCCACCTGCCGCACGGACTGGCCGGCGGCGGGTTCGGGATTGGAATAGTCCAGCGCGCCGGCGTCGATCTTGCGCCGCGTCAAATGTCCCTGCAGCATTTCATGCATCTGCCGCAGCTTCAGATCGTCATCCGCATGGAGCGTTATCTCCGCGTCTTTCTGCTCGATCCGGCAGTTCGCGCCCTTGAAATCGTAACGCTGCTCCATTTCGCGCTGCATATTGGCAATGGCGTTTGCGACCTCGCTCAGGTCGGTTTTCGAGACGATGTCGAATGAGGGCATGGGCGCCTCCTTGAGGTGTCTGTGCGGTGCGTTTCGAAACGAATATCCGCGAGCCTAGTGCGTATCACCGATAAGTGGAAACCGGTTATCGGAAAAATGATACGCATAAACAAAAAGTTAGATCGCTGTTTTGATTCCATCAAAACATGAAGCGATCCAGGTCAAACGCAACCATGCCCGCGCAGCCAGGGCAATGAATAGCATGCTCTGGCGCCGGAGACGGAAGCGTATTTGTGCCTTATGGCTTTACCCTGGCCCGCGCGGAATGGATGCAGTTAATGGGTCCTGATCCTAGTGGCTGTCGCCCGCCAGGCGCATATTCCGCATGAGGCCGATTTCGTCGAGTTCGGCCTGTTCGCGCGCGGCGGTTTGCGTGCGGATACGTTCCGCGTCACGTTCCTCGATCAGCTCGACTTTCTTGAGTTCCTCGAAGGCCTCCGCCAGCTGATCGCGGGCCTCCTCGAGCTTGACCTCGAGGTCCCGAACCGAGTTCTTCAGATTGTCCCGCCGCTGGATCGCCGCCTTGGCGAAGGTCGGATAGGCGAAATGATTGATATCGTCCACTCCGGCTTTTTCCTGCTCGACCTGGATCTGACGCTCGAGATCCACGACCATTTGCTGGAGTTCCCCCATCATGGTCTCGATATCGGCGACGGTTTGCCGCCGTTCATCAACCTCGAAGCGACGAAGCTGTATCAGCGTTTTGCGTGACCTCATGACTCAACACCTTCACTTTGTTCTGACTGCAACTCACTGCTATTCAATATCCGTGCCAATTCATCATATCCGGCCTCGATGGAGGCATGTTCATTCTTGGTCTGGCTCAAAAAAGCCTCCAGCATCGGCTGATAGGCAATCGCCTCGTCTACTTCCGGGGATGACCCCTTCCGGTAGGCGCCAAGGCGGATAAGCTCTTCCATATCGGAAAATGTGGACATCAGCTGGCGCGCGCGCGTCACCAGCGGCCGGTGCTCCTCGTCGATGCAGTCCGGCATGGTCCGCGAAACGGATTTCAGGACATTGATGGCCGGATAGCGCCCGCGCTCGGCGATGGAGCGCTCCATGACGATGTGACCGTCCAGTATGGCCCGCACCGCGTCGGCGATGGGTTCATTGTGATCGTCGCCTTCGACGAGCACGGTGAACAGGCCGGTAATCGCCCCCTCGCCCGTTCCGGGCCCGGCCCGCTCAAGCAGGCGGGGCAGCTCGGAAAACACCGTCGGCGTGTAACCTTTCGTTGTCGGCGGCTCACCGCCGGCCAGACCGATCTCGCGCTGCGCCATGGCAAAACGGGTGATGCTGTCGATCATGCACAGCACCTCCTTGCCCTGGTCGCGGAAATATTCCGAAAGCGTCATGGTCAGATGGGCGGCCTGGCGGCGCATCAGCGCGGCCTCGTCGGAGGTGGCGACGACAAGAACGGATTTCGCCAGTCCCTCCTCGCCCAGATTGTCTTCGATGAATTCCTGAACCTCGCGCCCGCGCTCACCGATCAGGCCGATCACCGACACATCGCAGGCAGTGTAGCGCGCCAGCATGGACAGCAGGACCGATTTGCCGACCCCCGAGCCGGCGAATATACCCATGCGCTGGCCCTTGCAGCAGGTGATGAACGAGTTGAGCGCCCGCACACCCAGATCGATCGCCCCGCCGACGCGGCTGCGCCGGTGCGCCGGCGGCGGGCAGGCCTTGAGCGGATAAGAGTCAGGGCCGGAAATGAGCGGCCCTTTGCCATCGATGGGTTCGCCCAGCGCATTGATGATCCGGCCAAGCCAGGCATTGGAGGGCCGCACCACAGGCGCCGCCGGCTCCAATATGGCCTTTGCCCCCATGCGCACGCCTTCCAGCGGCCCGAAAGGCAGCGCCAGGGCGCGGCCATTGCGGAAGCCGACAACCTCGCAGGTGATCGCACCGCGCAGCCCTTCCACGATGCGCACGCGCGAACCCACGCTCATGGCGCTGACAGGTCCGGCTATCTCAACCAGTAATCCTTGTACGGAACGTACGCGGCCAAAGATTTCCGCCCCCGGTACTGCCGCGATCTCGCAAAGCAATGCCTGCACTGACATCCTCCATTTTTGTGGAGCCTTGAAGCATCCTGGCTTCTTGCGGCTTCCCCCTGTCGCTGATTGTGTGCCCTGACCATTAAGACCCGGTAAACCAAATCGGTTTTCAGTGAATTAGTACACAGGCAAAACTTTTGCTATTCAGTGGGGAGTCAGGTGATTCGTTTTGGCCCCGCCATCAGTGTTCCGTGTGCATAACGTCAACAGATCCAAGCACCTTCATGCCTTTCACATGCCCCGCGGACGCAAGACCCCCGACACAGCGCACGACCCCGACGGGCATGCGCATTCCCGCGCCCTCCCGCCGGCCCGCCATGTTTCACGCAACCAGCCATCCGTCTTCCGAAAATTAGGATTTGTTAACTAATCGAACCTAAATTATTGATTCGAGTTAACCATTTTGCGACCAGGCCATAAGCGCCGACTGATTGGGGCAACCGCCCATTGTTGGGCCCGGGGAAAGAGGATTGAAATGAGGGTTCTTCTTATAGAGGACGACAGCGCAACAGCACAAAGCATTGAGCTGATGCTGCAATCGGATGGATTTAATGTCTATACGACCGATCTCGGCGAAGAAGGCGTCGATCTCGGCAAACTGTATGACTATGACATCATCCTGCTGGACCTGAACCTGCCGGACATGAGCGGATATGAGGTCCTGAAGACGCTGCGCGTTTCCAAGGTGCAAACGCCAATCCTCATCCTGTCAGGGCTTGCAGGGATAGAAGACAAGGTCCGCGGCCTCGGGTTTGGCGCCGACGATTATATGACCAAGCCGTTCCACAAGGACGAGCTTGTGGCTCGCATCCACGCCATTGTGCGCCGCTCCAAGGGCCACGCCCAATCCGTCATCCAGACCGGTGAGCTGAAAGTCAATCTCGACGCCAAGACGGTCGAGGTCGACGGCCAGCGCGTGCATCTGACCGGCAAGGAATATCAGATGCTCGAGCTGCTCTCCCTGCGCAAGGGCACGACCCTCACCAAGGAAATGTTCCTCAATCACCTCTATGGCGGCATGGACGAGCCGGAATTGAAGATCATCGATGTTTTCATCTGCAAGCTGCGCAAAAAGCTCGCGGCCGCGATCGAGGGCAGGCACTATATCGAGACGGTGTGGGGCCGCGGCTATGTGCTGCGCGACCCGGAGGATGAATCCGAAGCCGCCTGACCGCAATGCGCCAATTCCCGTGTCCCCGCCGGACACAAAAACAGGGGCCTCATATGAGGTCCCTTTTTTTGGTATTGGGATGAGGAAAGTCGCCGGTATGGCGAACGGGCTCCAGGCTCTTTCTCATATTGGCCGGGAAATACCGCTGCCGGGCGTCGCGGCATGGGCCGCGGCCGGGGAAGACGCCGGCGTTGCGGTTGCGGTTGCAGCCGGCGTCATTGGCGCCGCCGGCCTTGCCGCCGCAGGTGTTGCAGGCGTTGCAGGTGCGGTTGCCGGCGCCATGGGTTTCGCCGGTGCGGAAGTTGCCACCGCCGCAGGTGCCGCCGCCGCTGCCGCCATTGGTCTCGCCAGTGCGGAAGTCGCGGTTGCCGCCGCCGCAGGTGCCGCCGCCGCTGCCGCCAATGGCCTTGCCGCCGCAGGTGTTGCAGGCGTTGCAGGTGCGGTTGCCGGCGCCATTGGTCTCGCCAGTGCGGAAGTCGCCGTTGCCGCCGCCGCCGCCAATGGTCTCGCCAGTGCGGAAGTCGCCGTTGCCGCCGTTGCTGCCGGCCGGGCCGCAACGCTGCCGGCGGGAGAGATCGCCGCTGTCCCGGTGCCGGCTTGCAGGGCGTATAACCCCCGCGCCCCGGAAACCGTCTTGAAATCATCGGATATGCCGATCACCGTCTCCGCCGCGCCCAGCGCCAGATAACCGTCGGGCCGCATGCGCTGGGCCATACGCGCCAGCATGTCGGTCTTGGTCGGCGGATCGAAATATATCAGCACGTTACGGCAAAAAATAATGTCGAATGTGCCCAGTGGCGTGTAATCTTCAAGCAGATTGAAATGCTGATATTTCACCATCGAGCGGATGGAGGAATCGATCTGCCACAGGCTGCCGGTCTGCTTGAAATATTTCACCATCAACTGGATCGGCAGGCCGCGCTGAACCTCGAACTGGCTGTAGAGACCGGATCTTGCCTTCTCAAGCACCTCTTCGCTCAGATCCGTCGCCACAATTTCGATATTCCAGCCCCGGAGCAGATCGTCCATTTCCCTGATCTGGATCGCCAGCGAATAAGGCTCCTGCCCGGTTGAAGCCGCCGCGCACCAGATGCGCATGGAGCGGCTGGCGGAACGCGACGAGGCGAGCATGGCCGGTACGATGATGTCCTTGAAATTCTCAAACGGCGTCTTGTCACGGAAGAAGAACGACTCGTTGATGGTCATTGCCTCAGTGACCTTGGAGCGCAGAGCCTCGCTCCCCACCCCCTTCAATTTGGTCACAAGATCGCTAAGCGATTCCATTCCCTCATCGCGCGCCACCGGCATCAGGCGCGATTCGATGAGATAACGCTTTTCGTCCCCCAGAACCAGGCCGGAGCGCTCCTTCAGAAGTTCTCGTATATAGTCGAATTCCTGGGGCGTCATGACACGACTCCCCGCAATACATCGCTTATTTTGCGCCCTATTTCGTCGAGCGGCAAAATCGCCGCGCAGGCGCCCGCCACGACCGCGGCGCCGGGCATGCCCCAGACGACGCTGGTCGCTTCGTCCTGCGCGATCACGGCTCCGCCCGTATCGGCGATCTGTACGGCGCCCTTGGCGCCGTCATGTCCCATCCCCGTGAGGACAAGGGCGAGAACGGCCGGGCCATAGACCTTGACCACGCCTTCGAACATGGGATCAACGGCCGGTTTGCAAAAGTTGACCATGGGGCCGTCATAGACGCTCAAGGCAGGCGCTCCATCCTTCTCGATCACTGTCATATGAAGTCCGCCGGGCGCCACGTAAATTGTTCCGGGAATGATTTTTTCACCGTCTGTCCCTTCCTTGGCCGTGCGGCCCGCCGAGCGTGCAAGATGTTCCGCCAGAATGGCGGTAAAGGTCGGCGGCATATGCTGGGTGATGACCACCGGGATATCGGCTGTTGCAGACGCGACATCCTCGATAACCCTGGCCAGCGCCTGGGGCCCGCCGGTGGAACTGCCAATTGCCAGTATCCTTGGTTTGATGCGCGAGAAAGTCCGCAGGGCCGGCGACTCTCCGGCCGGCGCCGCCGGGCTTACCCCTGGCGCCCCGGCTTCGACCGGTTGCCGTGTGGCGGAGACTGAATTTGGAGCAACTGGCGCCCGCGCCGCCTTTCGCGGAACCAGGGCCTTGATTTTATCCAGTAATGCGGTGCGAAAATCGACCGATGTGGTCACACCGCGATTGCTCTCGGGCTTGGGAATATAATCCGTGGCGCCGAGCGAAAGCGCCTTCATGCTGATTTCCGCGTTCTTGCGGGTCAGCGTCGAGGACATAATGATCTTGACGCCGGGCTTGAGCTTGAGCAGCTCCGGCAATGCCGTCATGCCGTCCATCACCGGCATTTCGATATCGAGAACGACCACGTCGGGCGCGCAACCGGCGATGCCGTCCAGCGCCAGCTGGCCATTGGCGAACCGGCCGATGGTTTCCATGCCCGGGTCTTCGTCTACCCAGCGCGATACGAGGCCGCGCACGACCGCGGAATCGTCCACAACCATAACCCGTATTTTTGCGGGCGTGGCGGAAGCAGGGCGGGCCTGCAACGGGGCGAGAGATGTCATCATGAGTATCCCTGCACCCGGTCTATAACAATCCGACCTCTTGAAACTTCGCTTCTATGATGTCCCGGTCAAAAGGCTTCATGATGTATTCGTTGGCGCCGGCGGAAATGGCGCGGGTGATATGATCCGCGTTGTTTTCCGTGGTGCAGAAGATGACCTTTGGATCCTCGCCATTGGTCTCCTTGCGCAGGGCCAGGAGAAAATCAATTCCGTCCATCACGGGCATGTTCCAATCGAGCAGCACCGCGTCGGGCATCTCGTCCCGGCATTTGTCCAGGGCGTCCTGACCATTCTCGGCTTCGGACGTGCGAAAACTCATATCTTCGAGAATGCAGCGGGCAACTTTACGAATCACGCTGCTATCGTCGACGACCAGGCAATGTTTCATAGACCACTCCTTAGGCCAGACATCGTCTGGCGGTTGGCTAGCCGCACCTATGCGGCGATGTTGTTTTCATCCTGGGCCAGCACCCGATCCACATCGATGATGACCATCAGGCTGCCGTCGAGGCGATGAACCCCGGCTGAGATGGCGGCCCAGCGCGGATCGAGATTTGCGGGGTTCACCTCAAATGTTTCCTGCGAAACACGATGCACCTCGCCGACGCTGTCGATAATCAGACCGTAGGACTCGCCATTGCTCTCAATGCCGACCGCCATGCACCTGCCGCCCTCTTCCAGTGGGGGAAGCCCGAGCCGCTTGCGCATATCTATCGCCGTGACGATACGCCCGCGCAGATTCAGAACTCCCGCGATATCCCGCTTCGCCAGCGGCACCTCGGTTACCGCCGCGGGCATAAAGACATCCTGCACTTCAAGAATCGGCAGGCCGAAAAGCTGGTCGGCAATAATGACGGTAATGTATTCCTGGGTGGATTGATCGGCACCCTGTTCCAAACTCACTTGATCACTCATGCGGCAGCTCCAAGTTGCTTACTGCAGTCCTTGATACTTTCCATCAGCCCCTCGCGGTCGAACTTGCCCACAAAGTCGACAAATCCCGCCTGATGGCTGCGTTCAATGATGTGCGGCGCTGTATGCGACGAAAGGGCGATGATCGGTATATTTCGCCAGGTCGGGTCGCTGCGAACCGTTTCGGCGAAGGCGATGCCGTCCATTTCCGGCATCTCGATATCGGAGACGATGATATCGAACTGAGCGCCGCGGTCCCTCAGCTCAAGTGCCTGTTTCCCGGACTCCGCCAGCGTCACGCTGTATCCGCAGGCCGAAAGCATTGGCGCCAGCATGTTGCGGAAGAATGCGCTGTCATCGACCAGCAGAAGGCGGGTATCGCCTGCAACGGGTCCTTCTTCGCGCTGTTCCAGCCAGTCATCGAACGCCTGTTCGATATAGTAGCCGATATCGATGACTTCGGTCGCCTTGCCCTTGATGACGGCTGACCCGATCATGCCCGGCGCATCGGCCTTGATTTCAATATTCAGCTTGTCTTCAACGATATCGACGATCTCATCGACGACGAGGCCCATCGAGCGCTTCTGGTCGGAGAAGACGAGAACCGGCTGCAGGCCCTCCGTCTTTCGCTGCGCCTCTTCGCCCACATGAATGAGTGGCATCAGGACACCGCGATACTGAACCAGATCGCAGCCATTCGCCCGCTCGATTTCCGCCACATCTATCTCTTCAAGTCTGGTCACCAGTGACAGGGGAACGGCTTTCGGGTCCTGCGACGCGGCGCGGAACAGCAGCATTGCCGTTGAATCCTCGCTCGATTCGAATTGCGCCTCGTCTTTTGGTTGTTCAGCGTCGGCAGTGCCCGTTTCCACCTGCGCCACGGACTGCGCAATCCCGTTCGGATCGATAATCATGATGACGCTGCCGTCCCCGAGAATTGTATTTCCGGAGAACAGGGATATATCACGCAGCAAATTGGACATCGGCTTGACGACGATTTCTTCGGTGTCGAAGACGCTGTCGACCACAATGCCGAACTGCTGCGCACCGACCTGAATGACAACGACAAACAGATTCTCCTGGTCCATTTCCGCAACCGGCGCCTGCTCCGGGTCGCCAGCGGCTTCACTCGCGACGGCGACCGGTGCACCGGCTTGCTGCACTTCTTCCGGCGCAGCATCCGCGACAGATGTCTCCGCTTCAGCGGCAACTTCCTCGCCCGCGGGCGCCTCATCCGCTTCCGCTGTTTGCGGGAGAGCATCTTCCGGCATCTGCAAATCAAGAAGTTTCGATAACTTTATCAGCGGCAGGAGTCTGCTCCGCAGCCGCAGAACGGGCGTGTCGTTGATCATTTCAATGCGGTGATCCGCATTCTGATGGGTCCGGACAAGTTCAACGACGGCAAGCTGCGGAATGGCAAAGCGCTGCTGGCAGGATTCGACGATCAGAGCGGAAACAATGGCCAGGGTCAGCGGAATCTTGATGATAAACGTACTTCCCACGCCGGTTTCCGACTTCACATCGACGCCGCCGCCGATCAATTCGATATTCGTGCGCACCACATCCATGCCGACGCCGCGGCCGGACACGCTGGTGACCTTTACAGCCGTCGAAAAGCCTGCCTTGAAGATGAATCTGTGAATCTGGTTCTCGGTCATCTGCTCGATTTCGGCCTGGGTTGCCAGTCCGTTTTCAAGGATCTTGGCAGTCACCCGTTCCGTGTTGAGCCCGGCGCCGTCATCGGCGATTTCGACGATGATATGACCGCCTTCGTGATAGGCGCTGAGCTTGATCACCCCGACTTCCGGCTTGCCGGCCTTCAGACGGTTTTCGGTGGATTCAAGTCCATGATCGGCCGAGTTGCGAACCATATGCGTGAGCGGATCCTTGATCAGGTCCAGCACCTGCCGGTCAAGTTCCGTATCGGCGCCATGCATCTGCAAGTCTATTTTCTTGTCCACTTCCTGCGCCAGGTCGCGCACGATCCGCGGCAGCTTCTGCCATGCATTGCCGATCGGCTGCATGCGGGTCTTCATAACCCCGTCCTGCAGTTCCGCGGTTACCGTGGACAGGCGCTGAAGCGGCACCTTGAATTCCGAATCGTCAAGCCGGCGCACCATTTCCAGCAACTGATTGCGCGTGAGCACCAACTCGCTCACCATGGTCATCAGTTGCTCCAGCGTTTCGACATTCACGCGAATGGACTGATTCTTGACCGGCCCGTCCTTGGACCGGGCTTTGGCTTCCTGGGGCGCGGCTGCGGGCTCAGGCACGGCTTCGGGCTCCGGAGCGGAATCCGGTTCCGGTGCCGCCGCGTCCGCGTCGCCGCCAACGGCCGCCGCCGCGGCTGCGGCCGCAGCTTCGGGTGAAATATCCATGCCTTCGGGCGCCGGCGCGGCGGCGAACGCCGCCTCCAGTTCATCAAGGGAGGCTTCTCCGGCCTTGGGTTCGGGCGGAGCCACGTCATCGGAAGTTTGTAAAGGAGCGGCGGCAGACTCAGCGGGCGCCTCCGCATCCGGCGCGGCCTGTTCGGCGGGGGCCGCTTCACCGGCTGAAATGGCGTCCAGCTGGGCAATAAGATCTTCATCGGAACCGGCCGGCTCCGCGCCCGTGTCCTCCAGATCGCCCATGATCTCCTTGATCCGGTCGATCGAGCGCAGGATGAGCGATACGCCATCCTGCGTAACCGGCGCGCCATCGCGATAGTTGCCCATCAGCGTTTCAGCCGCATGCGCCAAGGCCTCGAGGCGCGGCAGCCCAAGGAAGCCGCATGTGCCCTTGATGGTGTGAACCAGCCGGAAAATATTATCCAGGATACCGGCGTTGTTCGGCTCTTGCTCGAACTTCACCAATTCCATATCGACAACATCCAGGCTTTCAGATGTTTCGGTAAGAAATTCAGAAAGAAGGTCGTCCATTGGCAAACTGGCCTTTCCCGCGCAAACCGATGCCTTGGAACCCAATATTGGAGCTTCCAATCGATCGGAGAGTCTGAAGAAAAAGGGTTTACGTTTGGTTGAGACGGGAATTTATATCCACACGCAAAAGTTGAGCCTATGCAGCCCTACACAACCGGCGACGCAGTCAGCACCACACCGCCCTCCTCAACCCCGGCAGCCAGCGACATCCCGGCGGATTTTGCGATGCGCATGGTGTAGTAAGGCTGGACCGAATGCGCATCCAGCGCATGGTCGTTTGTCCCGGACAGCATCTTCTCGAAAGTTTCCGGAACACGGGCGGCCTCTCCCTGGCACTGCACCTTGAATGACGGCGCGCCGGGCTCTCCGGTAACGGATATCTTGAGAGCTCCGCCACGTGGCAGTGCGGCGAACGCCAGAGTGACCATATTCAGCAGCAGCTTCACCTTGTCTTTGGCAACGGTCGCCGCGGGACCGTTCCAATCCACGCTGTGCTTGTCCGACTGGGCAACGGCGCGAGTGACCTTTTCCGCTTCGTTCAGATCAATCTCCGCGCCCGCGGAACCCGCTGCCCCAAAGGCAAGACGCGCAAACTGAAGTTTGGCCGAGGCCTGTGCGGCGCTCTTGCGAATGAGGTCCATTGCATGCTCGCGCATGTCCTGGCCGGTTTCCTCATCCAGGACCTCCAGGCCATTGGCGATGGCGCCAACCGGCGAGATGATGTCATGGCAAATACGGCTCGAAACGAGTGCTGCGAGTTCGAGTTCGCCGAGTTCCGTGTCCACTGACATTATTATTCCTCCCGCTTCGCCCGGCAGTTCATTCCGCGCCGAACCGGCCGGTTGCGGCGCACCTCATGCAATCTGTTACACGAGGCTCCCCGGAGAGCCAAGAAGCCGCATTTAACAAGGCTGTAACGCCTTGTGGCAGAACTATTTTTCTGCAATAGGATGCCTCGGTATCGTGCCGCTAACGGCATCAATCAGTCTGAAGACCGGCGAATCACTTTAGCGCGTCCGGCCTCGCGCCGCCGCCCTTGGTCATGAACTCCCCGGTGTCGCATGGTTCTTTTCGAAAAGGACGCCTGAATGACTGAAACCGATTACCGGCGTCTCGCGTCCCGGCTTATCGCGACCGCGCACCGGGCGGGACGCTGTATACTGTCGCATTACGGCCGCGCTCACATTGAGTATAAGGACGATCTTTCTCCGGTCACCGCCGCCGACCGCGAGGCCGACACCGTCATTGTCGACGCCCTCAAGCGCATCGCCCCCGGTGTCGCGATAGTTTCCGAAGAATCATCGCCCTCGCAGGACATTGAACCCGATGGACGCTTCTTTCTTGTCGATCCGCTCGACGGCACCAAGGAATTCATTCACCAGCGCGAGGAATTCACGGTCAACATCGCGCTGATCGAGGCCCGCGCGCCGCGCTTCGGGCTGGTCTACGCTCCCGCGGCATCAAAGCTCTACCTCACATTGGCTCCCGATCAGGCGGTAAGGGCCCGTCTCGATGCGGCGCAACCGGTCCCGGATTTCGCGGGCCTCGATCTGACTCCCATCGCAACGCGCACCCCGCCGCCTGAAGGATTGGTTGCCGCCGTCAGCCGGTCTCACCTGGATTCCCGGACCCAGGCCTTTCTGGAGGAAAACGACATTGCCGAAACCCGCAGCTCGGGCTCATCTTTGAAATTCTGCGTGCTGGCGGAGGGGCAGGCGGATGTCTATCCGCGCTTCGGCCGCACCATGGAATGGGATACCGCCGCCGGTCATGCCGTATTGTCGGCGGCGGGGGGAAGCGTTCTCAATGAAGACGGCTCGCCGTTCATCTATGGCAAGAGCCAGGAGAATTTCGCCAATCCGGGATTTATCGCCTGGGGACGCGCGCCGGAGGGTCAGGAATAAGCTCCGCGCGCGGAGCCGCAGGATCAGCGTTCCGAGGTGCCGGGCAAATCCTTCGCCAGCCCTGGCCAGTTGGCTTGCGCCGCCGCGGTAATCCCCCGCGGGTCGCGCTGCCACTGCTGCAGGCTCAAAGCATCGCGAAAGAAGTAGACCTTCCCTTTGAACATAGCCCAGACCACCGGAGATCCCCGCACTGTCAGACCCTTGGCGAGCGCGCGCGCATCGTAGCCGGCAAAGCCCGGCGCATATATTTCAGGATATTTCGCGAACGCATCCCGGTTGCCGCTATTGGCGAACTGCCAGACTGCCCCGCGCCAGCGATGCTCCACGCCCTCTTGTCCGAGGGTCGGGGACTTTTTCGTGAAGTAGGCGACCGGGTCGTAACCGCCTATAGCGAAGCCGGTGGCGGGATCGCGCCACGCGCCCGGTGCGGCAAGCAAATTGCCGGTTTGAGCCAGGATTGCCAGGGCGAGCAAAAGCCCGGTGCAGGCGCTCAACGAAATTCGGGGCATGTTTGGCTGTGTCATTGCGCGGGCAGGATCTCAAAACCGGATCGGAATGTACAAAAGCAGGCGTCCACCATGCCCGAAGCGGGTAAATAAATTCCCTGCATCCGGCATAATAGTGCATGCGGCTCTTGCCATGGTTTGGTGCTAGATTCTTCTTAACGATTCGTTTTTCCGGAGCCACATGAATTCAGCCGCCGGACGACCAGTGGACAGGGGAAATCCATGCACCCACTCTCGCAGTTTCGAAAGTTAAGCCTATTCCTCGCGGCCGGCCTGCTTGCGCTTGCCGCCACGCACCGGGCGGGCCTCGCACAAACCGGCGGACCGGGCGCGCCGACGCAGATCGGGCCCGGCGCGGGCGGACCGGAGCCCTATCCCCAGCAGCAACCCTATCCCCCGCAGCAGCAGGGCACGGCCGGATTACAGCCCTATCAGGGCGCGCCGCCGTCCGGCCCGCGGGGAGAGGGCGATGGAACATTTTCACCCGATGAAATCCTGGCGACGGGCCACAAATTCTTCGGCCGGGTTTCGACCGGTCTGGCCCGGGTCATAGAATATGCGTTCTCCAAATCGGGGCGCCCCAACGGATATATCCTTGGCGAAGAAGCCGGCGGGGCGTTCGTCGCCGGGCTGCGCTATGGCGAGGGAACGCTTTACACCAAGGATGCGGGCCAGCACAAAGTCTTCTGGCAAGGCCCGTCGATCGGATATGACTTTGGCGCGGAAGGCTCCAAAACCATGGTGCTGGTCTACAATCTGCGCAGCGTGGATGACCTCTACCGCACCTTTGGCGGAGTCGACGGTTCGGCCTATTTCATCGGCGGCATTGGCCTGACCTACCAGAAAAATGACGATGTCACCCTGGCGCCGATACGCTCGGGCATAGGGCTGCGGCTCGGCGCGAATGTCGGCTACCTGAAATACACCCGCCGGCCGACCTGGAATCCGTTTTAGAAAACCGGCCCGGGGAGCGCAGGCTAGCCTTTCGGCGCAAAACAAATTTGAAAATCATGCCGGCCCGGACCCGCGGGTCTGGCCAAAGCCCGTTTCAGGTGGCACATTCGCCCCGGCGCAACCCCGCACAGCAAAAAGGCCGCAGTCCGCATGATCGAAATTGTAATGCTTGTCGCGCTGGGCTTTACAGCAGCCAGTCTTCTGGCGCTGCTGATCGCGCCGATGGTATGGCGGCGCGCCGTAAGGCTGACCACCCGAAAGCTCGAGGCCACGCTGCCCATCTCGCTGGCCGACATCAATGCCGAGAAGGATTTGCTGCGCGCTGAATCCGCGGTTGAAATACGCCGGCTTGAACTGGCGCTTGAGCAAGCCAGGGAGCGGGCCGCGCGCCACCTCATGGAGCGGAACGTTCACACCGTGGAAATCGGCAAGCTCAAATCTGAAATAGCCTCTCTCAAAAATGCCGTCGCGGAACGAACCCAGGCGAGCTCGGTCATGGAGCAGACAGTGCAGCGGCGCATTCCCCAGCTTGAGGCCAAGCTGGCCGAGGCGGGCGAGGTTATCGCCGCCGGCGAAAAGGAACTTGCCGAGCGGGCGCGCGCTTTCGATAACCAGAATGAAACCCTGGAACTCGCCCGGAAAATGATCCGCCGTCTGGAGAGCGAGATTGACCGTCTGCGCGAGACGCTGGAAAGCGGCGTGAACGGGACCGGCGGGTTCTGGAGCAAAACCGTAAGTGACGATGAGGCCCGCGCGGCGCTGGCCAAAAAAAATGGCGAACTGGAAGCGGAACTTTCACGCCGGCGCGAGGAACTGGCCCGGCTGATGGAAATCGAAGTGTCCGACGCCGCCGAACTGCGTGCGGAAATGCACCGGCTGGCCGATCTGATGCTGAGCGGCACGCCGCCGTCGGCACCCAGGACATCCGAAAAGAAATCCGAGCCTGCCCCGGCGACTGATCCGGCGACTGATCCGGCGACTGATCCGGCGACTGATGAAGAGTCCGGGACCGATGCCGCGAAAATTGAAGTCCCGGAGGAGGAGCGGCCTTCCGCAAAATCGGCAAGCCGCGCCAAGCGCGCCAAAAAACCGCGCAAGAGCCTCTCGGAACGCCTGGCGCGCGCCAGGGGCAGGAAAGAAAAAGAAGACGCCTGACAACCGGCGCTTTCCCGCGCGCCGCTACTCCTCAACACTCAGGAATGATTGCTCCGTGCCGAACGCCCTGAGCGCGGTCAATCGCCCATGCACCCACGCGCCGGTATCGATATCGATGCGGTTCGGCTTTACGACCGGTTCGCGAACCGGCGTATGCCCATGCACCACGACCATGCCGAAGTCATCGCCGCAATCGAGAAAATCCTCCCGGATCCACAGCAGGTCCGTGAGCACCTGGTCTTCAAGCGCCACGCCGGGGCGTATGCCGGCATGAACGAACAGATAGCCGCCGAGGGAATATGTCGGCGCGAGCGCCTTCAGGAAAGCAAGATGGGCCGGCGGCAAAGCGGCGGCAAACGCATCCCGGCACGCCGCGAAGCGGCGGGGGGACGCATCCATTTCAGGGGTATCGACCCCATAGGATGCGAGCGTTGCCCGCGCCCCGTTCGTGAGCCAATGGGTGAGGGTTTCGGGCTGTTCCAGAAATTTGAGCAGGATCGCTTCATGATTGCCCAGCAGGCAATGGGGTTCGAACCCGCCGGGCAATCCGGCGCTCACCCGGGCGATCACACCCGCGCTGTCGGGCCCCCGGTCCACATAATCACCGACGAACACCAGGACGCGCCTGCTCGCGCCATCTGTGCCCGCGGCATCCTCGCCAATCCGGGCCAGGAGGGCGTCAAGCAGGCGCAATTGCCCATGAATATCGCCGATCGCATAGATCAGCGTCCCCTCGGGGGCTCGGGCGGCGGCGCCCTTCAGCGTGTTGCCTGCGACATGCTTCCGTTTCATCGATTTCGTTTTTACGCTGGGAAAACAATAACGAAGCTAGCATTTCCCGTTAAGAATCCGGAAATTGCTTCGCCCTACATTGGCGAGAAACACTATGGGGGAAGGACAAGAATGTCCGAAGTTTATGGTCAGGATCTTGTGCAGCTTGTGGAAGAAACCATTCGCACTCTGTACGAACGGGGTGTTGCGGCGGTCGATCTCGCGCCGCTGGTCAAACTCCATGATGCCGTAAAAGCACAAAACGCCGCTCAAGGCGCATGCGCCAAACCCGAGGCCCACGCGGCTATAACTGGCGGTTCGGGCGAGCTCAGCGGACACTATGACCGCGATGGGCGGCGCGGCGAACTGGAGGCCAGCGACGATGTGATGGCGCGGGCCGGCGCAATCATCGATGTGCTGGTTCAGGGCGGCGATACCCCCGAACATGCCGCTCAGGTCATTACGCGCCAGTTGCTGGCCGCCGGCATTCATTTGCCTATATCGGGCGGCGATGCGCGCGCCTGGAAGCGCCTGTTGAACTGGCGCAACAATCTCATTCACTATAAGCGCGAGGGTTTCGCCTGGGATGCCTATTGCTCTTTCAAGGAAAAACTGGCCCATATCCCGCCCGAAGACCGGCTGCGCCTCGCCATCGGCGAACGGCTCTGGGACCTGCGGAACCGGGAAATCCCTGCGCAGAATATCGCCTGAAGCTGGCACCCCGTAGGGGAATCGAACCCCTGTTTCCGGCGTGAGAGGCCGGCGTCCTGACCGCTAGACGAACGGGGCCTTATTATTTCCCCCTACCGCTTCTATTTGAGGGGGCCTGAATGAGGCCAATACGCGCACAGTAGCTTGGCCGCGCGGCACCGATCAAGCCTATTCGCTTTGGAGCGGAATGCGCTGCACAACGGTGCCGGTGCCCAGATCGATGATCCTGATTTCGCTCCCCTTCGGCCCGCTCAGATGCACCGCGAGCCGGTTGTCGTCAAGCGCCATATTCGAAATTGACATGCCCTCAGGGACAATCAGGCCTGGCGCCGGCGGCGGCGGATAGGCCGGCTTAGCCGCGCTTTGCACGGGCGCGGCGCTTTCGCCAAGGTTCGATGCCTGATAGACAATGACCGATATGACAAGGACGAAGCCGGCAACAAGCAGAACCCCCATGGCGATCACGACGATTTTGAGAATGCGCACCTGACGCCTGGTAAAGACCGTGCCGGGCACAATATCGGACTGGCTTTCAGTTTCCGCCATAATTCACACTTTCTGACCCATGAGCGATTCAGAACCAGCAGACAAAGGGCAGCGCTTCACCATAGAAGCCGCCGCCGGTGACGAGGGCGAACGGCTGGATCGCTTTCTGGCGAAAAACATGCCGGACATGAGCCGCTCGCGCCTCAAGGCGCTGATCAAGGCGGGGCAAGCCACCCTGGACGGGCGCACGATAGTGGAGCCCAATTTCCGGGTCAAACCCGGAGAGACCTATTGCATCACCGTCCCGCCGGCGCAGCCGGCGATTCCCAAGGGCGAGAATATCCCGCTTGATGTGGTTTACGAGGATGACTGGCTGATCGTCATCGACAAACCGGCGGGCCTGGTTGTGCATCCGGCCGCCGGCAACTGGTCCGGCACGCTGGTGCATGCGCTGATCCATCATTGCGGCGGCAGCCTTTCCGGCGTTGGCGGCGTCAAGCGCCCCGGCATCGTCCACCGGATCGACAAGGAGACGAGCGGGCTGATGGTCGTCGCCAAATCCGACGCCGCGCACCGCGCGCTGGCTGAGCAATTCGCCGATCACGGACGCACCGGGCCCCTGGAGCGCAGCTATGAAGCGCTTGTATGGGGCATTCCGCACCCGCCAAAAGGCACGATTGATGCCGCCCTCGGGCGCAAACCGCAACAGCGCCAGAAAATGGGCGTTCTGGCCGCTGGCGGCAAGCAGGCCGTCACGCATTATGAGGTGCTGGAAACCTTCGGGCCGGCAAAAGAGCCGGTGGCGTCGCGGGTCAGATGCCGGCTCGAGACCGGGCGCACGCATCAGATCCGGGTGCATATGGCGCATATCGGCAACCCGTTGATCGGCGACCCGCTTTACGGGACGGGCTTCAGGACCAAGGCGCGGATTTTGCCTGACGGGCCCCGCGAAGCGGTCGAAAAACTGCTCCGTCAGGCGCTTCACGCCACCCTGCTGGGCTTCGCGCACCCGAAGGACAAACAGGCGATGCGCTTTGAAAGCGCCCTTCCGGAAGACATCTCACGGGTCCTCAAATCCTTGTCAGAAGTCTGAAAAATCTTCGCCAGTGGGTTTTTTTTAACGCCTGACATACTATATTGATCCCGTGCCGGGGGGCGAGTGGCATGACGATGGCTATTAAATTTCCCTGGAGAATTTATCCGAATGGCGACGAATACACTTCCCACGGTCAGCGGACAGGGCGGACTGTCCCGCTACCTCGACGAAATCCGCAAGTTCCCGATGCTGGAGCGCGACGAGGAATATATGCTCGCCAAACGCTGGCGCGAGCATGACGACCGCGACGCCGCCCACAAGCTGGTCACCTCGCATCTGCGCCTGGTGGGGCGCATCGCCATGGGCTATCGCGGATACGGCCTGCCGATCGGCGAGGTGATTTCCGAAGGCAATGTCGGCCTGATGCAGGCCGTCAAGCGCTTCGAGCCCGACAAGGGCTTCCGCCTCGCCACCTATGCCATGTGGTGGATCCGCGCCTCCATCCAGGAATATATCCTGCGCTCCTGGAGCCTGGTGAAAATGGGCACCACGGCGAGCCAGAAAAAGCTGTTCTTCAATCTGCGCAAGATCAAGGGCCAGCTCAAGGCGTTCGAAGAGGGCGATCTGCATCCGGACAATGTGAAGAAAATCTCCACCCGGCTCGGTGTATCGGAAGAAGATGTTGTGTCCATGAACCGGCGTCTTTCCGGCGACAGCTCGCTGAACGCGCCGGTGCGCTCGGACAGCGAGGGCGGCGAGTGGATGGACTGGCTGGTGGACGAAACCACCGACCAGGAAACCGCGCTCGGCGATTCCGAAGAACTGGAGCGCCGCCGCGAATTCCTCAAATCCGCCATGGACACCCTGAACGAGCGCGAAAAGCGCATTTTCACCGCGCGGCGCCTGAGCGACGATCCGATCACCCTGGAAGACCTCTCGCATGAATTCAACGTGAGCCGCGAGCGCATCCGCCAGATCGAGGTGCGCGCCTTCGAAAAGGTGCAGAAAGCGGTGCAGAAGGCGGCCGCGGAGGCCGACGCGCAGACAGCCCAGTAGCGCAGGATCTCCGGTTTTCCGCTCACCTGATATCGAGATCGACGAAGGGCGCGCGGATGCGCACTCCGCCCGGCCAGGCGCGTATGTCGGCGAAGGGCGCCTCAATGTTCACGCCATCACGTGCCGCGCTCCGGCGCGGGCCGCAGCGGCCCTTGCGGTCGATATCATCGATGCGTCCGCTTCGCAGTCTGATATCGATCTTGAACAGTCGCCTCTTGCGGCAGGCGAGCACCTCAATCTCGTCATCATCGATGTCGACAACGCGAATGTCGTAATAGCCCTTGCGATAGAGCCTAGCCAGCAGGGGAGCATATGCGATGTCCAGCTCGCCGTAACCCGGTCCGGAGCCATGGCCCCGGCCTTGATAGCCGCCGCGGCGTTCCGTTTCGGGCGGCGGCGCGGCCGCATATCCCTTCTGTTGCCCGCCGCACGAACCGCGCGGGTCCACATCGACGATGTTGTTTTGCGGATCTATCGTAACAGCAAAGCGGGTGCCGCCCTTGCAGGCGCTTGCCCGGTAGCCCGGCGCGTCGTCCGGCTCGATCTCGATGTAGCTGTAGCCGCGCTTCTGAAGCAGGGCCAGCGCCTCCTCCGGCGCCGCGCCGGCCCGCGCGCCGTGGGAGGGCGCGGCAATGAACGCCAGAGCGGCCAGAAGAACAATCGGGAAGCGGCGCATTTTGAGGTCTCGCTTGTCTGATGTCGCGATAAACGGTGCCAAGCGGAGATTGGCCGCGAAGAGCGCCCCGCGCAAGCGGGTATTTCGGCGCGGGGGGCGCAGAGGGTTTAGCGGGGTTTTTTTCGCTCACGGCTGATCCTGCCTTCGGCAGGGCCCGCGCGGGCGCGCCCTGACCGGGCGGCCTTGCCTCGGCTGCGCTTGCCTCCCTTTAGTCGGTTGGCACCATACGGCAAGACTGTCCCCGTATTGCACATCAACCGAGGCGCAGCCGAGGCAAGGCCGAACGGCCGCCGCGCCTTATGGCGCGCGCCCGCGCAGGCCCGTCCGAAGGACGGAATAGCCGTGAGCGAGAAAAACACGCGCTCAAGTAGCGCGAAGCGCGGTAGCGCACTAACCAATGCAGGAACCGCTCCCTCCCCACATGCGCGGACGGTCCATGGCACGCATCCCTCGATGGGGAAGAGATGCATTGCTAATCGGCCAAATGCGTAGTCAGTGCAAAGTATGATTGCCATGAGCCGAATGCAAAAAAGACAAAAGCCCCGACACCCAGAACTACCGTTACAAC
>BDTT01000120.1 GCA_002897995.1 bacterium BMS3Bbin10 | reverse complement strand
CGATGATGGGTTTGATGAAGGATTTGACGCTGGAAGAACGGCGGGAACTTGTGAACAATATCCGCGCCGGCCTCAAACATCGAAGGGGGCACTGGCGTCGCATGAAGGGAGCGCCGGATAGGGGGCCACGTTAGCGGCCATCCCGGTATCCACTCAGGCTTTGCCGTCCTCTCCGTCGCCATTCTCAACCAGAATGGGCTTGAGCGGCAGATGGCAGATGACCGTCGTTCCTTTGGCCTCGGCGCTCCTGATCTCAAATTTGCCGCCATGCATCTCCACCAGAGAGCGCGAGATCGCCAGGCCCAGGCCGCTGCCCCGGCGGCTTTTGGTCAACTGGTTTTCCACCTGCTCAAAGGGCTGGCACAGCTTGCCCAATTCCGACTCCGGGATGCCAATACCGGTATCGGCAATTATTATTTTTGCGTGCCCCTTGGCCCTGGTGAGCCGGACTGTCACTTTTCCATCCTTGGGCGTGAACTTCAGTGCATTGGAGAGCAGGTTCAGCAGGATTTGCTTCACCGCTCGCTTGTCGGCACGCATCTTCAGCTGCTTTAACCCGGCGCGCTTGACCTCGATGGCGCGTCCAGCGGCGGCCGGTGCGACAATGCGGATGCTGTCATCTATGATTTCGCCGGTATCCAGCGGCTTGATGTCGAGACTGATGCGGCCCGCCTCAATCTTGGACATGTCGAGGACGTCATTTATGACTTCCAGAAGATATTTTCCGCTTTCATGGATGTCGCGGGCATACTCCACATATTTCTGATTGCCCACCGGGCCGAACAACCCGTTCTTCATGATCTCGGAAAATCCGATGACCGCGTTGAGAGGGGTTCTCAGTTCATGGCTGACATTGGCCAGGAATTCCGACTTCGTGCGGTTGGCGGCCTGGGCGCGGTTCTTCTCCAGTGCATATTTTTCCATCAGATCGACGAGCTGTTGCTTCTGCTGCTCCAGCTCGCGCCGTGAATGGCGCAGATCGGTAATGGTTGCTTTGTGTTCTTCCTCAACTTTCAGTTGACGCTGCTGGCTCATTTTCAGCGACGTAATATCGGTGCCAACGCTGACATAGCCGCCATTGTTGGTGCGCCGTTCGTCGATATGCAGCCAGTTTCCGTCTTCAAGCTGCGCCTCATAGGTGTGCGCGCCCGCGTCAGCGTTGTCGCTTACCGTGACACGCGTGCGCACGATCGGCGCGGTCGCCTCGGCAATGACCTTTTCATAAGGCGTGCCGGGCGTAACGACCGCGTCGCCAAGATTGTAGAACTGCTTGTATTTTTCGTTGCACATCACGAGACGGTTGTCCGCGTCCCAGAGGACAAAGGCTTCCGAAATGGCCTCGATCGCATCATGCAGCTGTTCATCATGCTTTGTTGCGCCGGGGCTGCAGCCTTGGTCGGCATTGTGTTCCGATACAACGCCGATTAGGTGCGTCTCGTTGCCGGTCCCGTCGCGCCGGAATGAACCCTGCAGCCGCAGAGTTATCCAGTGTCCGCCTTCATGACGAATTCGAAATGTCCGGTCGAGCACCTCCAGACCGTTGCGAACCGAGGCCTTCACGGCCGAAAAGAGGTCGTCGTCCGGGTGGAGTGCGGCAGCGATTTCCCCGAATGGAATACTTGCCTTCTCCCGGCTCCATCCCATAAGCGCACTCATGGAAGGTGAGATGCGCACATGGCCGCGCGAGACGTTCCAATCCCACAGTCCGATGCTGGATGCATCGAACAGGGCGTCCATATCCCGCTGCTTGGCCGCCAAAGCGGCTTCTGCCCGATCGCTGCGCTCTGAAAGCCAGCGGAAACTTGCGCCGATCAGCAACAACAGCAAACCGGTGGTCAGCAGCAAGGTCGTGCCCACGGGCGCCCGCTGGCTCCATTTGCGAAGCGCCCTGTCCGTCGGTTGCAGGAGCGTGATCGAAGCGCGTGAATTGCGGATGTTTCGGACTGTGACCAGCGCTTCCCGTCCATCGGTCAGGGTAAGTTCAAGAACACCTGCCCGCGCGCCGAAAGTGGTCACCGGCTGGTCCCTGCCCAATATCTGCAGAAGCTCCCTGCCATCGCGTTTTACGGTAATCGGAGCCGTGGCCCGCACGGTGCCCGATGCATCCGTCAACAGCACCTGGCGGCCATCCAGCGTCGCCCCCGCGGGCAGACCTGCTGCAAGCCTGTTCTGCCAATCCGAAGGTTTCGAAGGGTCGGCATTCTGCAGGTTGGCCGCTATTGTGTCGGCGATGAGCGAGAGATGTTTGCGGGCATCGTCAGTGGCGACGCGTTTGCCATAAAAAAAATGGCTGAGGGTGCTGACCAGAAGTACCGCGAGAAACAGGGTCAGCAGATACGGGATAAGCCGCCGAAGGGCCTGTTCTGAAAGATACCGTCCAAGAAAATTTACGCCGAACCTTTGATAAATTCCGCTTGCCGAGAACGTGATTCCGCCCTGGCGCACGGTGCGAGCCCGCGCCATATGTGCCCCCTCTGGTGTTCTTCCTCCTGCGAAATCGAAGAAGTGCCGCATCTCCGAATCACTATCCCCATTGATTCGAAAACCGTACTCCTTGTCTAGAGAGAACATGTGGAGAACTTGTGGAAGACTCGCGTTGAAACCGCCTCGCGCTAGGCCTGTTCCTCGCAAAAAACTGAAAATTCTAACCCAGAGTTTTGGTCACAATTTCAAAGAGATCGCGCGACAACTTGCCATGTGACGCGATGCGCTTGAGTTCTGATTTGGCTTTGGCCCGCCGCACCGGTTCCAGCATGCGCCAGCTCTTGAATGCACCCAGAATCCGGGCCGAAACCTGCGGATTGAATCCGTCGATTTCGAGAACCGCGTTGGCGACAAGCCGGAAACCTGCCCCGTCATCGCGGTGAAATCCGGTCGGGTTCATATTGGCGAACGCGCCGATGACCGCGCGCACCTTGTTTGGCGTCTTGAGAGAAAACAGCAGATGGCGGGTCAGTGCTTCGACCCGTTCTGGTGCGTCTTGCAGGCTCGACATGGCCTGTAAGGCAAACCATTTGTCGATGACCAGATGGTCGTCTTTCCAGTCTTCAAAGAAATCGGCGAACGCCTGTTCGCGCATTTCTCCCTCCAGATGGGTAAGAACGCTCAAGGCCGCAATCTTGTCGGTCATGTTTGCAGCCAGGCGATAATGCTCGGCGACGCGCTCTGTGTCGTCCTGTATTCCCGACGCGGAAAGCAGGGCCAACGCCGTGTTGCGCAAAGCGCGTTTGCCCGCATCCCCGGCCTCCGGAGAGTAGGCGCCGGGCAAGGTATTGGTGTCATAAAGCGATATGAGTTCGCCCCGCAGGGTCAAGGATATCTCCGCCCGCAACCATTCCCGGGCATGATGGATGGCGTCCGGGTCCACATCGGAACCGATTTCACGGGCGATGTCGGTCTCGCTTGGCAACCGTAACACTTCGGCGCGGTATGCCGGCTCCAGACCTTCATCGCGGAGCGTTACCGCAAGCGCCCCGGCGAATGCGGGAGCATTCGCGGGCTCTTCGCCCTCGCGTAGAGCCGCGGCGGCGGCGGTGAGAATGCGCAGCGCATAATTTTGCCCGGCCTGCCAGCGGTTAAACAGATCGCTGTCATGGGCCATCAGGAATTCAAGGTCGCGCTCATTGAGGTTCGCCGTCAATTTGACTGGTGCTGAAAACCCGCGAAGCAGCGACAGGACAGGAGGGGAGGGGATGCCGCCAAAGCGGAATGTCTGCTCGGCCTCGCGCAGATGGATAAGGCCGTCTCCAATTTCCTCTCCACTGTCCAGGCGCAAGGGCAGGTCATTGCCATTCCGGCCGAGCAGGCCGATCTTAAGGGGTATATGCAGTGGCAGTTTATTCGTATGGCCCGGCGTCGGCGGCGTGATCTGGCTGACATTCAGTTCCGCCGTTTTTTCCCCGGCGTTGTAGGAGAGCGAGGCCACGACTTCCGGCGTTCCCGCCTGGCTGTACCAGCGCATGAACTGGTCGAGGTCGGCGCCCGTCGCCTCCACTATACAGGCGATGAAGTCTTCCACCGTCGCCGCGTCTCCGTCATGGCGCTCAAAGTAGAAATCCATGCCTTTGCGGAAACCGTCGCGGCCGACAATCGTTTCAATCATGCGGCACAGCTCCGCGCCTTTTTCATATACGGTCGCTGTATAGAAGTTATTGATTTCTATGTATGAATCAGGCCGTACCGGATGCGCCAGCGGGCCGGAATCCTCGGGGAACTGGTGGGTTTTCAACATGCGGACGTCACTGATCCGCTCGACCGGGCGTGAGCGCAGGTCGGAGGTGAATTCCTGATCGCGAAAAACGGTCAGCCCTTCCTTGAGGCACAGTTGAAACCAGTCCCGGCAGGTCACCCGGTTGCCGGTCCAGTTGTGAAAATATTCATGGCCGATAACCGCCTCGATGGCGGCATAATCGGTGTCGGTCGCGGTCTCGGGCCGGGCCAGTATCAGCTTGTCGTTGAAAATATTGAGGCCCTTGTTCTCCATGGCCCCCATATTGAAATCGCTCACCGCGACAATCATGAACACATCCAGATCATATTCGCGGCCAAAACGCTCCTCGTCCCATTTCATGGAGCGTTTGAGCGACTCCATGGCCCAGGCGCATCGGTTCTCTTCGCCCGGTTCCACATAGATCAGCAGATCGACTACGCGGCCGGACATCGTCGTGAATTTATCCGCGACGCAGACAAGCGCCCCGCCCACCATGGCAAACAGGTAGCTCGGTTTGGGGTGGGGGTCTTCCCAGACGGCAAAATGCGTGCCTGAATTTCCCGATTTGCCCGCGTCCACCCGATTGCCATTGGCCAGCAGAACCGGCGCCATTTCCTCATCCGCCTGAAGCCGCGTCGTGTAGCGGGAGAGGACATCGGGCCGGTCGAGGAAATAGGTGATGCGGCGGAAGCCCTGTGCCTCGCATTGTGTGCAGAAAATTTCACGCGAACGATAGAGTCCCGATAGCGCCTTGTTGGCTTCGGGATTGCAGTAGGTCGTGATCTCCAACTCGAACGGTCCATCGGGCACGCCGGGAAGTGTCAGGGCGGTATCGGTGACCTCATAGTCCGACGGAGAAAGCCTGGCGCCCCGCAGGCGGATTTCATCCAGCTCCAGCGCCTCACCGTCGAGCACAAGGGCGGACCCCTTGCCGGTAATATTCGGGTTTGGCCTGATTTGCAGCCGCGTGCGCACCCGCGTCGCGGTGGGATGCAAATTGACATCGAGCGCGACGGTGTCGATCAGGAACTGCGAAGGCTTGTAGTCCTTCAGAAAAACAGGCTGTGGGGCAGGCTCATCCATGGGTGCGGGTGAAATTCCGGAATGTTGATTGATCCCGCTGTTTAGAGGCAGATTTCACCAAAGGCAAATGCAAGGGAGAGCGGGCCCTCCTGACCAAACGGAATGATGGTTATTTATGAGTCCGTGACCTAGGGTCTGTGGACATTTAGCGCAATGCGATGATGGTTGCGGCGATGGACCAGGTTGCTTCGTAGCTTGTGTCGGTTTTGTCGTATCTGGTGTTCACGCCTCTGAACTCCTTGATTTTGCTGAAATAGTTTTCGATGAGGTGGCGCCA
>BDTT01000119.1 GCA_002897995.1 bacterium BMS3Bbin10 | reverse complement strand
CCCCACTCGGCTCTGTCTGCTGGTCGCTCTACAGGCCCTAAAGGTTCAATGGGCATGTGCGGGAATGCGCACCGAACGCCGGGCAGTTCCCGTTTCCGCGATTGGCGGCATTCGGCTATCATCATGGCCGAAACTCATTTGGGGGGGATTTGCGATGATCGAAGGCGTCATGCTCGCCTGGTTCGTCCTGACCGGCCTGTCGCTGGCTTTTGTCGTCATCGACATCCCTAAGACCCCTGAGTCGACGGTGCTCAAATGGGCGTTCGTCATCCTCGTTGTCTTCACCGGGCCGCTGGGCGCGTTCTTTTACGTGCTTGGCTGCCGCGAACCGCTGAAGGGCACCCACGAGAAATTCGTTTCCGCCACATGGCGCCAGGTGCTCGGCTCGACCATGCACTGCGCGGCCGGCGACGGTCTCGGCATCATCGCCGGCGCCGCCATTGGCGCCGCCCTGCACCTCTCGCCGTGGAGCGACTTCGCGCTGGAATACGCGCTTGGCTTCGGTTTCGGCTGGGCCTACTTTCAGGCCTTCGCCATGCGCGACATGGTCGGCGGATCCTACATACGCTCGCTCAAGGAGACCTTCATTCCCGAGCTGGTGTCGATGAACCTGCTGATGGCCGGCATGATTCCGACCATGAAATTCCTCATGCGCCGGATCGAGGGCGCCGGCGATCCGCTTCAGCCGGCCTTCTGGTTCACCATGTCGATGGCGCTGATCGTCGGGTTCGCGCTGGCCTATCCGATAAACTGGTGGCTGGTGGTCAACAATATGAAGCACGGCATGCTGACCGTTCTTCGCGCCGAGGCCGCCGGCGGCGCGAAACCCGGCGCGCATGATGCAGACGCCGGGCATGGCGGCGAGGACGGCTCAACCGGGCCCGGCGCGGGCGGGCACGGCGAACATGGCGGTGGCGAACGGCCGGGCCCCGGCACCATCCTTGTCGTGATCGCGGTCACTTTCGCCTTCCTGGCCGCCGCGCTTTGGCTCGCGGGCGGATTTTTCTAGGGTCCGGGCCGCGCCGCAGTGATCTTGAAATCGCCACAATCATTTTTTACTGTTTAACAGTAAATTTTAACTGTGATATAGCAAGGACCTGTTTCCGATGTCAGATTTTACGCTGCCCGCGTCAAACCCAATGGATCGCATTCGCCGCCTCTCTTTAATCATGCAGGGCGTGGTCATCGGCGGCGCCCTGTTCGCGGAACTCGCCCTCGCCTGGGTATGGCTGTCGCCCGGGATTATCGAATCGCTGGTTCTGCCGCGCCTTGGGCTCTCCCCCGCGGATATTACCCTCGACGGCACGACCAGGGCGTATGGCTTCGTGATTTCGTCGCTGCCGCTCGGCGTCGTGTTTTACGCGCTCTACCACGCCTTTTTCCTGTTTGCGGGATACCGGCGGGGCGAGATATTCACGCTGCGCGCCGTCGAGCGTCTGCGGCATATCGCACTGGCGGTGGTTGGCGCCGTCTTTATGAGCCCATTCGTGCAGGGCGCCCTCAGCGCCGCGCTGAGCTTCGGCGCGGCTCCGGGAAACAGGAGCATCACCATGTCCTTTTCCCTCCAGGACTATCTGGTCGCCACCCTCGGCGGGCTCCTGCTGGCGATCGCCTATGTCATGGCCGAAGCCGTCCGGATTGCCAAAGAGAGCCGGGAAATCATCTGAACATCATGACCATTATCGTGAATCTCGACGTTATGCTGGCGAAGCGGAAAATGCGCTCAAGAGAACTCGCCATGCGCATCGGCATTACCGAACAGAATGTCTCGCTGCTGAAATCGGGCAAGGTGAAGGGAGTTCGCTTCGAAACTCTCGAAAAGATCTGCGCGGCGCTGGAGTGTCAGCCAGGAGATATCCTTGAGTACCGCGGGGCAGAAGGGAAGCCTTCGCAACTCCGGGCCGATAAGATTTGCGACCCGGTCCTTTGACAAGGGGTTCTCCTCTCGCGAACCGCCAGCAGACCTTTCCAGCGCAGCTCCGCAAACAGCCCCGCGGCGCGCCATTGCCGCCGCCTCACCCGCCAGTCGATCACGGTTAAGTGAATTCGTTTTTTCACCGGGCCGGGAACCGCCACGCGGTTTGAAACGTAGCTCCTTTTGTACATTTACCGGACCGAACCTGAAGGGAGCTCAGTATGCATTCAATACGTTCGAAGATTCTGGCCGCGGCGCTCGCCCTGCCATTCGCGCTCGCCGCTGTGCCGGCCAAGGCCGCCAGCATCGTCGACACCGCCGCGGCCGATCCGCAATTCTCGATCTTCGTGAAGATGATCAGGGCCGCCGGCATGGAGGAAACGCTCAATGGCAAAGGCCCGTTCACCCTGTTCGCCCCGTCCGATGCGGCCTTTGCAAAATGGCCGAAAAAGGAAGTCGATCTGTTCCTGAACCCGGCCAAGAAAGAACATCTCGTGCGCCTGGTGAAGTACCATATCGTGCCGGGCAAGGTCATGTCGTCCGACCTTTCGGGGAAAAAGACCGACACCAAAACCGTTGAAGGCACGATGATGATGATCGATGCAATGAGCGGTGTGATGGTGAATGGCACAAAAGTCGCCAAAGCGGACATCATCGCCGATAACGGCGTCATCCATATGATCGACAAGCCGCTTCGCCCGGAGGTCTATCGCGGATCCTTCTAGTGCGTATCACCGATAAGCATGTCCCCGCGAAGGCGGGGATGGAAACCGGTTATCGGAAAAACGATACGCATAAACAAAAAGCTGGATTGCGGTTTTGATTCCATCAAAACATGAAGCGATCTGGGAAAGCGCAAATATTGCCGGCGTGAATGGAACCGCGGCGGAGCCTTGTTTTCCGGGGCTCCGCCGCAATCATTTTCCTGGCGCCCTATGGCGGCGGCGG
>BDTT01000118.1 GCA_002897995.1 bacterium BMS3Bbin10 | reverse complement strand
GGCGGCACGAACCAAGAAGGAACTGGATGAGGCCATCGCTGACGCAATCGAACGCTATCCCGCCGAACAATGCGCAAATTATTTCAAGGCATGTGGATATGAACCGGAATAAATCGAATCTGCTCTAGCTGTCCAGAGAGCTGCGCCGGCGCAGGTCCAGATAGGCGGCATTATGGTCAAGATCTCCCTGCCCGTTCTCAACAAGGTTATTGTAGGTTTCGCGCGCCTGGGCGGTCATTGGCAGCGCCAATCCAAATGACTCCCCCAGCTCTTGCGCCGTTCGCGTGTCCTTAAGCTGGATATGGCAGCGCCCGCCGGGCTCAAAGTTACCGGCGATCATGCGAAGCCCATGATTTTGCAGGATTGGGGAATCCGCAAAGCCGCCCCTGAGCGCCTCGATCACGGCGTTCGGGTCGGCGCCGCCCGCCTCCACCAGCAGCAGCGCCTCCGCTACCGTCTGGATGGTATTGCCGACGATCACCTGATTGGCGAGCTTGGCAAGCGATCCGGTGCCGGCGCGCCCAACATAGGTTGAGCGGCCCAGAACCGAAAAAACCGGCTGAAGGTCTTTGAAGGCCTGCGCATCGCCGCCCGCCATTATGGTCATCTTGCCGTCGCGGGCTCCAGGCTCTCCGCCCGACACCGGCGCATCCAGATAGTGGATATTGCGCGCCTCGGCGGCCTTCCCCTGCGCCGCCGCCGTTTCGACCGGGATCGAGCTCATGACCAGAAGCACGGACCCTTCGCGCATTTGCCGTAAGATTCCCGTTTCTCCGCCCGCGCCGAATATCACCTCGTCACTGGACGGCCCGTCGGCGACCATGACGATTGTGATGTCTGCGTCCCTGACCGCATCCGCCGCAGCGGCGGCGATATCCACGCCGAATTCGCGCAGCGGCTGCGCCTTCGCCCCGGTCCGGTTCCAGGCCGTCACCCGATAACCGGCCCCGGCCAGACGCCGGGCCATATGGAAGCCCATTATCCCGATGCCAATAAAACCGATGGACTGCTGAACCGGCATAATCCCGTAACCTTCAGGTTGGCTTCTGATTTCGTTCCAGTCCCGCCCTGGGGTTCCAGTTGCCGACGTCGAGCGTATCGTCGACGGCCCATGGGCCTCGCCTGCCCCCGGCGGGGCAATGACGCGCCAGCAATGCGTTGAACTGACTGCGGGGCATAAGCTCAAACCCGGCCCGGGCCAGATGGGCGTTGTGATACTTGCCGTCGTTGAGAACGAATCCCCAATTCTGCAGGTGGCAGTTGAGGGTGGCGAAGCCAACCTTCGATGCATCGCGCTGGCGGGCGAACTGGGATTCGGTGAAAAACACCTGGCCCGCGGCAATCCCGTATACGCCGCCTGCGAGATTACCCTCCCCGTCCCAAACCTCAACCGAATGCGCATGCCCGGCCCGGTGCAGCTCCACATAGGCCTTGATAACGTCCGGCGTGATCCATGTCAGATTAAGGTGCCCCGGGCGTGGCTCGCCGCAACCGCGAACCACGTCCTCAAACGCAGCGTCGAAGGTGACCGTGAAATGCCTGTTCCGCAAACGCCGGCGCAGATTCTTCTCCATATGGAAGTTTTGCAGGGCCAGGACCATGCGCACACCGGGCGCCCACCATTTTTGCGGCCCGATATGGCTGAATGGAAACAGCCCCGCCCTGTATCCCGCCATGAGGCTCTCCACGCCCATATCATGGCAGATACCCGCCAGCCCGTCGGGATTGGTCAGCGCATTTTCCGGATCCGGCATGCCCTCGTCTGTATCGCGCAGGCCCGCATAATGCGACGCGACCATCCATAGCGCCGCCGGCACGCCCCAGGTCCGGGGCGGCATGAGGCTCCAGGCCGCGCCAAGCACCCAGCGCCGTAACTTGTCGGGCAAGGCTTCACCGGGTTGCGGCCCGGCCGCGGCCGCGGCTTCATAACCTGGCGCCGCAACCGCCGTTTCGCTTGTAGAATTCATGATTCCCTCCCCGCGCTCGCAAATTCGGCTGAAATTGCGCTGGAGCAACCGCATCCCGACTCACCGGATAGCAGAAGGAAATTAAATTTGGCTTGCCGCCGGCCTTCCGGGCGCACCCTCGAACCGGACGCCGGGGCATGAAGCAAGTGTATCTGCCTGTATCGGCAGATCATATTCGCGTGGTTCAAGTATTATATTGTGGCCAAAATTTGTCTCAAGAATGGCGATCAAACTATGCAAATGACATATTTCAGTTAAATCCCTTATTCATGAATTTTCTTATGTATCACACCCTGTTTTTCACAATTTTGTATGCGAAATATAGTTATATTGATTAATGACAAACTATATTTATTATTATGTGTTTTTTTGGCTCCGGTTCATATACTGGGTCGCATTTGCCCCATTCCGTGTTATAGTTGAGATCGTCAAACGCCGAACAGGCGGGGGAATAACAATAATCAAAGTCTGGCGTTTCGCCCCTCTGATCGGCTTAGAGATGGAGGCAAGAGATGTCGATTCCCTGTACCCCCATAGAGAATCTGTCATTCCCGAAACATTTCTGGCTCGGCTTGGCCTTGGCGGCGACTATCTGGGCCTTGCTCAGTCTCGGAACTGCGATCGGGTAGTTCAGAATTTGTAATCTCCTCCCGCAGCCTGGCTGCGGATCAGCTAAGCTAGACCGAAGGAAAGAGTACTAGACCAAAGGAAAGGGCAAGAGACACAAAAGCCGGATAAAGCTCAGTCCGAGTTCAAAAATCAGCAGAAAACTCCGATGCGGCGGGCATACCAAGCGCCCGCCGTTTTTTATTGGCCGGAGCTAGGGCGCGCTGGTCTGCTCTACAATCCAGGCGGCAAAATCGCGATCCACCTCCGAGGGCTCGATGACCAGCAGGGCCGGTGTGTCATATGGGTGCATTTCCTTCGCCCGCGCGAGCGCTTCGTCCAGACAGCCTTTGCGGGTCTTGATCAGCATCACCACTTCTCCCGCCTCCTGCAATTCACCTTGCCACTCATAGATGGCGGTCATTGCCGGGAGGATATTGACGCAAGCCGCAAGTTTCGACTCCACCAGCGCACGCCCCACGCTCTTCGCATCCTCCACCGATTCCAGCGTCGTGTAGATCAGCAGCAGCTTGTTCTCCTGGCCAGTCACACCCGCCCCTCCCTGCGCTTCCGTTAAAGCTTAATACCAGTTCTCATTGATAATGACCTGTTTCACCAGCGCGATTTTTCCTGCCAGGCAGGCGCGTGCCGTGCGGTGGTACATGTACCATAAGCGGCGCGCAACGCAGCTGGCAGGAAAAAGCGCCCGGCCTTTCGGGTGGATCAGAGCGGCCCATCGGCTGTGTTGCGGCGCTTGCCCGATACACAAGTATCGCGCTGCGCACCGCGCCTGCCCGAATGAGCCGCTATGATCCATGAAACAGGTCATTATCAATGAGAACTGGTATTACCCAAAGACGGTCGCATGGGGCCGCGCCTTGCGTCTATAGTGCCTGCCGCAACGTCAAGAGTGTATGGAAATGCCGAAAGACAAAAAGAAACTTGTGAAGATCGCGTTTGTCGCCAGCGACCATCGCGAGGCCCAGGAAGCGGCGGAGCGGCTGATCTCGCGCTATGGCAATATCGCGCCCGCGGACGCGGAGGCCATTGTCGCGCTTGGGGGCGACGGACTCATGCTGCAAACTCTCCATGCACATATGAACAGCCAGGTCCCGATCTACGGCATGCATCGCGGTTCCATCGGCTTTTTGATGAATGAGTATAACGAAAACGATTTGGGCGAGCGTCTGGCGGCGGCGAAAACCAGCGTAATCCACCCCTTGCGCATGCAGGTTCGCGGCAGCGATGGAAAAACCGAAGAAGCATTGGCCATCAATGAGGTCGCGTTGTTCCGCGAATCCTTTCAGGCGGCAAAGCTCAAAATCTCGGTCGACGGAAAACTGCGTATGGAAGAACTGATTTGCGACGGCGTTCTGGTGGCCACACCCGCCGGCAGCACCGCATATAATCACTCGGCCTACGGCCCTATCCTGCCCATCAACGCCCCCCTTCTGGCGCTCACGCCCATCAGCCCCTTCCGTCCCAGGCGCTGGCGCGGCGCGCTGCTCTCCAATGAGGCCAAGGTGGTCGTGGAAGTGCTCGAAGCAGAAAAACGCCCGGTCAGCGCGGTGGCCGACCACACTGAATTTCGCTCGGTTCAGGAAGTTCAGGTCGAAGAAGATGCGTCGATCGACTTGCATATGATGTTTGATTGCGACCATGCGCTCGATGAGCGGATACTGGCGGAACAGTTCCGCTATTGACGCTGGCGCCTATCCCCTCCCGGCCGCCACTTATTCAATGATTATTAAGCTAACAGCGAGACGATGGTTTCGTTTTGTTAATCCGGCGTTCGCGGCACGATTCATGCCGCGCCGTACTGAGTTGTTAGCGTATGGCCAAAATTGCGTTCGACGAACTTAGATTCGTGGTCGCGGACGATAACGCGCATATGCGCCGTATCGTGCGTACACTCCTGCGTGCATTCGGTTCGCGCGAAATCTATGAGGCGGAAGACGGCGCCTCGGGTCTTGAGGCCGTCGAGGCCTATTCCCCCGATATCCTCATTACCGATATCACGATGCCGATTTTCGACGGAATCGAACTGACGCGGATGATCCGCAATCCCGAAGGGTGCAGGCATCCTTTTTTGCCGATCATTGTTCTGTCCGCCTACTCGGAAAAGAAACATGTCATCGCGGCGCGCGATGCCGGGGCAACGGAATTTCTGTGCAAGCCCGTCTCTGCCACCGCGCTCTACCGGCGGATCCAGAATGTGGTCTCAAATCCGCGTGACTTCGTTCGCACCAAATCTTATTTCGGGCCGGATCGCAGGCGTTATGTAAATCCGAATTACTCCGGAGTCGAACGCCGCACAGGCGCCCCGGGGGACAATATCGTCGATCCAAATCAAGTGGAGCTTGAGGCCTAGCAGGTCCCGCAAGGATCAAGAGGAACACATGCAGCAACACTCATCCAACGCTAATACGGCCATGACCCGCCAGGTCAACAAGACGGGTATCAACTTACGTGACAAATGCCTGAGGCCCGGCGACGACAATGAAGCGGCACAACAGGCGATCACCAGAGCCGAACAGGCGCTGGAGCACTTGTCGGTAAATTTCGACGACTGGATAGTGACGGAGTCCCGCCAGCTGGCCAAGTCGCGCGATGACGCCAAGGCAGCCGGCTTTTCCGAGAACGCGCTTAGAGATCTGTTCCAGGCCGCCCACAATCTCAAAGGTCAGGCCACCACTCTCGGTTATCCCCTGGCCGATGAGATCTGCGCCTCTTTGTGCCGTCTGATCGATAAGATCCCCGACAAATCGCGCCTGCCGCTTTTGCTGATCGATCAGCATGTGGATGCGGTTCGCGCAGTGGTGGCGGAGGGAGCCAAGGGCACGGATAACCCCAAGGCCTCGGTGCTCGCGAAGCGGCTGCATGATGTCACCGGAGATTTTCTGGCGCAGGAGGCCGCGCGGGCCGGCGCTGCCTGAGCATGCGTGCCAGACTCGGCGGGATTTCATGACTGGAAGGATATCCGGGCCCTAGATCGCCTCATGTTTTGATGGAATCAAAACCGCGATCTAGCTCTTTGTTTATGCGTATCATTTTTCCGATAACCGGTTTCCACTTATCGGTGATACGCACTAGTTTCCGTTCAAAGCCATCTGATCCCAGAAATTCGGCGCGTTGAACGCATCGGCTGCCGATGCCGTACGGATGGAAGCGGGACTTGCGTTACGCTTCGCGCTTACCTCAAGGAGACGGTCGGGGCGCGAGCTCTGTCTGCTCTTTGCCGTGCGCCGCCTGACTGGCGCGAGATCTTCTTCCTTCTTTTTTGCGTTTGGTTCCGCGCCGGCGGCCTCAACAGCGGGAAACCGGACATTGGTCGTCCAAACACCAATGCTTCCCGGCACGGCGTCACTCAGGGTTTCCGGAGACGTGGCGGGACGGCTCTGGGTGAGAGATGCGACCCTGGTCATCGCCGCAATCGGCGACCCCTTCTGCCCCAGCAAACCGACCGTTCCCTTCACATTGGCGCCGCCCGGTCTGCCGGTAACCGCGTTTTGAACCATGGAAGCCTGCGGCCCGGCCTCGGCATTGCTCTGCAAGGCAGAGACCCTGAACAGGCCCTCCGGGACGCGTTCCGATGCCCGAGCGGCCTGTTTCACCGGTTCTGGCGCCGGCGTGGTGATTGTCGACACCGCGGCGCTTGCGGTGGCCGGCTTCGGGGAGACGCCTGACGGACTGGCGGCGACATCCTGCGACTTTGCATAATCACTCACTAGTTCGTTGTATACCTGCGCGACCGTGAGCGGGCGACCGCCCGTATAGAATATCGGTTTATTCGCCCTTGCGGCCCTTGGGAAATACCTGTCCGCCCGCGCATCCGGATTTTTCTCGGCAAGTGAGATGAGGTCGGACGCCCCCTTCGGACCCAGAAAATGGGCGATATAAAGCTCACCCTGGGTCGGATTGCGCCCCAGTTCGGATACGATGAACTCCGAGTTCTTCTGCGTAAAGGCGCCGGCCATCACGGCCGAAATTTCAGGATTATTGCGAAGCTGGAGTATCTCGGTCCGCAGCTTTTGGTTTGGCACATAATGGCGGCCACTTTGGGTCTTGAAAATATGCGGCGTGTATTTGTTGAGGCCGAATTTGTTGCCCGCCTCCTTCACGGTCTTGAGCCAGGTGCTTTCGATGAACTGGAAAAGGCCTGTCGCGCTCGAGGTCTTGGCCTTGGCGCTCGTCTTGAAGGCGCTCTCGCGCGCCGCCGTCTTCAGCAAATAGGAAAAATCGGTTCCCGTTGCCTGACTCGCCTTCCTGATAGCATTGGAAATGCTCAAGGGCGCTTTGATCGCAGATACGAGAGACATAAGGGTCTTTCACCGTGATACATACACGCGGCTTCGCGAACCAGCCCGGCTGGCCATATACTCGGTCCAAGCTACGGATTTATGGTAAACACCGCGTTAACCCCTGCGTCAAAAAAGCGTCGGGGACACACCGCAAGGGGCAAAAATGAACAGAATGTATTTTGAGGATTTCGAGACAGGCCAGGCGTTCATGCGCAGGAAATCAGCCGAATAAATACCATGCGGTCCCTCCTCTTCACCCCCGGCGACAGCGAGCGCAAGCTTGCAAAAGGCCCCTCAAGCGGCGCGGACGTCATCCTGATCGATCTGGAAGATGCCGTAGCAAGCGATGCCAAAACCGGCGCCCGCGACATGGTTGCGGAATTTCTGGCGCGGCAAGACGCCAGCCCCTCGGGGCCGTCCATATATATCCGCATCAATTCCCTTGATACGCAATGGGCGCAAGCCGACCTCGCGGCCGTCATACCTGCCGGCCCGCACGGCATCATGCTGCCAAAGGCGCGCTCTTACGATGACGTGGAGCGGCTTGCCGGGATGCTGGAAGATCTGGAGAAAAGGTCAGGGCTTCGGGCGGGCCAGACTTCCATTCTTGTCATTGCTCCGGAAATTCCCGAAGCCGTCCTGAACATGGCTTCGTTCGGGAAATGCGGCCCACGGATGACGGGCATTACCTGGGGCAGTGAAGACCTGGCGACCGGGCTGGGGGCGCGCGCAAGCCGGGACGATGACGGCCGCTACAGAGCGCCAATGGAGCTCGCGCGCACGTTATGCCTGTGTGCGGGTTCTGCCGCCGGCATCCACGCCATAGATACGGTCTATCCCGATTTTCGTGACCTGGATGGCCTCAAACGCGACGCGGAACGTGGGGCGGCGGATGGTTTTTCCGGCAAGCTCGCCATTCATCCCGACCAGGTGCCGGTGATCAACGCGGCCTTCACCCCGGGCGGCGATGAAATCGCCCGCGCGACACGGATCGTCGCGGCTTTCGAGGCGGACCCGGGCGCCGGTGTTATCTCTCTGGATGGGTCCATGATCGACCGGCCGCACCTCATCCATGCGCAGAAACTGCTGCAGCGGGTGAGACCCGGCTAGCTTCAGCCCTCAGGGACGATCCAGCGAAAAGACCGTATCCACGACCGAATAATCCATATAGCCAAGCCGTGCGATAGGCCGCATCTTCGCGGTGTCCACGCGGCCATCGACGATGGCGTCGTCGTCGATATGAATGCCGACGACCTCGCCCAGCACGACAAGATTGCCTTCCGCGCCGTTGAGACCCGGCAGGACCATCGTCTTGTAATATTTGCATTCGAAGGCGACCGGGGATTCGGCCACGCGCGGCGGCTTGACGAGATTGCAGGGCGCGGGCGTCAATCCGGCCAGCTTCATCTCATCCACCTCCGGGCCAACCATTGCGGAGGTCGTATTCATCTGTTCTTTCAGCTCGTATGTCGCAAGCGAACACACGAATTCACCCGTCGCCTCAATATTGCGGACGCTGTCCTTGCGCCCGCTTGAGGAAAACATCACGAAAGGCGGGCGATCCGAAATCGCATTGAAAAAACTGTAGGGCGCGAGATTGACGATGCCGTCGGCGTCAAGGGAGGAAATCCACCCGATCGGGCGTGGCGCCACCAGCGCCTTGAACGGGTCACGCGCCAGCCCGTGCTTGTTTTCATTGGTTTCGTAGAACACTAGGATTGCTCCCTGTTTGAGCTGCGGGCAGAGCCACCGGACCGGATATTCACCTCAGGAGCCCATGAACTGGTTATCCGGCCGATATCCGGGCGCGAGCGCCGAACGGACATTTGCGTCATAGGCATACCACTCGGTAATCCACTGGCCGGAAAATCCGAGCGCATTGGCGGCAATCAACAGATTTTGGCATGCGGCCCCGGAGGAGAGAATTTGCTCCCATTCGGGAACAGCCTTGCCTATCGCAAAAACGCAATTCAAACAATGGCCCTGAAACTTTACCCGCGGCAGGGAGCGTTGACACCGAAACGCCCCGGTTTGAAGCTATGCTTCGCCGTGATATTTTACGAATCAACGGGTCATCCCCCGGGCCGGCGCATTGCCCGGGATGACCGCGTTGGGAAACCGATACGGGAGACACGTCATGTCCACGGCCGCGCACCGGCTCTCTTTTGCGCCAATCGTGATTGCCGCGACGGCGGGCATCTGGGTCTTCGCGCATGACGTGACGCCTGCCCGCGCGCAGGATTCGAAACCCAATGCCGTGCTTATTCTGGATTCCTCGCGCAGCATGTGGGGACAGATCGACGGCGTGAACAAGGTAGTCAGCACGCGCAATGTGATCAGCGGCCTCGCAAAAGACCTTGAAGGCCGCCTCAATCTCGGCATCGTATCCTACGGCCACCGGCAGTCGACAGGATGCGGCGATGTCCAGCTGATTATGGCAATGGGCGAGCACAAGGCGTCCGATGTCATCAAAACCATAAACGGCATCAAGCCCAAGGGCTCGACACCGATCGCGGCAGCTTTGAAAAAGGCCGCCCAGGCGGCTCGCTACAAGGAACAGCGGGCCAGCCTGGTCCTCATTGCGGACGGGCTCGATAATTGTAATGCAAATCCGTGCGATATGGCACGTGAGCTGAAGCAGGACGGCAAGGATTTGACCATCCATGCCATCGCCTTCGACGCCAAGCAAAAAAGCAAGCTCAAATCCTTGAAATGTATTGCCGAAAATACCGGCGGCACCTTCGCATCCGCCGTCAGCGAAGGCGAACTGGCAACAAGCCTCAAAGCCGCCTTTAAGGTTGTCATGGCCCCCGTGATGCCGAAAATTGCCGCGGCGCCGGCGACAGACCCGCCGCCCCGGCCGGTTCCCAAAAGCGATCCGCCCGCCTCCGTTTCCCGGCAACAAGCCCTGGCGCCCGGCCCGCAAATGGCAGAACCGGCAGCACCTTCAACCACCGCAAAGAAACCGCCGCAGAAGGGACTTGCCGTACCGGGCGAATCCGTGCCGGTCACTTTGTCGGCGCGCACAGTGGATGGCGGCGCTATTATCAAATCCGGACTGGTCTGGTGGGTTTACAAAAACAGCAAAACCAAGGACGGAAAATACCAGCTCGTCGACACCTTTCGCGACGCGACACCGACCGCCGCGCTGCCTCCCGGCGCCTACCGGATTGCCGCCGCCTACGGCAAGGTCAATCTCATCAGGGACATAAATGTGGAGCGCGGGCGCGCCCTGCAGAAAACTTTCATCCTGAATGCCGGCGGGCTGCGTCTGGGCGCCGTCACCCTGAACGGCACAACCATCCCGCCGAACTCCGTCCGCTATGACTTGTATGCCGACGAAACGGAAACCGACCAGTTCGGCAAGCGCAAACTTCTGCTGCGCGATGCCAAGCCCGGCGTTGTCCTGCGGCTCAATGCAGGCGCCTATCATGTGGTCAGCACCTATGGAGACGCGAATGCCGTGGTGCGCGCCGACCTTACAGTCGAGCCGGGAAAACTGACCGACGCCGTCATCAATCACAGCGCCGGGAAAATAACGCTCAAGCTGGTGAACCAGCCTGGCGGCGAGGCATTGGCGAATACCCAGTGGAATATCCTCACCACAGGCGGCGACATTGTGAAGGAAAGCGCAGGCGCGCTTCCCAGCCATATTCTGGCGGCAGGCAGCTACAGCGTTCTCGCCCGCTATCAGGGCAAGAACTTCACCCGCGAGTTTGTCGTTGAACCCGGTGAATCAAAGCAGGTCGAGGTCGTGATCCAGTAGCTTGGCGGCTGATCTACTCGGGCAGCGATATATGCCGGCGGCAGTTGGCCTTGAGCGGTCCGCACATCCTTTCGAGACGGCCCGGAGCCCCTCAGGCCGCTTCGGCCTTGTAACCGGGCCTCAGATCCGGTGGCACGGCCTCGCTCGCCAATGCGGCTATTGCTTCATCCAGCGGCAACACCTGCTGTTCTTTCGAGCCCAGACGGCGAATGGAGACCGTGTGCTCCTCCGCCTCGCGCTTGCCGACAACGAACAGCACCGGCACCTTCGCCACTGAATGTTCACGCACCTTGTAGTTGATCTTCTCGTTGCGCAGATCGGCCTCGCCGCGAAGCTCCGCGCGTCCCAGCGCCTTGAGCACTTCGCGCGCATAATCATCCGCGTCCGACACGATCGTCGCGACCACCGCCTGAACCGGCGCGAGCCAGAGCGGGAAATGCCCCGCATGCTGTTCGATCAAAATGCCGGTGAAGCGTTCCAGCGACCCGAACATGGCGCGATGCAGCATGACGGGCACGTGCTTTTCGCCATCGGCCCCGATGTAAAAGGCGCCAAGGCGCTCCGGCAGGTTCAAATCCACCTGCAAGGTTCCGCACTGCCAGTCCCGGCCGATGGCGTCGCGCAGCACATATTCGAGCTTTGGCCCGTAAAACGCCCCCTCGCCCGGATTGAGCTGAACCTCGCATCCGGTTGCCTCAACGGCCGTTTTCAGCGCGGCTTCCGACCGGTCCCAGATCTCGTCGGAGCCGACGCGTTTCTCCGGCCGGTCGGAAAATTTGATCACCACGCCCTCAAACCCGAAATCGCGGTAGATCGACAACATCAGATCATTGACCTTGACGCATTCTTCCGTGATCTGCTCATGGGTGCAGAAGATATGCGCGTCGTCCTGCGTAAAGTGGCGCACGCGCAGCAATCCATGCAGGGCGCCGGAGGGTTCATAACGGTGCACCTTGCCAAATTCCGCAATCTTTATAGGGAGTTCCCGGTAACTCTTCAGACCATGCTTGAAGATTTGAACATGCCCCGGGCAATTCATCGGCTTGCAGCAATAGACGCGCTCGTCCGGGGTCACGGTGGTGAACATATTCTCTCCGAACTTTTCCCAGTGGCCAGACTTCTCCCACAGGGCCTTGTCCATCATGTCCGGTGAATTCACCTCCACATAGCCAGCCGCGTCCTGGCGCCGGCGCATATAGTTGATGAGCGCCTGAAACAGCGTCCAGCCCTTGGCGTGCCAGAACACCGAGCCCGGCGCTTCCTCCTGGAAGTGAAACAGGTCCATTTCACGGCCCAGACGCCGGTGATCGCGCTTCTCCGCCTCCTCCAGCATGGTGAGATAGGCCTGGAGGTCCTTGTCCGACGCCCAGGCGGTGCCATAGATGCGCTGGAGCATGGGCCTGGTGGAATCGCCGCGCCAGTAGGCTCCGGCAATGCTGAGCAGCTTGAAGGCGCTACCGACCTTGGCGGTGGAGGGCATATGCGGCCCACGGCACAGATCGAACCAGTCGCCCTGGGCGTAGATCTTCAGGTCCTCGCCTTCGGGGATCGCATCCACAAGTTCGACCTTGTAGTGCTCGCCCATCTCCTTGAAGATTTTTTTGGCTTTGTCCCGGGTCCAGAGTTCCTTTGTGAAAGATGCGCCCCGGGCAATGATCTCCCGCATTTTCTTTTCAATGACCGGTAAGTCTTCCGGCGTGAAAGGCTCTTCGCGGTCAAAATCGTAGTAGAAGCCGTTGTCGATCACCGGCCCGATGGTGACCTGCGTGCCGGGAAACAGCTCCTGCACGGCCTGCGCCATCACATGCGCCGCGTCGTGACGGATCAGCTCCAGCGCGCGCGGATCATCCCGGGTCACGATCTCTATTGCGGCATCGGCGGCTATCGGGTCGGAAAGGTCGCTCAGTTCGCCATCGACCACCATGGCCACGGCCTTCTTCGCCAGCGACTTGGCGATGGATTCGGCAACGCTTGCGCCGGTGACACCATCGTCAAAATCGCGCGAATTTCCATCGGGGAAGGTCAGGGATACCATTCATCTTTCCTCTCACTCGCTGCACACCAGGCAGGTAAGACGGATTGGGTCCCGCTGTGGGGATTCTTAGTGTGAACCTGGAATGCGCGAGTCTAGGGCTTGTTGTCAAGTTCACGGTCAATATGCGCACCGCTCCATCGACCATAGCGCCAGGGAGCCCACCGGGGATGGCGCTCTTCTTGCAGATCGGGCACAGGGTCGAAGCCGCTCCCTCCCCAGGGGGAACAGCGCCAGATGCGCGAGACCGCCAGCCACAGCCCCCTCCAGGGGCCGTTCTTCTCGATGGCCTCTTGCGCATATTCCGAACAGGTCGGGAGATAGCGGCACTCGCGCCCGGCGAAAGCGGACAGCGTGTAGCGGTAGAGGATGATCGGGGCCTTGAGCAGGGCTATGGCGAAGGAACTTCCGGTTTTCATGCGCCATTATTCCGGCGCGCTTCACTTACGGCAAGTCTAACTTTCCAGATCATCCTGTGCGAATGTGCGTTGCCACAATTTTATCGCCACCTCGAGATCGCGCACGTCCTGCATGACTAAATCGACGGTTTCGTGCATCTCCTGCCAGCTCTCCCCGCGCTTATCCATTATCTTTTCGGGGTGAATGAGTTCGCTGGCAATTTTCTTTCCCAAGTCACAGACAGCCGCCTGGAGAGTCAGAATAGCGACCAGAACGTGCTCACCCTCGTCGACGGCGTTGAGTTCCTTCTCGATCGTGCTTGCATAAACATGGAAAAGCGGCGGCGTGCAGTGCTTTTCACGCACATATTCCAGATCAAGGGCTAACGCCTGCGCCAGCGATGGCAACGTGCAGTTATCCGGATCGCTCCACTTTCTTATAAGCGAAGTGGACTTGTCCACAACTTCCGCGCATCTACCGATTCCGAGCACACCAATGATTTTCATTAGTGCGCCTTCAATTGTTCCCGTTTTTCTTGGTTTCATTCCACTTTGCTACCAACAATTTCAATGGACGCGCCATCAATAGCATCTTCACATTCAAATATACACGAAATAATCATCTCCCACAGGGCCCACAGGGTAGGAATTCAAAAAATACTTCTAAATTTTTTTGCAGGCGTCCAAATAATCTTCCAGAACAAAAAGGATAGAATAAAATGCGGAATATTCTGTTAGTTGACCCGGATATGCTTTCACGTAACATTATCGAAAATGATATAAGGCTCCAAGATTACAAGTTATTCCTTGCTTCTCACGGCGGAGAGGCGCTCGAAATTCTCGAAGATTACTCAATAGATTGTGTCGTCATTGATTTAGACGTGGAGCACGTCAACGGCCTGGAGATCATCGACCTGCTCCAAAGAAACATTCGCCGGCCCTGGATCATAGCCACGTGCCGCCATAAGGACTTGCGTTCCGACTATCCCTGGCTTGAACTTGCCACCACGATAGGTGCGGACGAAATCCTGACCAAACCGTACTGCCTGGACCAATTACTGGACAGGTTTCCCTCCGAGATTGTCAATGCCCGGCAACCGGTCGTCGAAGTCATGGTACACAATGTGCGGCCGAAATGTTGTGCTCAGCGATCCGGATTTGCTCACCAGCTATCGGCATAGCTTCAGCGCAAGCCGGGAGATAGCGGCCGTTCGCGCCCGGCGAAAGTGAAGCGGCGTGTGGCGGCAAAGGACGGTCGGGGCCTTGAGCAGAGCATTGGCGGCTCCTTTTACAATGCTCATATGCTCAGATCTTCAGCCCGCGGCCTCGATCTCGGCTATAGCCCCCTCGACCGCATCGAATACCAGCAGGGTCGAGGCATGGCGCGCCTTGAAGTCGCGCACCGGCTCCAGGACCTCCAGGTCTTTCCACTTCCCGTTGGGGGGCTGGCCGTCTTCTTTCAGCATCTTGCGCATTTTCGCGCCGACATCGCGCAGTTCATCGGCGCTGGCGCCGATAATATTGCGCGCCATGATCGACGAGGCCGCCTGGCCCAGCAGGCATGCCTTCACGGTCTGGCCGTAATCGGTAACCACGCCTGCGTCCATGCTCAAATCGACCGAAACGGTACTCCCGCATAATCTGGAATGCGCGGTCGCGCTGGCCTGCGGATGCTCAAGCCTCCGCCCATGCGGAATATTCGCCGCCAGCTCCAGAATGCGTGGATTGTAGATTTCGTCCAGCACGGTCATAAGGGACTCTCAAGCTTGTCGGGCGGTCCAGCCCTTGCGGCAAACGGCCATGAACTATATATCCTGCAACGGTTGCCGTTATCGCCCGGGTAGCTGCCAATACACCAACAGCGAACCGATGGGCCCGTTTCACCTATATCGGAACAGATAGTGGTCATTCGCAAGAGGCGAAATCCGGTTATAATATATCCATACAGTTGGAATAAAGGCATGGCAGTGATAATTGAACTGGCATTAGCACCGGGCGGAGAAGGATGCCAATGGACGCTCTAGTCAAGAAAATACCCGCAGCGGGGCCGCAATTGGGCGCCGGTCCGGATATACAAAGGCCGGAGCGCGCGGAGGCCGAAGAGGCTGTCCGGACCCTGATCGCCTGGGCGGGAGACGATCCGGCCCGCGAAGGCCTGCTCGATACGCCGGGGCGCGTGGTCAATGCCTTTCGTGAATTCTTTCAAGGCTATGATGAGTGTCCTATCGAGGCCCTTTCACGCACCTTCGATGACGTGGGCGGATATGACGATATCGTCATGCTGCGCGACATCGATCTGAATTCGCACTGCGAACATCACATGGTTCCCTTCGTCGGCAATGCGCATGTCGCCTATATACCCGACAACGCCGTCGTGGGGATATCGAAGCTGGCCCGGGTTGTGGACATATATTCACGCCGTCTGCAGACCCAGGAAACCATGACCGCCCAGATCACCCTCACAATCGACAAAGTGCTGAAGCCGCTCGGCGTTGCGGTGATGATCGAAGCGGTCCATCAGTGCATGTCGATGCGCGGCGTGCGCAAACCGAATGTGGCGACCATCACCACGCAGTTCACGGGCATATTCAAAGAAAACCAGGCCCAGCAAGACCGGTTCATGATGCTCGCGCGCGGCAAGGACTAAGCAAGCAACGCCCTGGACAATAGGATACGCCGGTATCATGTCTGACACTCAATTTGCCGAACGCATCAGCGTCGAACAGGTCGAAGAGGGAAGAGAACTCGCTCCCAAATTCGACGAACACGGTCTTATCGCGGCGATCACCACCGACGCCGGGAGCGGCGATGTGCTCATGCTGGGCTATATGAATGCCGAGGCGCTTGCCAGGACAATCGAAACCGGAGAGGCGCATTACTGGAGCCGTTCGAGGAAAGTTCTCTGGCACAAGGGCGCCACCAGCGGGCTGGTGCAAAAGGTCATCGATCTGCGCATCGACGATGACCAGGACGCCATCTGGCTGAAGGTTGCGGTCGCCGGCTCGGGCGCGTCATGTCACGTCGGCTACATGTCCTGCTTCTATCGTTCGATTCCCACCGGCGGCAAACTCTCGCCGGAGCTTGAGCTTGAATTCCGGGAGCAATCGAAAACCTTCGATCCCGACGAGGTTTACGGAGATGCACCGAACCCGACGCGGCTTTAGTGCGTATCACCGTTTTGATTCCATCAGAACATGATGCAATCCAGATCTCCGCCCCGGGACGCCGGAAGGGCGCGCGGATACCCCCTTTAACTCTGGCTTAAGCAGGCCAAGTTAATATGTGACCCACGGTTGGGGATCCCCCGTGCCGTTGGGCTCAATGACTTGTGACGTCCACAACGGGTAGGACAGTAATGAATGCCAAGATTGGCATAGCCTTTGGCGGCGGCGCAGCCCGCGGGTGGGCACATATCGGTGTCCTGCAAATACTGGAGCAGGCCGGACTGAAACCCGATATCGTCGTCGGCACATCGATAGGCTCCGTTGTCGGAGGCTGTTATCTCGCGGGCAAGCTCAATGAGCTCGAAGACTTCGCCAGAAGCCTTACGCGGCGCCGGATTTTCGGCTTTCTCGATTTCAACTTCGCAGGCTCGGGACTGATCTCCGGACAGAGGCTGTCCGAGGAACTCAGCAAACATCTGGATGATTTGCGGATTGAGCAAATGGACAGGAAGTTCGTTGCCGTCGCGACCGAACTCAAAAACGGTCACGAGATATGGCTGAGCAAGGGCCCCCTCGTCCCGGCAATGCACGCGTCCTACGCACTGCCTGGAATCTTTCGGCCGGTCAGCATCAAGGGCCGCTGGCTTGTCGACGGAGCATTGGTCAACCCGATCCCCGTTTCCGTATGCCGGGCTCTGGGCGCACGCGTTGTGATTGCCGTTAATCTGAACTGGGATTTCTTCGGAAAAGGGACGGTGGTTCCCGATCAGGACGCTTTCGAGGAGGCGGATCTGCCGGCAGATGAAAACACGCCGCCGGAAGGAAACGGCCGCGCCGCGCAGAATCTGCTGCGCCGCCAGTTCTTTGGAAAAGGTGGCGATGCGCCCGGCATCTCAAGCGTCATGATGGACGCTTTCAACATCATTCAGGATCGGATTGCACGCTCGCGCCTCGCCGGCGACCCACCCGACGTCATGATCATGCCGACCTTGGGAGAAATGGGTCTCTTCGACTTCCATATGGCGGACCATGCCATACAAAATGGCAGAGAGGCGACGCAAAAGGCCCTGACGGATATCGAACGCACTGTCGGGGCGCTCGCCGCCTGAAGCGGATATCATCCGGTCAGAGCCGCCCGGGCCGCGTGGAATTTATCGAAAAGGCGCTAGGCTGAATCGACATTCATCTCATCTATAACATGGCGGATGCGAGTTGTATGAATGACAGGAAGTAGATGGCGCGTCTGTCATAGCGGGTTGCGATGCGCCTGAAATGTTTGAGTTTGTTGAAGCATCGCTCGATGGCGTTTCTGGCCTTGTAGATTTCGAAATCATAGGGGATAAGCTTTTTGCGCGTCGGGTTGCACGGGATGACTGCGGTTGCCCCCATGGCGGCGATAAATTTCCGTAAGGCATTGCTGTCATAGGCTTTATCGGCCAGTACGTGATTGGCCCGCATACCTTCAAGCAGGGCCTCGGCCTGGACCAGCGAGTAAAGCGCTTGTGGAGGGTCTTCCATTTGCCATAGCGTTCCGGCAGGTCGTGCCAGTGGGCGCCGGAGCGCAAAACCCACAAAACGCCGTTTACAAACAAACGGTTGTCAACACCCGTGCGGCCCGGATCACGCGCCTTGCCCGGAAGCAATTCGCTGATCCGCCGCCATTGCCCATCTGTCAGTTCATACCGCCTGACCATCGCCGGTCCTCCAGATCAGAATAATCTGGAGATCTATGAATCACACATTCTGAGAAATGTGAATCCTGAATGTCGATTCAGCCTAAAGCGAAACGCTCATTCCGCCATCGATGGTCAGTCCCTCGCCGGTGATGAAGGCGGCCTCGTCGCTGGCGAGGAACAGCGCCGCCTTGGCGATGTCACCGGGCGAGGCGAAACGCCCGAGCGGCGTGCGGTCAATCAGTCCCTTTCGCACCGCCTCGTTGCGCAGGATACGGTCCGTCATCGCGGTTTCCGCATAGCCGGGGCAGAGATAGTTCACACGCACATTGAAGGCCGCATATTCGACCGCCATCGCCCGTGACATGCCCGCCAGCGCCGCCTTGGTGGTGGAGTAAGCCGAAAGCTGGCGCACGTGAACGCGCGCCATGATCGACGAGATATTGGTGATTGAGGATCTGCCCGAAACCCTCAGCAGGCCGAGCGCATCGCGCGACAGGCGCATCGCGGCGGTAAGGTTGACATCGAGAATCTCCTGCCAATGTTCATCGGAAATGTGGCGGAAATCTTCGCGCTGGGTGATCCCTGCATTGTTGACCAGCACGTCGAGCCGGCCAAAATCTTTTTCAACCCTGCTCAGCAGCGACGCGACATCGCCCTTGTCGCGCACGTCGGCGCGAACCGGCGCTGCCGCCCCGCCTTCGTTCGCGATCGCTTGCGCAGTCTCGTCCGCACTCGCCTCGTCGCGGTCGCAGATGAAAACATGGGCTCCCTGGCGCGCGAATTCCTCGGCCATGGCGCGCCCGAACCCGCCGCCGGCGCCGGTAATCAATGCGATCTTGTTTTCAAGACGGGGCATTCAATTGCTTTCCCCTTGCCATTTCTCCCGCATCGTCACCAGCTCTTCCGCGGCGCTTGGATGCAGCGCCATGGTTGCGTCGAAATCCGCCTTGGTCGCACCCATATGCATGGCGATCGCAACTGACTGCGCGATCTCTCCCGCGTCCGCTCCCAGCACATGACATCCCACGACACGGTCCGAATCGCCGTCCACGAGCAGTTTCATGATCATTTTTTCATCGCGGCCGGAGAGTGTGTGTTTCATGGGCCGGAAGCGGCTCTTATAGACATCCAGCTTGGGATGTTTCTCGCGTGCCTCCGCCTCGGTGAGGCCGACGGTTCCGATTTCAGGTTCGGAGAAGACCGCAGTCGGGATACCGGAATAATCGACACTTACCGGGCTGTCATTGAACACGGTTTCGGCAAATGCGGCGCCCTCGCGGATCGCCACCGGGGTAAGTGCAACCCGGTCGGTTACATCCCCTACCGCGTAAATATTGTCGACCGAGGTTTTCGAATATTCGTCGACAACGACATGACCGTTCCAGCCAAGTTCAACGCCGGCCCTTTCCAGCCCAAGCCCCGATGAGTTGGGCGCGCGCCCGGTCGCATACATGACGAGATCGGTTTCCAGCACATCGCCGGTGGAGAGCTTCACTTTATAGGCGTCCTCGCCGGGCGCAATTTCCATGACGTTCGTGTTAACGCGAATATCGACGCCGCGCTTGCGCATTTCTTCGCTGAGCCCGTCGCGCAGATCATCATCGAAACCGCGCATGATTTGCGGCCCCCGATAGACTTGAACGACGTCCACCCCAAGCCCATTGAAGATGCTGGCGAACTCAACCGCGATATAGCCCGCGCCCACGATCAAAATGCGTTTGGGCAGCGCTTCGAGATGAAAGGCCTCGTTGGACGTGATCGCGTTTTCGCTCCCTGGAATATCGGGCACAAAGGGATGCCCGCCGGTGGCGATCAGAATGGTGCGCGCGGTGATTATCCTGTCCGCCCCGACCAGCTTGACGGAATGGGCATCCACGAGTTCCGCCCGGTCTTGAAATGACACGGCGTCCGCGTTTTTGAGGGTTTTCTTGTAAAGACCCTCAAGCCGGTCGATCTCCCTGTCCTTGTTGGCAAGGAGTGTCTGCCAGTCGAATTTCACGCCGTCGATCCGCCACCCGAATCCGGCGGCATCTTCAAATTCGCCCTTGAAGCGCCCGGCATAGACGAACAGCTTTTTGGGAACGCAGCCGCGGATCACGCAGGTGCCGCCAAAGCGATACTCTTCCGCGATGGCGACCCTGGCGCCATAGCTCGCACTCATGCGCGCGGCGCGAACGCCGCCCGACCCCGCGCCGATAATGAACAGATCATAGTCATAAGATGTCATGGGGTTTCGCCCATGATGTCGACGCCACTGGCGCCGGCAACGACGGCGGCATGGGCCAGGCCGATGAACAGACCATGCTCGACGACGCCGGGAATGAGGGAAAGTTCCATGGCGACCTTTGCCGCGTCTTCTATCTCGCCAAACGCGCAATCAAGAATATAATTTCCATTGTCGGTCACAAAAGGATCGGCCTGCGACCCGCGCAGCGTAACCGGCCCCCTGGCCCCGTTCATGGCCGCACAATCGCTCACTTTCGACAGTGTGGCGCGCCACCCGAAGGCGGCGATCTCGACGGGAAGGGGAAACCGGCCCAGTATCTTTACCCGTTTGCTTTCATCGGCGATCACCACCATGCGATGCGACGCCGCCGCGGCGATCTTCTCGCGCATATGCGCGCCGCCGCCGCCCTTGATGAGCTGCAGCCTTTCATCAAGCTCGTCGGCCCCATCGATGGTGAGATCGAGTTCGGGGTCCTGCTCCAGCGTGGTCAGCGGGATACCCAGCCCTTCGGCCTGAAGGCGCGTTGCTTCAGACGTGGGAACGCAGACGACGTCCAGACCTTCGCTAACCTTCGCGCCAAGCAGGTCAACGAATTTTTCAGCCGTCGAGCCTGTGCCGAGGCCAAGTTTCATGCCCGGCCTGACATAGTCGAGCGCGCGTTTGGCCGCTTGCCGCTTCTGGGCGTCAATATCCACTGCAAATATGTCCCGCTACGTGCTCAGCCCGCCCATCAGCATATATTTGATCTCGGTATACTCCTCGATCCCGTGACGCGAACCCTCACGGCCAATACCGGATTCCTTGACCCCGCCAAAAGGCGCGACCTCGGTCGAAATCAGCCCTTCATTGATACCGACCATGCCGCTTTCGAGGGCTTCGGCAACCCGCCAGCACCGGCCGATATCGCGGCTGTAAAAGTAAGCCGCCAGACCAAAGGGCGTGTCATTGGCCATCCGCACCGCCTCGTCTTCGGTCTTGAAGCGGTACAGCGGCGCGACGGGACCGAATGTTTCCTCGCGTGTCACCAGCATCCTGGTTGTCACATTGGTCAGAACGGTTGGCTCATAGAAAGAACCGCCGAGCTCATGCCTCTTGCCTCCGGTCACGATCTCGGCGCCCAGATTGACCGCATCGGCGACATGCTCTTCTATTTTCTCAATCGCCGCGTCATTGATGAGCGGACCCTGCATGACCCCCACCTCAGCCCCCGCACCGACCTTGAGCTTCGTCACCGCGCTGGCCAGCTTTTCAGCAAAAGCGTCATAGACGCTGTCCTGGACGAGAATCCGGTTGGCGCAGACACAGGTCTGACCGGCATTGCGGTATTTGGAGATCATCGCACCGGCGACGGCGGCATCGAGATCGGCATCGTCGAAAACGATGAAGGGCGCGTTGCCGCCAAGTTCCAGATCGACCTTTTTGATGGTGGACGCACATTGCTTCATGAGCAGCTTGCCGATTTCCGTCGAACCGGTAAAGGTCAGCAATCGCACGATCGGATTGGAGGTCATTTCGCCGCCGATTTCCGATGACTTGCCGACAATGACGGAGAAAATACCCGCCGGAATGCCTGCCCGTTCGCTAAGGGCCGCCAGCGCCAGCGCGCTGAGAGGCGTTTCGCTCGCCGGTTTGCACACCATGGCGCAACCGGCGGCCAGGGCGGGAGCGACTTTTCGCGCAATCATCGCGTTCGGGAAGTTCCACGGGGTAATCGCCGCCGTGACCCCGATCGGCTGGCGCATCACGACAATGCGCGCGTCCGGTTTGTGGCTCGGGATGGTCTCGCCATAAAGCCGTTTTGCTTCTTCTGCATAAAACTCTGTAAAGCTGGCCCCAAAGCCCACCTCGGCGCGCGATTCCGCGAGAGGCTTGCCCTGTTCCGCCGTCAGGATCTGAGCCAGGTCTTCCTGATGCTCCATTGTCAGCTCGTACCAGCGGCGCAAAAGCCCTGAGCGTTCCTTCGCCGTGCGCGCCGCCCAGTCTTTCATTGCCGCCTGGGCGCCCTCGATGGCGTCGCGGGTTTCGCCCGCGCCCATTTTTGGTACTGTCGCGATGACTTCGCCGGTGGCCGGGTTGGTCACTTCAAGCGTCTCTTTCGCGCCGACCCATTCGCCATTGATGTAGCATTGTGTTTTCAGAAGACTCTTGTCTTTGATTTCCATACTTGCATCCTCTCTTGGCCTCCCGGGCGGGACGCCGGTATATGTTGGCGATAGGAATACTGCCGCGAGCGGTATCATGGCAACAGAGGTGTTATGAAAACTGCACTTTTCTCCGGCGCAACGCTGGTCTTCGATCTCGACGGAACGCTGGTGGATACGGCGCCTGACCTGGTTGGAACGCTCAATCACATTCTTGGCGAACTGGCTTTACCCGCGGTAACCGCCGAGCAATTCCGTCCGTTCATAAGTTTTGGCGCGCGGCGCATGCTGGTCGAAGGGCTGAGACTGGCCGGGGAAACCCGCAACGACGGGCAGCTCGATGGATTGCTTGAGCAATTTCTCGACCATTACGGAAACAATGTCGCCGTGGAGAGCGCCCCCTATCCCAATGTTGTCGATGTGCTGGACGCCGCGCGGGAAGCCGGCGCCCGCCTTGGCGTATGCACCAACAAGCGCGAAGGCTTGTCGCGCTCCCTTCTTCGCGAGTTACATCTGCTCGACCGGTTTGACGCTATTCTCGGACGCGACACGCTTGACGTATGCAAGCCGGATCCGCGCCATCTGACCGAAACCATTGCGCGAGCGGGCGGGCGCGCGGACCGCGCCATCATGATCGGCGACAGCGCCGCGGACGTGGCGGCCGCGAAAGCCGCCAGCGTGCCGGTCGTTGTCGTCTCATTCGGTTATTCGGAAACGCCCGCGCATGCGCTGGGCGCGGATGCCGTCATCGACGACTATACGGAACTGGCCGCGCTCCTGCCCGGCCTGCTCAAAGGCAATCCCGCTTGACCAAACCGGCTAAGGCAAAATGCACTCACCTTGACTTGTCGAAAAACCGACCGCTATATCGGCGCCACGCACGTCGTGCGGGCGCGTAGCTCAGTGGGAGAGCGTTCCGTTCACACCGGAGAGGTCGCTGGTTCAATCCCAGCCGCGCCCACCACCAATTCGTTTTAGATATAATTCCGGAAACAGCAGCGGCGCATTCCGAACCCTGAAATCTTCACCTAAACCGGTGCCATGAATTGTACTGGCGCCGAATTTCGCCCATTCTCCGCTGTAATTTTACGGCCCGCTTCCAGCGCGGGCGAACAGGGCCAGATGAGTTAGGCTAAATCAATGCGCGCATCTCAAATCATGCGGAGCTGGCACAAGGCGGCCGCAATGCTTCTGACAGCGCTTTTGCTGGCGAGCTGCGCCTCATCCGCCCCCCGCATCGCCGTTCCGGACAATCTGATCGCTCAGGCCAATGTTGCCGGCATGACGCAGATAAGGTTCTGGGGCGACCAGGCGCCGCCCAATCTCGCGGAAATCACCAAAGCGAAATATCTGCAGATGAAGTCCGCGCGGCCAAAGCTGGTCAAAAAGGGGGCGCGGCCCTCTCTGAGCTTTCTGGCGATTTCAGGTGGCGGCTCCGAGGGTGCATTCGGCGCCGGGCTGCTCGCGGGGTGGAGCGAAAATGGAACGCGGCCCGAATTTGAAATCGTGACCGGTGTCAGCACCGGCGCCCTGATTGCGCCCTTCGCGTTCCTGGGCAAGCGTTACGACCCGGTTCTGAAAGAGATTTACACCAAATACTCGACGAAGGATTTTCTCACCAAGCGGCCCATAAAGGGTTTGGTTGGCGGCGATGCGCTTTCGGACAACAAGCCGTTCAAGCGCCTGATAACGAAATATTTTGACGCCGCCCTGATGGCTGAACTCGCCAGGGAGCACAACCGGGGGCGCCGCCTCCTGATCGGCACCACAAATCTCGATGCCCAGAGACCCGTGATCTGGAATGCCGGCGGGATTGCGGCGAGCGGCCACCCGCAAGCGCTTGAATTGCTGCGGAAAATCTTTCTTGCATCGGCATCCATTCCCGGCGCCTTTCCACCGGTCTTCATCAATGTCACAGCCGATGGAAAAACCTATCAGGAGATGCATGTCGACGGCGGGACGACGACCCAGGTCTTTTTGATGCCCAGCCAGCTTGTGCTCGGGACGCAGGACAGAAAACTAAAGCTGCGTCCCAAACGCAAACTCTACATCATTCGCAATGGCAGGCTGAGTCCGGAAACGAAACCTGTACGCGACCGCACGCTTTCAATCGCATCGCGGTCCATTTCGACACTTATCAAGAGCCAGGGGATCGGTGATCTTTTCCGGCTGCATGCCTTTGCGCGGAAGAACAAGATTGCCTTCAAACTCGCCTTTATTCCCAAGGACATGAAGAACACGAGCACCGAGGCGTTCGATACCGCTTATATGAAAAAGCTTTATGACCTCGGCTTTCAACTCGGGCGCTCGGGATACAAGTGGCAGACCACTCCGCCGGGTCTGTAGCCGGCGCCGGGAAAACCGCGCTCAAAAGACCGACAGGCTCAACTCCATGACGCCGTTGACGACGAGCACGGTGAAGACCAGCAGGCCGAGCAGCAAAAGTCCCAGTACGGCGGCTGTCCATTTCCAAGGGTTTTTCATAGGTGAAACCAATGCCTAGTTGTCTGCAACCTGAACAACGCCGTCTTGCGCGAGTTTGTCCACATCTTTCGCGTCATAGCCCAGCATATCCTGCAGGACTTCGCGGGTGTGCTGGCCAAGATTTGGCGCCGGATTCGCCGGCAACTCCGGTGCGCTCGACATATGCGGCGGCGTGCGCATGAACCCAAAGCTGCCCACATCGGGGTCGTTCACCTGCATGATGCTGCCGCGCGCCTTCACATGGGGATCGTTGAACACGTCCTCAGCCGTATTGACCGGACCGCAGGGCACGCCGGCATCGTTCAGCGTGTTGACCGCTTCCTCGCGGGTTTGCGAGGCGAGCCATTGCTCGATGATGGGCTGAAGGAAATCCGCATTCTCCACGCGCGCGGGCGCAATCGATGAGCGTTCATCCTCGATCAGGTCTTCCCGGCCCATGGCTGTCACCAGGCGGCCCCAGATAATGTTGTCGGGCACATTGAGGGCGATATACCCGTCCTTCGCCTGAAACGCGCCGCGCGGCCACACATTCCTGAGCTTGCCGCGTTCGGGTATCTGCCCGGCGACCGAGTAGACCGCGGCCATGGCCTCGTTCAGGCTGAGCATATTGTCGAACATGGCGGAATCAACGAGCTGCCCCTCGCCCGTGCGCTCGCGCATGAACAGCGCCTGCATGATGCCGTAAGCGGTGACCTGGCCGGAATAGATGTCGGCCAGACCATAGATGGTCCAGGACGGCGGTTTGTCGGCAAAGCCGACCACATTCATAATCCCGCTCATGGCTTCGGCGACAATGTCGAAGGCCGGCCGGTCGCTGTAGGGGCCCTTGTATCCCTCGAGCCGGCCAAAGCCGGAGATGATCGCCCAGATCAGCTTCGGGTTCGCTTCACGCATCTCCTTCTGCCCGACCCCCATGCGCGACATGGATCCGGGGCGTAAATTCTCCACAACCACATCCGACGCCCGCGCCAGCTTGCGAAAGATTTCCTTGCCGCGTTCTTCACGCAGATTAAGCGCCAGGCTTTTCTTGTTGCGGTTGTAGCCGATAAACCCGGCGGCTTTTCTTTGGCCGTCTTTCTCGGCAAATGGCGGCATGGCGCGGCGCGGATCGCCGCTGCCCGGACGCTCTATCTTGATCACCTCCGCGCCTGCATCAGCCAGCAACAGCGTACAATACGGCCCGGCCATATATTGCTCAAGGCCGGTGACGCGTATGCCGGAAAGTGGTCTTTTCAAATCCATTTTTCTCTCGCATTTTCCGTTTGTTACATGATTTTCCTAAAGGTGATAGACATGCCCGTCCATAAGTCTGCGGCAGGTTCGCATAATGCTCGTGCTGTGCACCCGCCACGACCCGTTTTCCCGCGAAACGGACGCGCCCAGGACCGTGACGCCGGAGGGGTTGCCGAGCCGGACCGCTCCCTCATCGCCCGCGCCCGCGGCGCAGGAATGGGGCACGGAACCCCCGATCTGCGAGGCGGCAGCCAGGCACATGGCGCCCGTGACCATAACCGCGCGATGAATCGTCCCCATCGAGACCATGCGCACGGCGAGATCAAAACCCTCGCGCTGGTATTCCCGGCCCTCCAGCGATTGGAACGCGCCGGGCGCCGCAACCAGCGCAATGCGCGGCGCCGACAGCGCCGCATCTTCGACCCTTTCGCACAAGCCCGCGCGCACAGCCGCCTGGCGGCGGATCGCTTCCAGCGCCGCCATGACGGGCTCATTCGCCTCGATATCCTCAGGGGCTTCGCACGCCTTCAATCCAAAAAATTCCGCAGGGACGAACACACACAGCGCGGCCGCATCGACAATGCTCACAGGAACCTCACCAAAACCGGGGGCGTCAATCGTCTCGCGCACCTGGCCCGTCGGCAGCAGCCCGCGGCCCGTGACCCGGGCCGGGTCCATGAATTCGAGCCGCACCGGCGCACCCGTCCCGGCGACGCCGGGGATTTCCAGATCGCCCTCGGTGACCGCACGCGCGCCCGCAACCTTGAAATGGGATTGCACACAAATATCCGTATTGGTGTTGTACATGCGAATGACCGCGTCGCCATCGGGCACCGGAAAAATCCCCTCATCGACCGCGAACTGCCCGACGGCCGAACTCATATTTCCGCAATTCGCCGAAGTATCGACGATGGGCTGATCGATGGCAATTTGCGCAAAAGTGTAGTCGATATCGGCATCGTTGCGCTTTGAGCGCTCCACCCACATGGCCTTGGAGAGAGAGGAGATGCCGCCGCCAAGCCCATTGAGCTGCCGGCCGTAAGGGTCGGGACTGCCGAGCACTTCCAGCAGCATCCGATCGCGCTCCTGTAGGCCTTCAGGCAAATCAGCGGTGTGAAAAAAGACTGCCTTGCTGGTGCCGCCCCGATAGAAAACCGCAGGTGTTCTGCGCTCCGGCATGTCCAACCCCTGCGCTCTAGTCGCCAATCCACTCGACCAGCGTGGACACCCCCATGCCGACGCCCACGCAGAGCGTCGCAAGACCATAGAAGGGGCGCGGCATATCGGCGGCGCGGCGTTCCATCTCATGCATGAGCGTCACCAGAATGCGCGCGCCCGAACACCCGGTGGGATGCCCCAGCGCAATCGCCCCGCCATTCACATTGGTCCTGGCATGGTCGAGCCCGAGACGCCGCATGCAGCCGATGGCCTGCGCCGCAAAGGCCTCGTTGAGTTCGACAAGCCCGATATCGTCAATATTCAGACCGAAGCGCTTCAGCAGTTTTTCGGTTGCCGGAACCGGGCCATAGCCCATCACGCCCGGATCGACTCCGGCGACGGCGGAGCCGAGCCAGCGCAGTTTCGGTTTCAGCCCAAGCGATTTTGCTTTTTCCGTGCTGGACATCAGCAACGCCGCCGCGCCGTCATTGACGCCGCTGGAATTGCCCGCCGTCACGCTGCCGCCCTTGCGGAAGGCGGGCCGCAATTTTCCCATATCCTCGAGCGAGGTCGCGAGCTCGACCTTTCCATTGCCGGTTTCGCGATAACGCGGATGTTCGTCGCGTTCCACGAGAACAGGATCGCCCTTGCGCTGCGGCACGGCGATGCCAACGATCTCTTGCCCAAACTTTCCCGAATTGATGGCGGCGACGGCGCGAGTGTGGCTTTCCACCGCGAATGCGTCCTGCTCCTCGCGGGTGATCTGCATTTCCTCGGCAATGTTCTCCGCCGTCTCGCCGAGAGGGACGATCGGGTACATCTCATCCATGCGCGGATTGTTGAAGCGCCACCCGACCGTCGTATCCCACATCTTCGGGTGGCCCATCTGGGGGACACGCTCCGGCTTGCCCATGGCCCAGGGCGCGCGGCTCATGCACTCAACGCCCGAGCCGATAAACAAATCCCCTTCTTCCGCGATGATTGCCTTGGCGGCCTGATTGACGGCCTCCAGCGCGGACGAGCAGTTGCGGTTTACGGTGACGCCGGACACCTCTTTGGGAAATCCGGCCAGCAGCACCGACATGCGCGCCACGTCGCGATTGTCCTCGCCCGCCTGATTGCCGCAACCGGCATAAACATCCTCCAGCAAGGCCGGATCGACACCGGTGCGCGCCATCAGCCCCTTATAGACTTCGGCCAGCAGATCGTCCGGGCGCACGGTTCGCAGGGCGCCCCCGAATTTGCCGATGGGGCTGCGCACCCCGTCCAGTATGACAACTTCTTTCATGGCAGCTCCTGACGGATGGGCGAAACCGGGCAACCCGCCCCGAGCGACAAAGTTAGTCACTTCGTTCCGCGATCTCTAGCCTAAAATGAATTGGACACAGCCGGGATGTCACTACACATCGACGCCGTGGGAGGATTGAAGGGCAGCGAGGTCTTTGAACCACTTGATGCCTTGGGTGGTCTCTACCTCCATCGATCCGTCTTCAAAAATCGTAAAGGCGCGGCCTTCAATCTCGCCCCGCTGTGCAACCTTTTTGGGACCTGTTTTCGCGCCGGGAAGAGCATCGATTTCCTCGGAAAGGCTCTCGGCCTCGCCACCGGCAGGACCAATAGGAGGCGTAGGCTGCCAAGCCTCAATGTGTCTTGCGATATCGTCATAGAATTGGGGAACAGCCGCCTCCAAACCGTCCACGAAGCTCGAAGGACCGAAGAATTTGCGCTCCAAATCCGTCACTGTTGAGATTTCGAACGATTTTGGAAGCGCCCCGGGTCGGCCAACCTCCGCGATGTCGATATTCTCTCTCAGGTCAACAATGGACGCGAAAGTTTCACCACCCCCTTCCCAATAAATCCTCAGAGAAGTAGACGATTCAGTATCCTCAGGGAGTTGGCGGAGCAGCCAATTAAGCCGAGATGCATACCTCTTCAAATGGCGCGGAGCCGCAATTTGCATTCGGCAGAGAATATTGCGCCGAAGCGAATGGGCAACCACTTCGGTAGAGCCAGCTACATCGGGTATTTCGAAGATCGCCGTTAGCTGTTTTGTTTCAGCAAGTTGCGAGGCATCGTCGGCAACGCGCACCGATTGGTCCTCTCTGTGATGTCGCCTCAGGTTCAAACCCACAGGCACTTTCAGTTTGCGGCTCAGCAGCAGGCAGATGTCCTGCACTTCCTGATGCCAGCATCTAATTGTATTGACGACCTTCTCGTCGTTCTTCTTGATTTGCCCCCCGGCATGAATTTTCGACATGAGCGGCTTCCAGTCGGCATTCATCCGATTCACACCCCTGACCCCGATATTGTCATGCGTAAAATATCTGAGCATTTCCTTGAGTATAAAGTGCTGTTCGGCGTCAAACAGCTCGTCGCCACCGATCAGCAAAGTAGCAATCGTAATGAGCCGCATCCAAGACCAGTGATAGACCGCAACCTTGCCGCTCGCCCTCCCCGCCAGCGCATAAGGTGTCTGTTTGGGAATCGACGTCAATTCGTTGGAGATGGTGATAACGGCGTCGATATTATTCTCGCGCGCGAGTTCGACATACTGCTCAACTTGGTCCGGATTGATCTTGGCCGTGCCGATCTTCGCCTCAATCAGGGCCGTCCATTGGGTACGGCTCGTATCGAGCATCAACAAACCATCTGGCCGGACGCTTGCTTTCCCTAGCGCCCGTTTGAAAACAACTTCTGTATAGGATTGAATATTGCTGCGTTCGCCAACGCGTTTTCCCAATGTCGCCAAGACCTCCCGGCAATATGGAGCTACGATTGATAATGCGGCCAAGAACACGGAAGCGGCATATCGCTCCTTGTGAGTAGACGAGGCAACGGGAATGAGACGGGCTCGCTCACCTGATTTAAGGAACTCTGGAAGGTCAATAGACAATTCAATTGTCCAACAATAATTTATTACGATCAATACTATGCAGACTGCGGTCTAAGGCAACCTATGTTCACATTGCACACATTTTTTCCAATATGCGTTGTAAATACCTGCCCCTCGTTTTCTCCGAATAACAGCACGATTTTGCTCACCCCCCGAACACAGATTATAGTCCGCGACGGGAGGAGAAGAGCCATGAGAGCTGTCATTGCTTTGGCGCATGTCTTGCTGGCGGCGGGAGCCGCGGTTGCCGTGGCGGCAGAAAATGGCGACATCAAAAAGGGGCGAATGATTGCCGAGAAAACCTGCACCCGTTGTCATGTAGTCGGCAGCTTCAATCCCGATGGCGGCATTTCCTCAACGCCCTCCTTCCAGCTTCTGGTGAAGCGCCGGCCGGACTACAAGGAGCGTTTCCGGACATTTTTCAACCGCCGCCCGCATCCCGCTTTCCTGTCCATCAAGGGCATTGGCCGGATCAGGCCCGACCTCCCCCCCAACGCGCAGCCGGTTGAGCTGACGCAAAAAGACGTGCTGGATGTCACGGCCTTTGTCGAAACCCTGAAACCGAAGAAAAAGCCTTAGAACCTGTCGCGGCCCTACGCCCCGTCCGCCAGTTTGATGAGGAAGCGGAAGACCTCGCCATCGCGGGAGTGTTCGAGGAGTTCATGTCCTCCCGTCTTGCAGAAGGCTTCAAAATCGGGAACCGAGCCCGGGTCCGTCGCCAGCACCTCGAGCGTAGTCCCGCCGGGCAGGCCTCTTGCGATCTTGCGCGCCTTGAGAACGGGAATCGGGCATTTCAGTCCTGTCGCGTCGAGCTGTGAATCGGCCATCGGGTTGAACCGGACTGTTTCTGCCAGGAAGGCGAATTCTGATACATGCCGACGCGATTGATACTCAATTGTGCGGCGCTGTCCAACTTCAAAAGAATGCGCGCGACTTTTCATATCCAATATTCGGGTAGTGGGTCATTTTCGCTTTCGCCGTGCCAATGGTTCTGACATTCCTCATGATCGCCTATCAGGGCGGACCGTTACTGATTTTATCGCTGCTGGCGGGGCATCGGCGGCCATTGGCGTGGCCATCGAGCACTGGCTCTTTTTCGCGCAGGCCGAGCATGTCGCCATGCTGTATTACGGGCGCGAGAGCGCCTGAACCTGGAGCGGAGTCCGCTTGTGCGGGATTGGCTTTTCCAACCCGCTTCGAACGATCCGTGTCTCTGAGGTAAAGCCTCCACCTGAATCGAACCGGTGAAGCTGATAAACGGGCGCGGTTTTCATATCGGCCGGATAGTCGCCCTTGCGCAGGCTCGTCGCGGTGCTCGGCATCGTTGCCGCGCGAATAGCTTTAACATTGCCCAGGGCCGCCCGGTGCACATGGCCGCTGAAAACAGCCCTGACCCGATCCGAATGCTGCAAGGCCCGGCGCAGTCTCACCGCCATGTCCCGGGTTTCAAACTGGTGCGGTTCACGCGATTGTGTCACCTCAAATGGCGGGTGATGGGTAAACACCGCAATCGGCCTGGCGGGCTCAGCCTCGATCAGCCCGATCAGGCGCTGCGCGCGCGCCTCGCAGAAGTCGCCCTTGTTGCCGCGCGCACTCAGGGTATCGAGCGCGATCAGCCGGACCGGAAAGTCCTCGACCGCATAGTCGATAAACTCCGGATTGGGCGCGAGATACCCGCGTTCCGCAAAGGCCTCATGCAAATTCTCCCGGTCATCCTTGTTGCCCGCCAGCACAAAAACCGGGGCGCGGGCCTTGCCGAGAATCTCCCTCGCCCGCATATATTCCTCGCGCCGCCCGTTATGCACGATATCGCCGGTATGGACGATGACATCGGGCTGGGGCTCAAGCGCGTTGATGTCGGCGATGGTTTGCGCGAAATCCCGGAGTCTCCGGTCCGCATCGGGTGTATCGAGGGCGATATGGGTGTCGGAGATTTGCGCGATGATCATGATGGGTGAATGCTTACCAGATTCGACCCGGAGCCAAAATGTGCCACACTGCCGGAAGCAGGGATGAACGGGCGGGCAGACAAGGAGGACCCTATGACGACCCGGCGTTCAGATGCATGTGAAATAGGCGCTGAAAAGCGTCTGGAGGGCCTTATTGCCGCCGCCGCCAGACATACGCCAAGCGAGCTTCGCGAGCTTGAGGCGCAAATCCGTGAGGCCGTCGCCGCGCATCGCTCGTTTACCGGCGACGCAAGCCATTCGCTTGGCGCGCGCGAAGCGGAATTCGAGAAATGGCGACTGATCCACAAATACATTCACGCCACGCCCTATCGTGACCGCAAGGCAATCCCGCGCTCCGAGCAATGGCGCGATGCGCTGAAGCGGGTTCGCAATTTGCGCGAGCCCGCGCTGATCGACTGGGTTGTCCTTCAGATCGACGTCGCAACCAATCTGGAAAAGGGCATTCAGGACATGCGCCCGCGCAAGATGGGCCCGACTTTTCTCGTAATGCTGGAATTCGTCGCCAACGCCAAGCGCAAGGCGATGGCCGTCCTGCGATGGGCGCGCGCCGGGGAAAAAGAAGGCATCCTCACCGTCAACAATGAATGGCACGCCCGAACGCGCGAAATCCTGAAACAACACGGCCTGACGGAGACGGACGAGGACGGCAATCCGGTGCTCTCCAGCGACCCGATGGCGCGGAATTAGAGTTGGGTTTGGCGCGACCCTAAGTCGCCCCGGCATCCTCGCGCGCCTTGGCGACCGCCTTTTGCAGCACGCTCTCTTTCATGGCGAATGTATCGTCGGCGAACATCACATTTTTCAGCCAGTCGAAAGCGAGCTTCAGCAGCATCTCGTCATTGGTCTTGATGTGTTCGACGAATTCCGGGTCGACGTCATAGGTCTCCAGGAACCTGGTCTCGAAAACAAAGCGGCGGAAGGCGTCCACGTCGGTGGTCGCCATAAAGAACATCTTCTTCGTGCGCGGGTCGATTTCCTGGCCATAGGGGCCGCCGAGAATCTGCCAGGACACGGTCTTCATCAGGATTTCCATCCAGCCGCGGTTTTTTGTGTCGTATTCCTCGACCCCCTGCCCGGCGCGAAATTCCGCGACGCTCTGCTCGTCGCTCTCCTCGTGACCCTTGCAATGCTTTTCCCTGACGAGGAAGTAGAAATCATTGGTCTGCGTGTCGCTCATCATTTTCACGCTCGCCAGTCCCAGCGGATAGTAGCGGCAGGCGACAGGGCGGTCCTCATAGACGGTGCAGCCCTCTTCCGCGTCCATGAATACGCACGGGTTCTTCTTCCCCTCCGCATCGATCATGGAGAGCTTTGCGACAGGCAGCTCCGCCCGGTTCCACATCTGCGGATAGGTATAGATCGCCAGAAAATCGGCCGGCTTGACGTCGAGCCGGCGCGAGAGCCGCAATATGTCGAAGGGGGTGAGCGTGATGTCGGTGTCGTGGCAGCATTCATTCCAGCAGGAAACGCCCTTGTGGCATTTGAAGCAGAAGCTGTCCTTGCCCGTCAGGCGCACGGGCTCCACGGGGCTGGATTTGGTGTCACGCACAGAATCGATAATCTGCACTTCCATGTCGGCCATCGCCTCGCGGCGGGCGCGTTCCTGGCGATCATATTCATCCGCATCCAGCGCCGATGGTTCGAGCTTGTCCTTATCCATCAGGAAAGGGTTTTTCTTGTCGTCTGAACCGGTCATGACATCATTTCTTGTTGTTACGGGGATCGTGACACATCAAAAAACACGAAAGGGGGCACTGTCAAACAGTGCCCCCGATTCTTATTTCCAATCCGCCGAAAGAGCGGTGCGGAAATCAACCGTAAGTCTTCTCGACCAGATCAATGTGCGGAACCTTCTTCATCTCCCACTCGCCGGTCTCGGGATCATGGCGGGAATTGACGAAGACCTTCCAGTTTTCGTCGTCGAGATCCAAAAAGTCGGCGCGGTAGTAGAAGCCGGGATAGCGGCTCTCTTCGCGGAACATGATATGCCGCAAATGCGCCTCGCCGGTCCACACGCGGTGATAATTCTCCCACGCGCGCATCAGCTCATGCAGATCCTTGGCCCGCATGTGGACGCTGTCTTCCTTCAGCATGCCGAGATATTTCAGACCTTCCTCCAGCATTATGCCGTTGGTCTGGTAGTAAGTGGCGACGCCCGCCACATACTCGTCCATGATCTTCTGCAACCGCATCTGGAACATCCTCGGTGTGATATAGTTCGGATTGACATCCTCCTCCGTGGTCTTGTCCTTATGCTCCATATAGGTGCGGACCGGCTTGTATATCTCCTCGGTGACTTCCTTGATGTCCTGGCCCAGCTCCGGCTTGTAGTCCTTGTTGTCCTCGACGAACTTGACCATAGCCTTGCCGGCGATGCGCCCTTCCGCATGACTGCCGGAGGAGAATTTATGTCCCGAGGCTCCAACGCCGTCGCCGGCGGTAAACAGGCCTTTCACCGTGGTCATGCGGTTGTAACCCCACTGCCACTCTTTCGGGGCAATGTCCTCTGGCCCGGAGACCCAGATGCCGCAACAGCCCGAATGCGATCCCAGCAGATAGGGTTCGGTCGGCATCAACTCCGACTTGTGCTGCTCAGGCCGGATATTGAGGCCCGCCCACACGCCGGCCTGGCCGATGCACATGTCGAGGAAATCCTCCCATGCCTCGGCTTCCAGATGCTTGATCTCCTGCGGAGTCATCTTCTCGGCGAGTGCCGCCAGCGCCGCCGGCGTGTCCATGTAGATCGGACCGCGCCCTTCCTTCATTTCCTTGAGCATGACGTGGTTACGCAGGCAGGAGGGAACCACAAAAGCCTTGTCGTAAGGCGCATACTGTTTGAGCATGTCCTGGTTGGTTGTCGCGTAGTCCTCGCCAAAAGCATTGGTGGCCTTCGCCTTGAACAACAGGAACCAGGCGCCGACCGGCCCGTAACCGTCCTTGAAGCGGGTCGGCACGAAACGGTTTTCCATCATGGTGAGTTCCGCGCCCACTTCCGCCGCCATGGCGTAGGTCGAACCCGCATTCCACACCGGATACCAGACCCGGCCCATGCCCTCGCCGGTCGTGCGCGGGCGGAACACATTCACCGCACCTCCGCATACATTGAGAATTGTCTTGGCCTTGAACACATATAGCTTGTGCTCGCGCACCGAAAAGCCGACCGCGCCGGCAATCTGGTTCGGATTATTCTTGTCGAGGATGTATTTGACGATGAACACGCGCTCAAAGATGTTTTCCATCCCCAGCGCTTTTTTAGCGGCTTCGGCAACGATCGGCTTGTAGCCCTCGCCGTTGATCATAATCTGCCAGCGGCCCGAGCGAACCGGCTTGCCGCCGTCTTTCAGCAGCTTGCCGCCCCTTTTTTCCCAGTTGGCGCCGTCGACACGCCCGCCATCATCCATTTCTTTCCAGATCGGCAGTCCCCACTCCTCGAACAGATGCACGGTGCCGTCCACATGGCGGCCCACATCATACACCAGATCATCGCGGGTGATGCCCATAAGGTCCGCCGCGACATAACGGCAATAGTCCTCTGGCGTATTCTCGCCCAGATAGGTGTTGATGGCGGACAGACCCATGGCGACGGCGCCCGACCGGTCCATGGCGGCCTTGTCCACCAGCGTGATTTTGACGTCATCGCCGGCCCAGCGCTTCGCCTCAAACGCGCAGCCGCATGCGGCCATACCGCCGCCGACGATCAGAATGTCGGTCTCATGCTCGACAATCTCCGGATCACCAAATGTGCCCTCGCTCATAAAATTTTTCCTCCCTTGATAACCGGCGAGATGTCTTGTTCAGACTTTGTCCCCCGGTAAATATTCAAAATTGAACTGCTGAATTGAGATTTGTGCCTTGTGAACATGGCCGTTGCCTAATTTGACGGCACGGGAAGTTCCATGCCGGATTCGGTGAAAAGCAGCTGATCGTTGAGGTCGCCGGGTTCAGGTTGATTGCCATAAGGGTCAATCGAGCCGACCGGTGTCGTGCGCACCGGAAATTTGAACCGCTTCACTTCGCCATCACGAAACTTGATTGTCCACATGATCGCATTGTCCGTACGCAATGGTATCGCGGCGCCGCCCATCGGAACCCAGTCCTGAAACGCGCGAACCTCGATCGCCTGCTGCGGGCACGCTTTAACGCAGCACTGGCACTCCCAGCACTGGTCCGGCTCCTGATTGAAAGCCTTCATCCGATCTGTATCCAGCTTCATCAGATCGTTCGGGCAGATATACATGCAGGCAGTGACCTCACCGCCCTTGCAGCCATCGCATTTTTCAGTGTGTACGAAAGTTGGCATCTGGTTCCCCTCCAAGGCAGAATTTAAGGCTGTTCATACCAAATCTAATGAACAGTTCCAAAAAAAATTTCTATCTTAATATCAGGCAAAATGGTCATTCTGAATGGTTATTCCGAATGGTCATTCTGCGCGCAATTTCACCTACTTATATAACAATAATTGAATTTGTTATCCAGTGGCCTGAAGTTTCCAAGCGGCAGATTGTCTCAGTACCATATCTATGCGGCCTCGGCTGTGCGGCCTCGAGACGCACGGCTTCGTCCGCGAAGCAGGCTTGTCGGGCATGCGTATCTGTCGGATATACAAGAGAATTGCCGATACGCCAAAAAGTTGAGGAGCGCCGTGGAAGACCCGTCGCCAAGCCTGAAAGAACTGACAAAGCGGTTGACCGGCTTCCGGGATGAACGGGACTGGAAACAGTTCCATTCGCTGAAGAACCTGATTCTGTCACTTTCCCTGGAGTCCGCGGAACTTCTCGAACTCACGCAGTGGAAGTCGGACGAAGAGATCGAGCAGGAGATCTCCGATCCAGCGTTCCGGGAGCGGCTTGGCGAGGAATGCGCCGATATTCTGCTCTATCTCTTGCTGATCGCGGAGCGTGCGGACATTGACCTGGCGCGGGCCGGCGCCGGTAAAATCACCCTCAACGAGGCGAAATACCCGGTTGAGAAAGCGCGCGGAAACGCGCGCAAATATACCGACCTTTAGGCACCGGCCTTTTCAAGGATTTCGGCAATTGCCGCGCGCCCCCGGTCGCGCGCGACTTCAAGGGCTGTCTTGCCATTATGGTCCTTCGCCGCGACATCGGCGCCTTGCGCCAGGAGGAATTCGACGATCTCCTTCCGGCCGCCGCCGACCGCCCAGTGCAGCGCAGGCCCGCCCAACGGGTCGCGCGCATTCACATCCGCCCCTTTTGCATGGAAGGCCTGGACAATCGCCACATGCCCCTTCTTTATGCCCTCGATCAAATCGCGGTCCAGGCCGAAGCGTCCGGTATCCCAGCCGCCGAAACCCGCATAGACAAACTCTCCGCCGGTGACTTCGTTCAGCATCGGGAAATAGGCTTGCGCCAATGTATCGACGACCAGCGCCCCTTCGCCATAATCGAGAGCCGCCACTTTTGCGGCTTCATAGCGCGCGAGCCCGAAAATCCTGGAGCCATCGGGCGAGCGTATAAAGTACCGGTGATCTTCTGCCACGACCGTGTCCCCCTGTTTCAGGCTGGCGAACCGGGCCAGGCCAATGCGATGAGACCCGGCGCGCCGGTCACAGACTAGCGTAATACTCCTTGAGGATCGCCACCACTTCGGGGCGGCTGAATTCCGGCGGTATGTCTGCACCTGAGGAGAGCATTTCGCGCTGCTTGGTTCCGGAGATCGACACATGATGTTCCGGGTCATGCGGGCAGGTTTTGGCGGTCGCCATGCCGTAGCACTTGCGGCAGTAGAAGGTGATGTCGATCTTGAGCGGCCTGGTGAGAAGTGCGCCGTCCCACAATTCATCGAAGATATGATGCGCATCGAACGGGCCGTAATAGTCGCCGACGCCGGCATGATCGCGTCCGACAATCAGATGCGAGCAGCCAAAATTCTGGCGAATGAGAGCGTGAAGCAGCGCCTCGCGCGGCCCCGCATAACGCATCTCAATCGGATAACCCGCCTGAATAACCGTTCCGGAGCGGAAATAATTATCGATCATCGCCTGGATCGCCCGCGTGCGCACCTCCGCCGGAATGTCGCCGGCCTTCAGCTTCCCGAGCACCTGGTGAACAAAGACACCGTCGGTCACTTCGACCGCGATCTTTGCCAGATGTTCGTGGCTGCGATGCATCGGATTACGGGTCTGGAAGGCGGCGACACGCGACCAGCCTCTCTCCAGAAACATGGCGCGCGACTGCGCCGGACGGAGATAAAGATCGGGGTAGGTCGAAGGATAATCGCCTTCACTGAGAACCCGCACCGGTCCAGCCAGGTTAACTTCTCCCTGGGCGAGCACCTTCGCGACACCGGGGTGTTCGGGATCGCTTGTCCGGTAAACGTTTTCGGCCTCGACCGTCTTGTCGATCACATACTTCTCGCGAACCTCCATGACAGCGAGTATCGCCCCCGAATCACCGTCTGTGAGCGCAATTTCCTCCCCGGCATGGATGCTGTCGGCAAGGCCCTTGTCCACGGGAAGCGTGATTGGGATCGGCCAGAAGACGCCATTCGCCAGCTTCATGTCCAGGCACGATCCGCGCCAGTCCTCCTGGCCCATGAAACCGTCAAGCGGCGTATAGGCGCCCATCGCCAGCATGAATATGTCGGACATCTGCTTGGAATCGAGCGGCACCTTGTTGAGTTTCGCCGCGCGCGCCATTTCATCGGCTCTTTCCGCCTCGGGCAGCAGTAATGATTTGATCGTTTCGTGGCCATGCGGTGGAACAAGCTGCGGCATTGGGTCGCTTCCCTCTTTGTAAATCTTCCAAAATTTCACTGGACGGTGCCAGCTGCAATCGCGATCTTATATCGGACGGTTGCATCGTAATACCATAACATTCATAAATATGAATGTTGGTACCTTTGCATACCGGCGCTATTGCGCTAGTTGTGTTTATAACGAATCAAGGCCCAGGGGGAAGCGGCTCAATCATGGCCAATGACAAGCCAAAGGGCGGCAAGTCCGGTTCCGGCAAGACAAAAGCAGGCGAAGCGACCGCAAGCGACACACCTGATGGCGCGGAAGATCTTGAGGACGAGTTCGCCGCCTTCGAGCGCGAAGCGAGGGAAGCTGCGGCCAAGGCCATGGGGACCATGAGCGGCGGCGCGGCGGCATCCGCGAAATCCGAACCCAAGGCGGAAACGCCTGCGCCCGCCGATGACACAGCCTCCGGCGAAGACGATCAGGAAGACGAGTTCGCCGCTTTTGAACGCGAAGCGAGGGAGGCTGCGGCCAAGGCCATGGGGACCATGGGCGGCGGCGCGGCGGGGACCGAATCCGATGCCCAGACCAGTGCGCCGGCGGGGGCGGACCCCGGACAGGCGGCCGCCGAAGGCGGCAAGGCCGCCGTCAGTGACGAGCAGGGCGAGGCGGCCGGTCAGGCCGGCGCTGAAGAGTCCCCGGCAAAGGCGGCTGCAACGGCCGCCGCCGCCAAAACAGTGGCCGCCAAGAGAAAAGAGATATTTGGCCCCCGGAAGGGTATCAAGAGCCAGACCGTACTCGTCGTCGGCGGTGGGATCGCCGGCATTACAGCGGCGATCGAGATCGCCGAGACCGGCTTCGATGTTGTTCTGCTGGAGCAGGGCCCCGCGCTTGGCGGGCGCGTCACCCGCCTCAATCTCTACTTTCCGAAAATGTGCCATCCCAATTGCGGGCTGGAGATCAACTACCAGCGTATCCGCAACAACCGCCGGCTCAAGGTGATGACCATGTCGCAGGTGTTGAGCGTTGCCGGCAAGGCCGGCGACTACAAGGTCAAGGTCAGAACCCGGCCGACTTACACCACCCGGGACTGCAATGGCTGCGGTGAGTGCGCCAAAGTGGTCAAGAAGAAGATTCCGAACCGCTACAATTACGGGATGGACAAGATGGCGGCGGCCTATCTGCCGCATGAGCACGCCTTTCCGATGCGCTATGTGATCGACCCGGGCGTCAAGGGAACGGCGGACGCAAAAAAACTTGAAAAAGCCTGCCCCGCGGGCGCCATCGATTTCGGCCAGGAGGACGAGGAATTCGAGCTCAACGCCGGAGCGATCGTCTGGGCCACCGGCTGGCGGCCCTATGATGCGAGGAAACTGGAAGTCTACAGCTACGGCCACAGCCCCGACATCATCAACAATGTCGAGATGGAGCGCCTCGCCAGCCATGACGGACCCTCCGGCGGCAAGATATTGCGCCCTTCCAACGGCAAGGAAGTGAAAAAGGTTGCGCTGATCCAGTGCGCCGGTTCGCGCGACATCAATCACCTGCCCTACTGCTCGATGATCTGCTGCCTGGCCTCGCTGAAACACGCCGCCTATGTGCGCGAGCAGCATGGCGACGCGGAGGTTGACATTTATTACATCGACATTCGCGCGCACGATAAAATGTCCCAATTTTACGAGCGCGTGCGCCAGGACGAGAAGATTAAGTTCATCAAGTCGAAGCCCGGCCATATCGACATCGGCGAAGACGGGCGTCCGGTCCTGTGCGGTGAGCGCACGATCGACCGGGAGATCTATGCCGAACCCTATGATCTTGTGGTGCTGGCGACCGGCATGGAGCCGAGCCTCAATGGAAGCAGCGCACCAGATGGAATATCGCGGGACGAATATGGATTCGTGGTTGACGACGGCGGCCAGTTCTCGGCCGGCGTGGCGGGCGGGCCGTTCGACGTGGCGCTGTCGACCCAGTCGGCGACTGCGGCGGCGCTCAAGGCCATACAGGCCGTGCGCGGCGGCGTGAGCTGAGGAGAGCGGAGAAATGGCAGCAACCGAGAAAAAACAGGCCGTTTACCTCTGCGAAGGGTGCGGTATTTCCGATGCGATTTCACTGGATGAGCTGGAACAGGCCGTCACCGGAGAGATGCGCGTTCCCCTCTGCCGGCGCATCGACGCGTGTTGCGGAGAAGACGGCCTGGCGCAGATCAAGAAAGATATCGACAAGGGTGAAGTCACCCAGGCCATCATCGCCGCCTGTTCGCCGCGCGTCATGTGCGAGGAATTCGACGCGCTCGGGGCACAGGTGATCCGGGCGAATTTGCGCGAGCAGGTGATCTGGTCGCAGCCCGCGGGCGATGAAAACACGCAGATGCTGGCCACCGATCATGTCCGCATGGCGGTGGCGAAGGCGGCAAAGACGGAAAAGCCGGCGGCGCACGGACCCGGCGCATCGAGCATGAAGCTGCTTGTGGTCGGCGGCGGCGTGACCGGCCTCAGCGCCGCGCGCGAGGCGTCGAAGACCGGCGCCGATGTGGTGCTGGTTGAGAAGACCGGCGAGCTTGGCGGCTGGGCCGGCAAATGGTCGAAGCACATTCCCTACGCATCCCCCTATCGCGGGCTTCAGGAAAACCCCCTCCCCGATCTCATCAAGGAGGTCATGGGCGACAAGGCCATCACCGTCAAAACAAACACAACCGTCGCCCGGACCGAGGGTGGACCGGGTGAATTCGCTGTCCAGCTGCAAAACGGCAAGGGCGATGAATGGGACGTGTTCGGCGCCATTGTTGTCGCGACCGGCTGGCGTCCCTATGACACGGCAAAGCTTGAGCCTTTGGGCTACGGATCGTCGCCGCACATCGTCACCGATATCGAATTCGAGGATATTCTCAGTGCCGGTCTGTCGAAAAAAACGAAAAAAAAGAAGTCGCTGGATGTGGTCGCCTTCGTCATACCGGGCGGCGCGGACCGCATGCCCTATTCGTCCGGCGTCAGCGACCGGGTCGCGATCAAACAGGCGCTCCAGGTGGTCGAAGCGGTACCCGGCGCCATGGTCTATGTGATTTATGAGGACCTGCGCGCGCACGGTACGGCGGAAGAGTTCTACCGCGAGGCCCAGGAAGCCGGCGTGGTATTCCAGAAAGGCGAGGTGATATCCATCTCGTCCGACCTGACGGTGACGGTCAGGGACGATCTGCTGGGTGGAGAAGTGCCCATGTCCGGCATCGACATGGTGGTGATTTCGACCGGCATGGTCCCCAATTCCACCGATATCGACCGCGAGCCTTCCCAGAGCGGCGCGGACCAGTTAAAGGACGACATCGACCCGCGGGTGCCAATTACCTTCTCCGGCAAACTCGTCAATGGCGGCAATGGCGCCGAGCCGGACAAGGCCGCCGACGATGATGAGCCCGCACTGCCGGGCGGGCCGATCCTCAACCTGCAATACCGTCAGGGCCCGCATATTCCGATCCTGGCCAACGGGTTCGCGGACTCGCATTATATCTGCTTCCCCTATGAGACCCGCCGCACCGGTATTTACACCTGCGGGCCGGTGCGCCGGGCAATGACTGTCGGCGAGGCGCGGCAGGACGCGCAAGGCGCGGTGCTGAAAGCGATCCAGGCCATGCGCGCGGCTGATGAATCCCTTGCCGTGCATCCGCGTTCGGGCGATCTGTCCTATCCGAAGATCAACCACGACATCTGTACGAAATGCCGGCGCTGCACCGTCGAGTGCCCGTTCGGCGCCATCGACGAGGATCCCGATGGACGCCCGCACATCAATTTCTCGCGCTGCCGGCGCTGCGGCACCTGCATGGGCGCCTGCCCGGTCCGCACCATCACCTTCGACAACTACAACCCGCAGATGGTCGCCGACATGATCGGCGCCGTGGAGGTTCCGGACGAATTTGCCGAGAAGCCGCGCATTCTTGTTCTCGCCTGCGAAAACGACGCCTATCCGGCGCTCGACATGGCCGGCATCAACCGCCGCCAATTGAGCCCTTACCTTCGCATCATACCGGTGCGCTGCCTCGGCTCGGTGACCATGCTGTGGATTTCGACGGCGCTGGAGAAAGGCTTCGATGGCGTGATGTTGATGGGCTGCAAGTCCGGCGACGACTATCAATGCCATTTCATCAAGGGCTCGGGCATCGCCGAGGAACGCATGTCCTCGGTCGGCGAGACGCTGAAAAGCATGATGCTGGAGGAAGACCGCGTCGTGATGGAAGAGGTCTCGATCGCCGACTCGGTGCGCGCGCCACAGGTTCTTAATGAATTCGCCGACAAGATCGGCGCGATGCCACCCAATCCGTTCAAGGGATTTTAGGCCATGACCGCGCCTGACGCCGCCCGGAAATACGATCTCGGTTTCGCCCGCTGGGTGCGTGACAATGTCGATGGCGGCGACAAGCTGTCCATGTGCATGCAGTGCGGCGTCTGTTCGGGGTCCTGCCCCATCGGAACCCAGATGGATTACGGCCCGCGCAAACTTTTCATGATGATCCGCGCCGGCATGAAAGAGGAGGTGATGACCTCCAACACCATGTGGAGCTGCACATCGTGCTACCGGTGCGTGGTCCGGTGCCCGCGCGGGGTTCCGGTGACCTACATCCTCCAGGATCTCGCCGCCAAGTCAGTTGAACTGGGCTATGCGAATCCGAACGACAATACGCGTTTCTCCAAGTCCTTCTGGTGGAGCGCGAAGACGTGGGGCCGGACGGACGAACGGCTGGTGACGGCGCGTTACTATTTCTCCTTCGGCCTGAAGGAGGGCATGCGGCGCAGTCTGGATAATCTGAAAATCGCATATTGCATGATCAAGGCCGGGCGCATGCATCTCGGCATGCCGCACAAGGTCAAGGACAAGAAGGGTCTTCAGGCGATTCTCAAAAAAGCCGCCGAGATCGAACAACGCGAGAGCGGGAGCTAGACCCATGGCTGCCAAAGGCAAAGCCGGCACGAAATTCACCTTTTATCCGGGCTGCTCCTCGCAGGGCAGTTCCCTGCATCTGGACGAATCGATCCGTGCCGTGGCGCCGGAGATCGGGCTGGAGCTGGAGGAGCTTGATGACTGGAACTGCTGCGGGGCGTCGGTGGGTCGCATCGGCGGCGGGCAGTTGCCCAACATGACTCTCACCGGCCGTAATCTCGCCAAGGCGCAGGGGCAGGGCAAGCAGGATGTCGTCACCGCCTGCGCCGCCTGTTATCTCAACACCCATGGCGGCAATGAGAAGATCAAGAAGGATGTGAAACTGCGAGCCGGGGTCAATGAGGCTCTGGCCGAGGCGGACCTTTCCTATGACGATGATCTTCAGGTGCGCCATATGTGCGAAGTGATCGTCAACGACATCGGTGTGGACAAAATCAAAAGCCGCGTGAAAAACCCGCTCAAGGGACTGAAGGTCGCGGGCTATGTCGGCTGCCAGACCGTGCGGCCCTTCGCCGGCACCGACGACGGCGGCAAATACGACACCTACGAGGATCCGAACTTCCTCGACGATTTTGCCGAGGCCTGCGGCGCGGAGGCCGTTGAGTTCGACGTCAAAACCAACTGTTGCGGCGGCTCCGTGGCGGTGATGAGCCCGGAGCGCACTTTGCATCTCATCAAACGCATCGTCGAGGCGGCGGTCGAGGCCGGAGCCGACGTCATTTCGACGCCCTGCCCGCTGTGCCAGACCAATGTCGAGATGTACCAGGACGCAATCAACAAGAAATACGGGACCAACCACCAGATTCCGGTCGTGTTCTACAGCCAGCTCATGGCTGTCGCCTTCGGCATGGACGCGAAAAAAGACGCAGCCCTCCACCGCAACACCATCCGTTCGGAAAAGCTCGAGGCCATGGCCAAAAAATAATGTTCCGCGCCGGGAGCTATTGACCTTGCGCCTGCACGCGGGTGATACGCAAATTCCCTTGCTGGCTGATTGTCGGCTTTTGCAGCAATCCAAATGATTTTCGCGCCGCCAGCCGCACCATATGCGACGTGTAGGCATAGAGTTCGACTGCATCTATCGCGCGGTCACGATTGCCGATCGGCTCAAGATCGGCCCGCCCCGCAAGACCCTCGATCAGATACCGTGTAAACAGGCCTATGCCGTATTTCGGATCATCAAGCGTTTTCTGGTCCCGGTCGGATGCCGAGAGCACCGTCAGGCCCGGCACCGGTTTGGCCGGCAGGGCGCTCACCTGCATTCCCGGCAGGTTCGGAGGGAAAACGAAATCGCTGAGGTCCCGGCCAAATCCGGCTTCGAGAAGCAGTAATACCGACTTCGCCCCCAGCTTCTCGAGATTGGCATATAGCAGAGACATGGCGTAGGAGGCGCGCTCTTCACGATATTTGACCGCATCCACCGGCAGCAGATAGCTGTCGCTCTGGTCAGAGCGCGTTCCCGCATGCCCGGCATAGTAGATCAGAACCCGCGCGCCGGGTTGGCTCTGAACACGGCGCCAGAGATCGCCCTTGTGATCTTCCTTCGAGCCGAAGACCTTTGTCAGCTGCTTCAGCGAAGCGTCGCGCAAATCAATGACGTTTTCCTGACGGTATCCCAGATGTTCGGTGAGGACCGCATAGAGCGCGCCCGCGCTTGCGCTGGCGCTGGCGTTGACCGGCAAACCGTTCTGATAGGTTCTGTTGCCGATAACGACGGCTATGTCTGCGTCATGGTCGGTGCCCGGCGGGAAGGGCGTATAAAGGGCGCGCACCCTAGTATAGGCCCCGCGGCCGGAAGCGGCCAGACCTGACCATTTCAGCAACCGTGAAGGCGGCCGGGTACAGACCTGAACATTCGCGCCGCGCTCGAGCCGCAAAATTTCCTCCAGCGGCAACTGGGTGCTGAGTTCGATGCAGTCGCGGCACCACCGGATTCCGCGTTTGGACTCATACTCCTTTATTTCCTTCCTGGTGATATTCGCGGGCATGGCGATACAGGTCTGCGTGCACTTCTTGAGGTTGGGCCGGCGTCCGTATGTACCGACGATCAGAGTGTGGAGGTCACTTGGCAGGCAGCCGGCCTCAGGGCGCGCATAAACCCTCTTGACCGGGGATTTCACTTCCGGCGCGGGTTTTATTTCCGCCGGTGCGGGCAGTGAAGCGACCGGCTGCTGCGGCTTTGGCTGATTTCGAGAGCGCTCAAGGGGCACACCGGACCGGGGAACATCTGCCGGTGGGGCAATCCTGGCGGGAAGCAGGGCAAGCTGACTGCTTGTCTTCGGGCAGAGCGTGAACAGTTTATGCTGTGCCTTGGGGTTGTAAACGCCCTCCGGGGTCCGGCCCACCGAGTAATCCTGTTTGAAGAACCAGAACGCCGTCCAGGCCTTTTTGCCCATGCTTTCGCGCACGGGCGCCCGCAAATATCCGGCCTCCTTCAAACACTGCTGGACGACCGGGATTTCACCGGTCAGCAATTGGTTCGGAGGCGCGCGGCGCGGCTCCGCCCGGTCAGGCGCATCACTCAAAGCGCAACGGCCGGAATCCTCTTTATAGCCGGGGGCACAGCTGCAGCCGGTTCCGTCTTCTGATTTCACCCGCGGCCACAAACACCGGGATTGGCCGGCCGGATCGTAAGTCACGACACCTGCATTCGGGTCGATACACTGAGAACCACTTTTAAGGAATCCATCCTCGCACAGGCATTTTTTCGCTTCATCTGACCACTTCGCGTTCACGGGACAGATTTCCGCGACCTTGACGCAACGCCCTTCGGATATGGCGTAGCCCTCCTTCACGCAGATGCATCGGCGCAGCCCGCGTGAATAGGTCCAGGGCGATTTGCATTTCTTGACAGCCCGCCGCCTGCGCGGCTTCCGCTTCCGGCGGATTTGCGGGTAGTAGGGGTAATAGTAGGACTGGGCGAGTTTGATTGACTGGCCTGGCTCCTGGCTTTCCGCCATCCCCTGTTCCCGCGCGCCGGCGGAAAAACCGGTCAATGAGAGGATGATCAGCGCCGCCAGAAGAGTGGCCACAAGACCGGCAGAACTTAACCACCTGGACGGGTTGTCCATCGCGGCCTCCTCCTTAACGCTACACACGGCTACGCCAGCAATCCGCGTCGCGGCGAAGCCCGTTGCGCACCTTATCCGGCGCTCCGCACGGCAATCACGAATTTTCAGATGATAACGTAAGGACGCGGTTTGCGGAAAGCCGGAGAATGCAACTGGCGTTAATTAAGTTCGCCACGCCATTTCCGCCATTCAGATTTATGGCGTTATCTCATAGGGCAGGATCTCGTAAGGCAAGGTCACGACCGACCAGCGCACGGGCCCGGATTTCGATTTTTCTGACCGGATACCGGAGGGAGCGTGCAAGGCAGCCGCCAGCCGGGCCAGATAAACGGGGATCGCCTCGTCAGCGGAAATCGAGGCTATGCTGCGGTCGGTAACGGAGGCGTCGAACCTGACCGGATCAGCCGTTACGATGGCCACGATATGGCCCTTCTCGGGAACCGTTGCGCTCAGCCGCACGCCATAGGAATCTTCCGGTACAAGAAGCGGCACGTTGGCCTTTAGCTGACCGCCGAAGCCATTTTCATCCTTGCCGGCATACTGGTTGGGGTAGAGCTGAAACAGCTCTCCGCGGGCTGTCAGGTTCAGCAGCACAAGATAGCCCCGGGACGGGCTGAGCAGCTGATACCGGATATCGGAAATGCCGACTTTCAGCGGTGACGGGGGGATTTGCTTGAGTTCGAAATCGGTCTGCGTCCGCGCGCCAAGAAAGTCGGCCAGCCGCGTAACGCTCAAGCGCCGCTCCCGCGCGCGCGTCACCTTTTTGCGATTGACCCATGCTGTCCTTCCAAATGCATCCGCCGGGTCAAGCCGGGGCCGCAGTCCCAGCTTGCACCGGTGCCTTGAAGCCCGGCAATAAGCGGATGATCCATCCATCACATGGCGCAGCAATTCGGCATTGGAGATGATGCCGTTTGCGTTCGCGTCCGCTTTGCCTTCCATGAGGCCCTCCACATAGAGCAATGTGAACAAACCTCGCGGAACGCTGTCTTCGCCGGCGATAAGTGCGGTCTGCCCCGCCGAGGCTGCGGACCAGAGAGTGAGAGAGCCGCGCTTGATCGCGGTTTCGACCAGCCCCCCCTCTCCCCTTTGCGGCGCCCCGGCGGGGCTTTCACTGATCTTTGCGGCAGCACTGTTGAGGCGCGGCGAGCGCAGGCGCAAAATCTCCTCGCCGGCCGAGCCCTCGCCGCGCGCGGGCGGCGCTGCATGGCTCGTATCGAAGACAAGCGTCGTGTGCCGTCCGGTGAATTTCCCGATTGCTTCGCTCAACTCATCATCGGAGATCATGCCGCTGATCTGATCCACACCCCCAATTTCGCTGACCCGCGCATCAAAGGGTATGATTGTTTCATCCAGTCCATCCCTTTCGTCTCCATCGGTATCGCGCTGGACATAGCCGAGGCCCGAATAATAGAGATAGGACCGGAAGGTCCTGGAGCGGGGTTTACGCTTTTTCTTTCTTGCCCGGCGTTTTTTCTTACCCGTTTTCTTTTTTTTCAGCGCCCCGCTTTCATCAACGCCCTTCAGTTTTTTGGGTCCGGCGGCCCCGGGAGGGACGGGTCCAAGCCATTTGGCGATAGCGGTCAGGATTGCCGCTTTGGTCGCCTGTTTGTTGCGAAGCGTCTTGATCTGTCGGGGCTTGTAGCCAAGTTTTTCAATCAGAAGTTTGCGAATCGAGGCCGCATCGTTTTTCGCCAATCCCGATGGCGATCCGGAAAGTTTGGGGTCTGCGTAGCTGTCCAGAGAGATGATCAGAGCGCGGTTTTCCGCCACTGCATCGGCGGCAAATGCGATGGCGAACGCAAAAACGGCGGCAAATATACGCCAGGACGCCGCCCGGCAGCCAAACTGAAAATTCAATAAACTCACGGCTTTTCCGCTTTGCCCGCACCGTCATTGTTGCGGGATTTACCGACCGAACCGGGGATTGGAGCGAGCGATCCAAGATAGGCGGCGATGGCGGCCCGGTCCGCTCCGCTCAACTTCGCCATGTTTTCCTGAACTTTTACCATTGTTCCGCCAAAGGTATCAAAGGATGGGGTCAGTCCCGTCTCCAGCGCGGTGATAATATCGCTTTGGCTCCAATCTCCAATGCCGGATTTATGGGGCGTGATATTGGGGATGATGCCCTTGCCTTCCGGATTTGGGGCACCGGAATATTTTTTGTCCGGAATGATCCCGCCAAGGGGATTGCGCGGGGAATGGCATTCACCGCAATGACCGGGGCCCTCCACCAGATAAGCGCCGCGATTGAGCTGTGCGCTCCTGCCCGGGTCCGGCTGGAAGGTCTTGCCGTCCAGAAACAGCCACTTCCATATGCCCAGAGTCCGGCGCAACCTGAAGGGAAGCCTCAGATCGTGATCCGGCACCGTTGATTTGACCGCGGGCAGGGTGTCGAGAAACGCTTTCAGATCTGTCAGGTCTTTGACAAACATGCGCTGGTAGGATGTGTAGGGAAAGGCCGGATAGTAGTGTTCACCTTGCGGTGACAGGCCTTGCCGCATGGCCTTGACAAAATGGGCCACGGACCAGCCGCCAATTCCACTTTCCTTGTCCGGAGAGATGTTCGGCACATAGAAAATGCCGAACGGCGTTTTCAGGCAGCGCCCGCCGGCGAGCATGAGCCTGTCCTTGATCTTGGGGCCGTCGCATTTTGCCGATGCCGGGGCCGCATGGCACGACGCGCACCCCCCGGCATTGAACATGGTCTCGCCATTCTTAAGATTGGGCGCGACCGCGCCTGGAGCAGGCACCTGTCCCCGCGCGACAGGCGCCAGGCTCACGAACGCACCGAGTATGCCAAGCAAAACGCCGGTCCACGCTACGCCGCGCATGCGCCCCTCCCCTAAACAGCTGTTAAAGTCCGTTCTTACCGGACCGCGCCGCTCACGCCGGAGTTAATTCTTCTTGATGCGATAGGTATCATGGCATGCTTTGCAGGTCTTCAGAACGGGACCGAGGACGGCCGCCTTGAATGCGTCCTGACCCTGGCCCGCGGCAACCCTGGCCTTTGCGCTGGCGGCCTTCATGTCCGCGGCCCTTGCCAGAAAGCCTTTCATGTCTTCCCATATCCTGAGCGCGGCCGTGGTCTTGAGGTGCATATCGGAACCTTCAGGAAAAAGCTTCGTGAACTTGTCGGGCACGCCATTGATCGTCTGCATTGCGGCGGCGGCGGCGGCGGCGTCATAGGGCACTTCGCCCTTGGCCATCCGTACCGACAGCTTGATCGATTTACCGACGGATTTCATCAACTCCTGGCGATCTTCGACCGGACCTGCGGCAGCGGTAGCCGCCGCCGCAACGCTGAGCGCGCCGGCGGCAATGACAGCTTTATACAATCGGTTCATGAGGTTCTCCCTGAAAGGCCATTTCTTCGAATTCACATCACCCCGGACGCCGGAAATTGATACCGGAAATTTCGGCCAGTTCATGACTGCCCACGTGATCGTGATTCAATCGCGCGTCGAACGATACCGTTTCCGGTGCATGGAGGAAGGGCGCCCGAGGGATTTAACCCTGGGCGCCCGCTTTACGGAAATTCCGGACGAAGACCGGTATTAGATCGCTTCATGTTTTGATGGAATCAAAACCGCGATCTGACTTTCTGTTTATGCGTATCGTTTTTCCGGTAACCGGTTCCCGCTTACCGGCGATGCGCACTAACCGCCGGCCTGCTTCAACTGATAGCGGAGCGCCTCGGAAGGCCGCCCGGTGACAGGAAGCTGACTGTTATACTGGAAGGAACCGATGGCATCGGCCGTAAGCTGGCCATAGGCACCGTCAAGAGGGCCGGGATTGTATCCAAGCCGCGACAAAGACGCCTGAATATCATACACCAGACCTCTGCCATACACTGGCGCGGGTGGATAATATGCACGTGGCCGCGGTCGCGGCGCAGGCCTCGCACGGCTGCCCGCTGCGACACCGCCGACAACGGCGCCAATTGCCGCGCCCGGCAGAATGCCTTTCTTGCCTTTGACGGCACCGCCGATCGCACCGCCGACAATGGCGCCGCCAAGCAACCCTCCGACACCATGCGCCTTACCATAGTGCCATGCGTTCGCACCAGATGCGCTACCCATCAGCAACATCGCCGAAACGGCTATTGCGGTCAGCGGAGCGCCGTAGGTAAGTTTGTTATGTTGAAGATTCATTTCCATCATCCCTCCGAAGACAGGCTTCAGCGCCTTGAATGCCGAACCGGCGGAGCCAACACTCTCGGCCAATTCGCCCAAATTTATCTCAGCGCAGCCGCTTTATGCCACGCCGCTCCGGTAAATATGGGGAGTATGGGAGCGAAACGCAAATAGGGAGGTTCCGTTTATCCTCCGCAATGGTAAAATTCGGATATCCGATCCCTCGTCGGGGGCAATCCAACTTTAACAGGAAGAGCGAAACATCATGCGCCACGGAGGCCAGATTCTCGTCGATCAGCTGCGCGAAGAGGGTTGCGACATGACATTTTGCGTGCCCGGCGAGAGTTTTCTTGCCGCACTCGACGGGCTCCACGGGCAGAATGACATTCGCACCATCGTTTGCCGGCAGGAGGGCGGCGCAACGATGATGGCCGACGCCTATGCCAAGATGACCGGCCGGCCCGGCGTCGCCTTCGTCACGCGCGGACCCGGCGCAACCAATGCGGCGATCGGCGTTCATGTCGCGCGCCAGGATTCCACTCCGATGATCCTGTTCGTCGGCCAGGCAGGGTCAGACATGCTCGGCCGCGAAGCATTCCAGGAGGTCGATTTCCCGGCCATGTTCACGCCGCTGGCCAAATGGGCGGCGGAAATCCGCGACACCGCCCGCATTCCCGAATATATCGCCCGCGCCACCCATACCGCCCTGTCGGGCCGGCCGGGGCCGGTGGTCCTTTCCCTGCCCGAGGACATGCTGAGCGCGGCGAGCGATGCGGCCACTGTTCCGGCTTCGCGCACAGCCGAAGCACATCCGGGCGAGGCGGATATGGCGGCGGTGGCGGATGCGCTTGCGAAAGCCGAACGCCCGCTCCTCATTGTTGGCGGACCGGGCTGGAGCCAGCGGGTTCGAGATGACCTCACCGCCTTTGCCGAGGCATGGAATCTGCCGGTCACCGCCATGTTCCGCGGCCAGAGCTGCATGGATAACCGCCATTCGAACTATGCCGGACACGCGGGGATCGGGATCGATCCGGCGCTCGCCGAGAAAATCAGGTCGGCCGATCTCATTCTGGCGATGGGGCCGCGACTGGGGGAAATAACCACCAGCGGATACACTCTGCTCACGCCCCCTGCCCCGCGGCAAAAGCTCATTCATGTCCATCCCGGCGCGGAAGAAATCGGCAGCGTCTATCGCGCGGATATTCCCATCACCTGCTCGCTGCATGCGTTCGCCGCGCGCCTTTCGGGCCTGACGCCGCCCAAATCCATTCCCTGGGCCGGCTGGACCAGAAACGCCCGCGCCGGCTACGAGGCTTTCTCGCTCCCGCGCGAAACGCCCGGGGATGTCAAACTCGAACAGATCGTAACCCATGTTTCGGACGCCCTGCCGGACGATGCGATCATCACCAATGGCGCGGGAAACTATACGGCCTTCGTTCATCGCTACACGCAGTACAAGGGGCATCACAGCCAGCTTGCCACAACCTCGGGCACGATGGGCTACGGCCTCCCGGCCGCTATCGGCGGCCAGCTCGCGGCGCCGGAGCGAAAGGTGGTTTGTTACGCGGGGGACGGGTGTTTTCTGATGAACGGACAGGAGCTGGCGACAGCCGTTCGCTATAATCTGCCGATTGTCATCATCGTCGTGAACAACGGCATGTATGGCACCATCCGCATGCATCAGGAGCGCAACTATCCAGGCCGGGTTTCAGGCACAAAATTGCAAAATCCCGACTTCGCGGCCTATGCGCGCAGCTTTGGTGCAAATGGAGAAACCGTATTAAAAACAGCGGATTTTGCTTCCATTTTCGATGCGGCTCTTAATGCGGACAGGCCAACCGTGATCGAGCTCAAAATCGACCCGGAAGCCATAACGCCAACGGCGACGCTGAGCGAAATCCGAAATAACTCCGCCTAGCCAACAAAAAATATTTCCGGCCGGTCCAAGGAATTGCATCTTTCGCGCGTCATATAGACGAAGACCCATGACCAACGATGATCGTGAACTGGCAGAACGGGCATGCACGGGCGACCGCGCGGCGTTCCAGCAGCTTCTGGAGCGGCACTATGATACAGCCTACAGGTTTGCCTTTCGCTTCACGCGCAACGTCGAGGACGCCGAGGACATCGCGCAAGATGTCTGTCTGGGACTGGCGCGCAAACTCCGGTCCTTCCGTGGAAAAAGCCAGTTCACAACATGGCTCTACCGGGTGGTCGTCAACGCCTGCCGCGACCATGCGCGAAAACTGAAGTCGAGCCAGACATTGCAGGCGAACTTTGCGGTCTTTCGCGAACATGGCGAGGCCGACCAGCGCCATGACGCGGACAGGCTCGATTGGCTGAGCCAGGCGGTCGCCTCGCTGGAACCGAAACTGCGGGAGACGGCGATCCTCGTTCTGGCGGAAGATTTAAGCCACGCCGATGCGGCTAAAGCCCTGGGTTGCGCGGAAAGCACCGTGTCGTGGCGCATGCATGAGATACGCAAGAAACTGAAGACCATGGTGGAAACCATCAATGACTGACGACATCAAAAAGCTGAAGGACGCGTTCGGGCAGGAGCCGCCGCTCGCCCCCCGCAGAAGCGCAAAAAAACTCGCGATCGAGCGGGCGATGACGGCCTTCGATGAAAAAAATTCAGCCCAAGCCCAAGGAACCCGGCCGGGGACACGTCTCATGGACACAGCAACCGCTGTGTATGAAACCATTATCGGGAGACGATCCATGAGATTGACACCAGCATTGGCAGGCGGCGCCAGCCTCGGCGCGCTTGTTATCGCGGCAATGAGCGCAACCTACATTCAGACCGGCAGTTGGAATAACCCGTTCAGTTCGCAGCCATCGCCAGCGCCTCAAATTTCCAAAGACACCGTTGTCGACAGCTCCAGCGGCAAAGGAGCCGCCGGCAAGGCGAAGGAAAAACTTGAACGCGCCGCCGGCAAGGCCAAAACAGATCGCGAAACCCGGATATCAGCGGCGCCGCCGCCCATAGCCAGGCTGCGAAGCGAGGCCCGGCCCGCGGCGCCCGCCGCCGGTGCACTGCCGTCGTTTGAGGCCCCGGCGCAAGACTTTGCCCCGGCCCGGAAAAGGATTGCCCGCAGTCCGGCGCAATTTAGACCCCGCATTGCGGAACCCGATCGCAGGGCGCCGGGCTATTATCAGGATCAGGGCCGCGACCGGTTCGAGAATATCGCGCCAAACCCTGTGAAGGTGGCGAGCGAGGACCCGGTTTCAACCTTCTCCATCGATGTGGATACCGCCTCTTATTCCTTCATGCGCTCTTCGCTCATCAACAATGTGCTTCCGCCCAAGGACGCGGTGCGGGTCGAGGAGTTGATCAATTATTTCCCCTATGACTATGCCAAACCCGCCGACAAATCGGTTCCCTTCAAGGCGAGCGTGTCGGTCTTTCCCTCGCCGTGGAATGCGGACCGGAAGCTCATGCATATCGGCATTGCCGGGTTCGATCTGAAGCGTGAAGAAGCGCCGTCCTCCAACCTGGTGTTCCTGCTCGACACCTCGGGCTCCATGAGCGCCCCGAACAAGCTGCCGCTGGTCGTGAATTCGATGAAGCTCCTGCTGGAAACGCTGCGCCCCGACGACACGGTGGCCATCGTCACCTATGCGGGCAATGCGGGGACCGTGCTTGAGCCGACGCTGGTCAAGGACAAGGCCAAGATTCTTCAAGCCCTCAACAAGCTGCATTCCGGCGGCTCCACCGCCGGCGCGGAAGGCATCCGCCAGGCATACGAACTGGCCCGGCAGAATCTGAAAAAGGACGGCGTGAACCGGGTCATTCTGGCGACCGACGGCGATTTCAATGTGGGCATTACCGACCGCAATGAACTCAAAAGTTTTGTCGAGCGCCAGCGTGAAACAGGCGTCTTTCTTTCCGTACTGGGCTTTGGCCGGGGCAATTACAACGACGCCCTGATGCAGACCCTGGCCCAGAACGGCAATGGCAACGCCGCCTATATCGACACGCTCAGCGAGGCGCGGAAGGTCCTGGTGGAGGAAGCAAGCTCGACCCTCTTCCCCATCGCCAAGGATGTGAAGCTGCAGGTTGAGTTCAACCCGCTCAAGGTCGCTGAATACCGGCTGATCGGTTACGAGACGCGGATGCTGAAACGCGAGGACTTCAACAATGACAAAGTCGATGCGGGCGATATCGGCGCCGGGCACAGGGTCACCGCGATCTATGAGATCACGCCGGTCGGAGCCAAGTCCCTCTCAGTTGACGCGCTTCGCTATGGAACTTCGGCGACCAAGCCCGCAGCGGGCAAGACAGACGAATACGGTTTCCTGAAAATCCGCTACAAACTGCCCGGGGAAGATGAGAGCAAACTTATCACGATGCCGATAGGGTCAGGAGGGGCCGAATATGCAACGGTCGAATCAGCGCCGGTCGAGGCCCGCTTCGCGACCGCTGTCGCCGCCTTCGGGCAAATCCTCAGGGGCGGCCGCTACACCGGCGCCTTTAGCTATGACGATGTGATCGCTCTGGCGCAAAGCGCCAGGGGCAAGGACGAATTCGGCTACCGCGCCGAATTCATCAATCTCGTGCGGCTCGCCAAGTCGGCGCCGGCGCTCCATGTCCTGAAGCGCCGGTAACAACCAGCGACCTGACTGGGAAGATCGGGGAAGCTATGCCTTGATTGCGTAGCTTCCCTTTTTCGATTCAGGCGGCTTTCAGCTCGAAGCCATATTGCTCGGTTAGTTCCTCGATACCGGCTTGTGCCTGCGCCGCATCAAGTTGCAGAAATGGCGGGCGCACATTGGTCCAGCCCGGATCATTGCCGAAATGAGCAACGATGGATTTGAGCATCGGGATCATGGGGCGTGCCTGAATGGTCATACGCATGGAAGTGATTTCTTCCTGCAGGTCATCTGCTCTGTCCGTTTGCCAATTGTCATAGACGTTGCGGATCATGCGCGCATTCACGTTGCCCGTGGCGGTAATGCAGCCCGCCCCGCCATTGCGCATGCCCTTCAGCAGGAAGATTTCCGAGCCCGGAAAAATCGTGAATCCCGGATAGGCATCCAGCAGCGCCTTGGTGTTGTTCCAGTCACCGGAGGAATCTTTCAGGCCGACAACCGTATCGGGGTAGGCCTCGATGAGACGCCCGACCAACTCCACCGACAAGCCAACCTGGGCCACGGGCGGAATATGGTAGAGGTAGATTTTGAGACGCTTGTCGCCAATCCGCTCGATCAATTCCGAATAATAGGCGAACAGCCCATCGTCAGAAACCGCCTTGTAGTAGAAGGGCGGCAGCATCATGACGCCACCACAGCCCTTTTCCACGGCATGGCGGGTCACGGTGACGGTGTCGGAAAGCGCGCAAAGTCCGGTGCCCGGCATCAGAAGGGCGGGATCAACTCCGCCATCAACGAGCACATCCAGCAAACCGATCCGCTCCTCAAGACCCAGCGAGTTTGCCTCGCCCGTGGTGCCGAAAGGCGCAAGGCCCGTGCAACCCTCGGCCAGGAGCCACTTGGCATGGGCCAAATAGCGCACCGCGTCCGGGGCCCCATCGTCGCCAAAAGGCGTCAGAACCGGCGCGATAACGCCGTAAAAATTATGTTCTGCAATCATGAAAGAAGTCCTTCCCCGCCTGGGCTGTGAAGTTACGGCAGCGGAATGCCGCCGGGCTGCTCAATCGGCACATGATACCCTTTTTCGACCGCCGGGCGAGCAGCGATCGCCATGTACCAGCGCACCACATTGGGAAATTCGTTCATATCGACCTGGTGCCATTCAAAACGGGAAATCCATGGCCAGGTCGCAATGTCGGCGATCGTGTATTCCGCGCCGGCCATATATTCATTTTCCTCAAGGCGCCTGTCGAGCACGCCGTAAAGCCGTTCGGCCTCATCATAATAGCGCCGTTCGGAATATTCGCTCACACCCTTGTTGCTCTTGAGGAAATGATGCGCCTGCCCGATCATCGGACCGACGCCGCCCATCTGCCACATCAGCCATTCGACCGTGCGCCATTTGGTCTCGAAATCCTGCGGCCAGAATTTACCCGTTTTCTCCGCCAGATACATCAGGATCGCGCCGGACTCCATGAGAGAGAATCCGTTGCCCGCGTCGACGATTGCCGGAATTCTGTTGTTCGGGCCAATGGCGAGGAAGTCGGGGTGATGCTGTTCGTCCATACCGATATTTATGGGATGCACTTTGTATTCCAGGGCGCATTCCTCGAGCATGATCGACACCTTTCGCCCGTTTGGTGTCGACCATGTGTAAAGGTCGATCATTCCCTCATTTCCTCCATCAAGAAATTGGCGGACACCTTAGGGCTCAGGCTCTCTCTGCACAACGCGCGTTCGAGGCAAAGGAACTACACCCCGGTCAATGGACACAATTTGAGCATTTGAGCCTCAATCACGGTCAAGATGTTTCCATGGATCAGCCAAAGTTTCGACACAACACACAGCGCATAAGGTTTCCGGGGCGGCGAAGAATCGGGACAGGGTGAGCCGATGCCGGACTATGCAGACATACTGGACTTCCTGGCGAAGAACCCGCCGCAAATGGATGCTGAACGCCAGCTCCATGCGTCGCTTCTTGAGCTGATGGCACAATGCCTGAGGGATGACGCGCCCGCCCGCGCCCAGGGCCCCGAGCCAGGCGAAGAGCCGCTCGAGAGCAAAATTGCGGACAGCCACATTCACTGGGTGCGTTTTAACTGAACAAAAATGGTCCGCGACAGCGGATCATTTGCACTTCCAATTGGCCCGGTGCTACACAACCAGCCGAAGGTGAGCCGGCCGGCGCCCGGCCCGGCAACGGCGCAGGCGCATGCGGGTGCATTGCTCCTTGAGGGAGTTTGGTCATGGCCAGTTCAAAAGAAGATGTTGTTCGCTGCCTTCTGAAATCTTTCGATGAAGGCAAACGCAACGACGAGCCCTACACCCATTGGAATTTGATACACTGTATGCCCGAAGACGTGCTTGATGAGATTCTGGCTCTGCCGCTTGAGGCGCCCGATCTGGAAGGCGTATCGGGCAAGCGCGAGCTGCACAATAAGACGCGCACCTATTTCGACGTCGAGAACCGGAAGAGATTCCCCTGCTGCGCGGCTCTTGCCGAAGCGCTTCAGGACAAACGCGTGACCGGCCGCGTGGCGCAACATTTCGGCACCGATCTGGAGGGCACCTATCTGCGCATCGAATATGCGCAGGATACAGGCGGTTTCTGGCTGGAGCCCCATTCCGATCTTGGCGTGAAAAACTTCACCATGCTGGTCTATCTGTCAAAGGACCCATCCCACAAGGAACTGGGAACCGACATCTATGATGCAGACAAGAAGCATGTGGGCCGCTCGCCATTTGAGCCAAACGGCGCGCTGGTATTCATCCCCGCCGACGACACCTTCCACGGCTTTGAGCCACGCACCATCGAGGGAGTGCGGAAATCCATCATCATCAACTACGTGACGGATGAATGGCGGGCGCGCGAACAACTGGCCTTTCCCGACGCGCCGATCTCGTCTTAGGGCCCGGCTCTCATTTCACGCTCCGCATCGGCGATGAAATTCCGGTCAATCGGGACCGCATCGCGCTGCGGCGACACAAGCAGCTGAAAGACCATATTGGATCCGTGCAGGAACCCCAGTTCCGCCGCACCGAGATAAAACTCCCACATCCGGCAGAAGCGTTCGTCATAGAGTGCTTTGGCTGCCTCCCGGTTGGATGCGAAGCGCGTCCGCCAGTCGCGCAGCGTGTAGTAGTAATGCATCCGCAGCACCTCCATATCGGCGACCCACAGCCCCTGGCGCTCCAGCGCTTCAAAAGTTTCCGACAGCGCCGGCACATACCCCCCGGGAAAGATGTATTTGCGAAAGAACGGACCCGTCGTACCGGGTTGCGTCATCCGGCCGATGGAATGAATGAAGCCATAGCCGTCGCTTTTGAGAAGATCTCGGACCTTGCCGAAATATTCGTCGAAATGGCCGATGCCCACATGCTCCATCATGCCCACTGAAACCGCCCGGTCGAACTGTCCGCTGACTTCGCGATAATCTTGTCGAACAAAATCGATGCGCTCCGCGACGCCGGCCTCAGCCGCCTTGTTCTTCGCAATCGCGATCTGTTCCGGTGAGACATTGATGGAAGTGACATGCGCGCCTTCCTTCGCCAGCCGAATGGCGAAGGAGCCCCACCCGCCGCCGATTTCCACAACCGACATACCCGGCTTCAGCCCGAGCTTTGCGGTGGCGCGCGTTAGCTTTGCGGCCTGCGCCTCTTCCAGAGTGTCGTCGGGCGAGCGGTAAAAGCCGCAGCTATAGTTCAGATCATCGTCGAGAAACAGCTCATAGAGTCCGGTGGACAAATCATAATGATGGCGCGCCTGGCGCTTGGCGTTATCGACATCGTTCATCTGCTGACGCCGCCGCATGGCGCGCCAGCCGCGCCGCAACACCCCTTGCACCTTATGGCTGGCGAGCGGAC